>LUJS01000014.1 GCA_001689495.1 Bacteroidales bacterium M8 | reverse complement strand
CTGCCCACCGTGAAAATCCGCTGACCCATTACGAGACGCTGGTCGGGATATGGGAGCGGTCCGTGCGGGCGACGCACCATTTTCTTGACGAGGATGATATTGCCGGGATAAGGTCGGCGCTGATCCCCGAATATTTTCCGGCTGTAGATATTTATGCGATCTCGGATGAGGACAGACCGGTAGGTTTCATCGGTCTGAATGCCGATATGATAGAGATGCTGTTCATAGACGACGATTGCCGCGGACGGGGCCATGGGTCGCGGCTTATTGATTTTGCCAAGCGCAAGGGAGCCACTCGGGTGGATGTGAACGAGCAGAATCCCTCGGCGCTGAAATTCTATCTGTCAAAGGGATTCCGCATCACAGGCCGCGACGCTACCGACGACGCCGGCAGACCATTCCCCATACTGCACCTCGAAATTGCTTTAGATTCATAACTTTACACATTCAAGATGTATAATTAATTGGATTTTTTCGGGAATGATGAAACTTTCGGACTTAAATCTGCACCTAACGAAGCAAAAACAAACTCAATATGGAAAGTCCCCCGATAAACGAAAGGGAGTTTGCCTCGTTAATTCAAGAACACTCCCGAATCATCAACAAGGTTTGCTATTTCTACGCAACCGACAAAATGCCCTTTGACGATTTGCGACAAGAAATCTATCTCAATATCTGGCTGGGCCTCAACCAATTCAGAGGCGAAAGCAAGATGTCGACATGGATTTACAGGGTAGCGGTAAACTCCGCCCTTATGACCTTCCGTTCATCAAGACCACGGATAGAAACAGTCTCGTTGGACTTGGGATTGCTCAACGCATCAACCGAAATCGACGACACTGAGCGAGAAAATCTTCAGACCCTGCTGTCATTGATCAATAGACTCGAAGATATAGAAAAAGCAATCATCCTCCTGTGGCTTGATGAATATTCCTACGAAGAGATTGCTGATACTCTCGGACTAAAACGCAATACGGTTGCCGTTAAGATACACCGTATCAAGGAAAAACTTTCTAAACAGATATGATATGCAACTTGATGACCTAAAAAAAAGTATGTCGACGCTTGACCAAATTCTCGCCAAGACCAATGTTGAGATACAAATAAATGTGTCGGCTTGCGAAACCGCAAAGTCAAGGATTCTCAAAAAATTTCGTCAGGAATTTACTTCCTACATAATCCTTGCAGTAATTTTCGCCGTTGCTGCGTATGCAAACATAAACCCTCAGTCGTTCCCGAATTATCTTAAAATATTCCTTGTAGTATTATTGTCGCTTGCTGCAATATGGAATGTTCTTATGTATGGAAAGCTACGCCACATCAACATTGCAACCCTCACTCCGGCAAAACTGATCTCTGAAACAGCACACCTGAAATTATTGGCACTATCAGGCGAGATCATCTTTGGCACGGGCTTGGTGGTCTTCTTCACGCTTCTTTTCCCCAATGCATGGCAATATCATCGCTTTGGCTTTTGGGCAATGGCGATAGGTCTCATACTGGCATTGATTTATAGTGTGGCATATTACTGGCCGAAGTATGTAAGACTTTTCCGCGACCTCAACTCAATCAAGGAATAATTCCACAAAGCAACTCACTCGCCGGCACCTTGCGTATAGGAAATAAGATATTTCCAGTCTTCGGGTGCCGATGGGGCGGCGGGAGATTTGGCGAAGGTGCCATCGTGACCGAGATATTTTTCAGTCTCGTAAAAGTGGCACATACCTATGCCGCAGTCGAGCACCGAAGCCTTGCTCTTGGGCTTGTAATAGAAGTGTACCCTATCGCCGTCGACCAATGCGCGCCACGGCTGAGAGTTGGTCGACGAGGGGGCAAGACGCAGCATCTCGAGCGGCTCCCTGAAACGGTTGCCCTCAGGCACGGGATGCTTGAAATCACCGTAAAAGAACAGCGAGTCCATGGGCAGGCGCTTGCGGCTGCCGAGACTGAGGCGTATCACGCGGTCCTTGAACGATGGGCCGAGTGGAGTACCGACAGGGCAGACTATGCGCAGCTCCTCGCCGTCGGGCCATGTCTCGCCGCGGTCAAAGTCAGACCCGCGGAACGTCGCGGCAATCCAACATGTGCCCAGACCGAGCCGGGTGGCAGCGAGCACCACTTGCTCGAACTGAAACCCAGCCGTCAGCGCCGATGCCTCGTCGTCGCCCATGCCGAGCAGAAAATAATCCACCGCGCCCTTTATCATCCCGTATGTGCCGGGCCTGTAGCCTTCGCGCAGGTCAAACTCCTTCAGCCTTATCGTCAGACGGCCTCCGAAGGGGCTGTAAGACCTGTCAATAGCCTCTGTCAGTGCCGACTTCTGCTGCACGGTCAGCGCATTGCCGTCATAGCTGCGCACCGAGCGGCGCTCCTTTATAGCTTCGATTATAGTCATCGTGATTATTTGTTTCAGAGAATCGGGCTGAGCAGGCGGCACAGCGACTCGAGCATCTTCTCGCGCCGCGGACGGGCGTTCCACCGAGCCATGCGGATGCGTTCGCTCTCGCTCTCGTCGCGGGCATACAGACGCGCCAGCAGCTCGTTAGCCTCAGCCGAATACATTATTATGTTTTCCTCGAAATTGTGGTCGAAACTGCGATAATCGAAGTTGGTCGAGCCGAGCGTCGAGAAATCGTCGTCGACAATCAGCAGCTTGGAGTGCAACATGCCGGGCTTGAAGAAATATATCTTGATGCCCGCCAGCAGACACTCCTCGACATAGCTGTTCGAGGCGTATGTCAGCACGGCCGAGTCAGATCTCTCGGGCACCATCACCCTGACATCCACTCCAGACATGGCGGCGCACTGCAGTGCCTTGATCAGATCCTCGCCCGGCAGGAAGTATGGCGTCTGTATCCACACCCTGCGCTTGGCCCCCGATATGGCCTTGAAGAACATGTATCCCGTCGCCGCCCAACGGTTTGTCGGGCCAGAGGCGACAATCTGTGCCGTGACGCCGCGCACCACGTCGTCGCCCGACAGCGGCACGGGCCTTATCGGGTCGGTGAGCAGCGGATGTCCCATGAAGTTCCAGTCTATGGCAAAGTGGTTCTGCAGCCCGGCAACCACCGGCCCCCCTACCCTCACCATTAGGTCGCGCCACAGGTCGAAGCGGCCCCCGTCGAGATAGCGTTCAGCCACGTTGAAGCCGCCGATGTATCCCTTCTCGCCGTCTATCACCACCACCTTGCGGTGGTTGCGCCAGTTGAGGCGGCTTATCTTGTCGGGGAACTGGATGCGGAAAAAGGCGTGTACCTCCACGCCGTTCTCTTTCAGACGGTTGAACAGTTGCAGGCTGTCCTTGCCAATCGAGCCTATATAGTCGTATATCACCCTGACCTTGACCCCTGCCCGCGCACGGTCAATGAGTATGTCGCACAACCGGCGGCCGAGCCGGTCGTTGGCAATGATGTAGAACTGCACGTTTATATAGCTTCGGGCCACTTTCAGGTCGGCAAACATGGCGTCATAGAGCTCCTGACCCGAATTGAATACCTCTATCGAATTGTCGGGATAGAGTATGGCGTCGGCCACGGCATAGCCCAGACGCACGCGCTGGCGGTTCTCGGGGCTGAATGTGCGGTCGAGTCTCGGCAGTGGCGAGTGGGTCTCCGACTTGAGCAGGCGGCGCCTGTTGCGGCGCGAGATCATGCGCACGTTGCGCAGGCTGCGGCCGAAGAGGAAGTATAGCAGAGGGCCGACAACTGGTATGAAGACCAGTGCCGTTATCCAACCTAAAGTACTGAGCGGATTGCGGTTTTCGGTAATCACGTTGAGCACCAGCATCGCTATCAGGGCCACATAGGCAATGCCTCCTCCCCAGAGGAGGAATAACAACAGATAATGAAGGATGGCTGACGGCATAAAACGTGATTTTATTTTAAAAACGGAGAAATCTTCCGGTTAGTTCTGCGGAGTCTCAATATTTTTCGCTAATTTCGTAGCCGTATTGACCAACAGACACTACTATGCACAACGGATTCCTCAGAGTCGCCGCCGCCGCACCTCAGGTCAGGGTGGCCGACACAGAATATAACCTCGCCCGCATCATGGAGAAACTGCACGAGTTCGAGAGCCAGCGGGTCGAGCTCGCGGTCTTCCCCGAGATGTCGCTCACGGCCTATACCTGCGGCGACCTGTTCCAGAATTCGACGCTGCTCGACGCCGCGTCAGACTCGCTGGCCCGTCTGGTCGAATACTCGGCCATCACCCCCATGCACTTCATCGTCGGACTCCCCATCAGGCTCGGCCCGGCGCTCTACAACTGCGCCGCCCTGCTCAGGGACGGGCGCGTCGACCTCGTGGCCAAGTCATACATACCCAACTACAGCGAGTTCTACGAGCGCCGCTGGTGGCGTCCCGTCGAGCCGGGCCTCGAGGCCGAGGTCTGCGTGGGTGGCGTCAAGGCCCGCCTGACCGACGACCGCATCTTCGAGTGTCACGGCGCCCTCGTGGGCATCGAGATATGCGAGGACCTCTGGGTGCCCGTGCCCCCGTCGTGCCGTCTGGCCATGGCCGGCGCGCAGGTCATCGCCAACATATCGGCATCGCCCGACCATATCGGCAAATACAACTACCTGCGCAACCTCATCTCGCGCCAGTCGGGCAGCTGCATCTGCGCTTACGTCTATGCCGGAGCCGGATGGGGCGAGTCGTCGACAGACCTCGTCTTCGACGGCAAGGCCATCATTGCCGAGAACGGCTCGGTGCTCAAGGCCAATCCGCGATGGAATCCCGAACAGAACAGCTCGGTCTGCGACGTCGACATCGAGGCCCTGTCTCGCGACCGCATGCACATGACCACATTTGCCGACTGCGCCGAGCGCGAGATGGCCGGCACCATCGCCTGCGACTGCCACAAGGGCCGGGAATATGCCCCCGTGACCGACGAGAAACTGATGCGCCGCGTGGACCCGCGCCCGTTCGTCCCAGCCGACGACGATGCCCGCTCGGAGCGCTGCGACGAGATAATCAACATTCAGGCCGCAGGTCTGGCCAAACGCCTCGACGCCATCAACTGCAAGACCATCGTGGTGGGCATTTCGGGCGGACTCGACTCGACGCTCGCCCTGCTCGTGGCCGTCAAGACATTCGACCGTCTGGGTCTCGACCGCAAGGGCATCGTGGGCATCACCATGCCCGGATTCGGCACCACGCACCGCACGCACTCAAACGCCGTCGACCTGATGGAGGTGCTCGGCGTCACCTCGATGGAGATACCCATCGGCCCGGCCGTCGAGCTGCACTTCAGGGACATCGGTCAGGACCCCGACAAGCACGACGTGACATACGAGAACTCGCAGGCACGCGAGCGCACGCAGATACTGATGGATATGTCCAACAAGCTCAACGGAATCGTGCTCGGCACGGGCGACCTCTCCGAGCTGGCACTCGGCTGGGCCACATACAACGGCGACCACATGTCCATGTATGGCGTCAACACAGGCGTGCCCAAGACACTGGTGCGCCACCTCGTCCACCACTTCGCCATGACCCACCCCGAGGGTAGCGAGGCGCGCAGGCTGCTGCTCGACATCGTCGACACGCCCATCAGCCCCGAACTCCTCCCCGCGGCCAAGGACGGCGAGATACTCCAGAAGACCGAAGACCTCGTGGGCCCCTACGAGCTGCACGACTTCTTCCTATATTATATGTTGCGCTACGGATTCACCCCCGAACGCATCTATTATCTGGCGCGCCACGCATTCACGCCCGCCGAATATGACAACGCCACCATAGACAAGTGGCTCAAGGTGTTCATGCGCAGGTTCTTCAGCCAGCAGTTCAAGCGCTCGTGTCTGCCCGACGGGCCCAAGGTCGGCTCGGTATGCCTGTCGCCCCGCGGCGACTGGCGCATGCCCTCAGACGCATCGTCACACCTCTGGATATGACGTGGGGCATGAAACGTCTCGGACTCCTTCCGCTCATAGCCATAGCCATCGTCTCGGGCATCCTGCTGGGACTCGTGGCCCCCATGTGGGCCGCACAGGCCATGGCTACGTTCAACGGTCTCTTCTCCCAGTTCCTCGGGTTCATGATTCCGCTCATAATCATCGGATTCGTCACGCCCGCCATAGCCGACATCGGCACCCGCGCCGGAAAGATGCTGGTCGTCACCGCCCTGCTTGCCTACGGCGCCACGCTCTTCTCGGGCATGATGTCATACGTCTGCTGCTCCATCTCGTTCCCGTGGTTCATCGGGAGCGAGGAGAGCATGATGCTGGCCGAATCGGACAAGGTCGAGATAGCGCCGTGGTTTACGGTCGACATGCCTCCGCTGATGACCGTGATGACGGCACTCGTGCTGTCGTTCATGCTCGGACTGGGCGTGGCCTTCTCCAAGAAGGACTCGCTGCGCAAGGGCTTTGACGAGCTGCGCGACATCGTGGCCAAGACCATCAACGTGGCCGTCATACCCCTGCTGCCGGTCTACATATTCGGCATTTTCCTCAACATGACCGTGGCCGGCGAGGTAGGCTCCGTTCTGGGCTGCTTCATCAAGATCATCGCCATCATATTCGTGCTGCACGTGCTGTTGCTGATGATACAGTATGCCGTGGCCGGAGCCGTAGCGGGCAAGAATCCGTTCAGGATGCTCGCCACCATGATGCCGGCATACTTCACCGCCCTCGGCACCCAGTCGTCGGCGGCCACCATCCCCGTCACCTTGCGGCAGACCATACAGATGGGCGTGCGCGAGGATATTGCCGGATTCGTCGTGCCCCTGTGTGCCACCATCCACCTCAGCGGCAGCACGCTCAAGATCGTGGCCTGCGCTCTGGCCATAATGACCATGCACGGCGTGCCCCACGGCCCGGGCCTCTTCATGCACTTCATAGCCATGCTCGGCATCACCATGATTGCCGCGCCCGGCATACCCGGCGGCGCCATCATGGCCTCGATAGGATTGCTGCAGTCCATACTCGGATTCGACGCACAGGCCGTGGCGCTGATGATTGCCCTCTACATAGCCATGGACTCGTTCGGCACCGCATGCAACGTCACCGGCGACGGGGCACTGGCGGCCATAGTGGACAGAATTTTCAAAAAAACGACCGTGGCGGTGTAACAAATCCGGCGTTGCCGCGTCATATAGGAAAACACTAACAATTGATTATGAAGAAAACAGTCATCACGTTGCTTGCAGCAGCTTTCCTCTCGACAGGCATGGCCCTTCAGGCCGCAGAACGCACGCAGAAGTTCAACGGCAACATCTCGCACCTCAAATGCACGACCGGCGTGGACGTGGTCTACGTCCCCACGTCCACGGGCTCTACCACTGTCAAGATCGCAGGTCCCGACGAGGGCATCAAATATGTCAAGGTAGAGCTCAACGGCTCGAAACTCTCGGTCCATGCCGACAGGCCCGACAAATCTGGCATGCGCGCCCCGTCATTCAGCCTCAAGGGGGTGACAGTCACCGTGACAGGCCCCATGATCAACAGCTTCGAGGCCAATTCGAGCGGCGACATCAAGTGCGGCACCAAGCTCAACTGCAATGGCACGCTCACACTCAAGACCACATCGAGCGGCGACATCAAGTTCGGGGCGGTGGACTGCACCACGCTCAGGGCATCGACCAACTCGAGCGGCGACATCGACATCAAGACGCTGAAGTGTACGGACGTCACGCTCTCCACATCGTCGAGCGGCGACATTGATGTCTACACCCTCAACACCTCCAACGTCGTGCTGCAGGCGTCGTCGAGCGGCGACATCGACATCAAGTCACTGTCGGCCAAGACGGTCCACGCCAACGCCTCGTCGAGCGGCGACATCGACATAGACTCAATCAAGGCCGACGTCCTTGATGCCAATTCCTCGTCGAGCGCGGAGATAAAAATCAAGAGCGGAACTGTCAAGACCGGCAATCTCAATGCCTCGTCTGTCGGCGACATCGTGGTCGGCAATGTCAGATTCGGCGAGAAAAACATACACAAATCGTCGGGTGGAAATGTTAAAATCGGCACAAAATAACTTTTTTGCCCGATTTTAGACAAAATTTCACTCTTCGGACACCACTTTGGCACAATTTTTGTTATAACTTTGTGCTAAAGACATTCACATGGAAACAGTATATTCTCAGAAATTCAAAACAGTGGTGAGCAACTCGCCGGGCGAAGCGGCCCGTCACAACAGCCGCTATGTCCTGCCCGAGCATCTTCTGCTCGCCCTTCTCGACGATACGGACGGCGAGCCCATGCGCCTCATAGACCGCGTGGTGCGCAACTCGACCGCACGCCAGCTGCGCATGGGCCTCGACAACGCACTGCTCGGAGCCGCTACCGAGAACGCCTTCTCGGGTCCGGTGGCGGTGGCCGATGTCTCGATGAGCGACCTCACGGGCCGCATCATCAAGCTCAGCGTGCTCGAAGCCCGAATGCTCAAGAGCAACATCGTCGACGACATACACCTGCTTCTTGCCATCTTCCACAACTCCGACGCACAGAACTCCGACTTCATGGAGCCGTTCCGACGCGCCGGCGTGACATACGAGTCACTGATGCGCCTCTTCTCCCCCTCGGCCGGACAGGCCGCCGCATCGTCATACGATGACGACGACGAGGAGGACGAGGAAGACGAGATGCCATACGCCAAGGGCACTCCCGCCGGAGGCAACAAGGCCCCCGCGCCCAAAGGCACCCCATCGGGGTCGCAGCGCCGCGGCGGCGACACCCCCATGCTCGACAAGTATGGCAACGACATGACCCTCGCGGCCGAGGAAGGGCGTCTTGACCCAGTCGTGGGCCGCGATGTCGAGATTGAACGTCTGGCACAGATACTCAGCCGCCGCAAGAAGAACAACCCCGTGCTGATCGGCGAGCCCGGCGTGGGCAAGAGCGCCATCGTCGAGGGTCTGGCACTGCGCATCGTCAAGCGCAAGGTGTCGCGCATACTCTTTGACAAGCGCGTCGTGTCGCTGGACATGGCCTCGATCGTCGCAGGCACCAAATATCGCGGTCAGTTCGAGGAACGCATCAAGGCCATACTCGACGAGCTGGCCAAGAACAAGGACATAATCCTCTTCATCGACGAGCTCCACACCATCGTCGGCGCCGGCAACGCCGCCGGGTCCATGGACGCGGCCAACCTGCTCAAGCCGGCTCTGGCACGCGGCGAGATACAGTGCATCGGCGCGACGACACTCGACGAATACCGCAAGAACATCGAGAACGACGGTGCCCTCGAGCGCCGTTTCCAGAAGGTGATGGTCGAGCCGACCTCGCCCGAGGAGACCCGCGTGATACTCGACAACATCAAGGACAAGTACGAGGAGCACCACAACGTGACATATACCCCCGAGGCCCTCGACGCCTGCGTGGCCCTGACCCAGCGCTATGTCAGCGACCGCAACTTCCCCGACAAGGCCATCGACGCGATGGACGAGGCCGGCAGCCGCATCCATGTCACCAACATAGCCGTGCCCGCCGCCATCGAGGAGCTTGAGAAGTCAATCGCCGAGGCCGGTGCCGAGAAACTCCGCGCCGCTCAGGCCCAGAACTTCGAGAAGGCAGCATCATACCGCGACCGCGAACAGGAGCTGAAACAGCAGCTCGACACCGCCATGGCCGACTGGCGCAAGCAGCTCGCCACCATGCGCGAGACCGTCGACGAGGAGAAGGTTGCCGAGGTAGTGGCCATGATGACCGGCGTGCCCGTGCAGCGCATAGCACAAGCCGAGGGCAAGAGACTCAAGGAGATGGCCCCCGCGCTCAAGAACCGCATCATCGGTCAGGACGCGGCCATCGACAAGGTGGTCAAGGCCATACAGCGCAACCGCATCGGCCTCAAAGATCCCGCCAAGCCCATCGGCACGTTCATGTTCCTCGGCCCGACAGGTGTCGGCAAGACACATCTGGCCAAGCAGTTGGCCGAATATCTGTTTGACTCGGCCGACTCGCTGATACGCATCGACATGAGCGAGTACATGGAGAAGTTCACCGTCTCGCGTCTTGTCGGAGCGCCTCCCGGATATGTCGGTTACGAGGAGGGCGGACAGCTCACCGAGAAAGTGCGCCGCCACCCATACTCGATCGTGCTTCTCGACGAGATCGAAAAGGCACACCCCGACGTGTTCAACCTGCTGCTTCAGGTCATGGACGAGGGCCGTCTCACCGACTCGCTGGGACGTCGCGTCGACTTCAAGAACACCATCATAATAATGACCTCCAACATCGGCTCGCGCCAGCTCAAGGACTTTGGCGGCGGCATAGGCTTCAACGCCCGCCCGGCCGACGACAAGGAGGTGAGCCACGGCGTGCTGCAGAAGGCGCTCAACAAGGCGTTCGCCCCCGAGTTCCTCAACCGCATCGACGACATCATCATGTTCTCGCCGCTCGACAAGGAGGCCATCTTCAAGATCATCGACATCGAGCTGGCCGGATTCCGCCGCCGCGTGTCCGAGCTTGGCTACAACCTCACCCTCACTGACGAGGCCCGCGACTTTGTGGCCGAGAAGGGCTATGACTCGCAGTTTGGCGCCCGTCCCCTCAAGCGTGCCATCCAGAAATATCTCGAGGACGTGCTCGCCGAGCTGATCATCGACGCCACAGTTGCGCCGGGCGACGAGATATACGTATCCTACACCCCCGGCGCCGAGGCACTGTCGACCGAGATCAGGCCCGGGTCGCCCAAAATGAAAAAGGAGGAATAAAGCCATGCCACTCGTCTGCATAGCCGAGTTCAACACCCCAGTCGAGGCGAGCATAGCCCGGGGGATGCTTGAGGACAACGGCATAGAATCGGTGCTCGACGGCTCGACCATACTGAGCGTCATTCCCGTACCGGCGTCCATCGGCGGTGTCCGCATGATGGTGCGCGAGGAGGACGCCCAACGCGCCCGGGCACTGCTCGACGAGCATGGAGACATAAACTGAGACACAAGAGTTTAAGGGTTAAGAATCACACGGCTCTTAAACTCTTGTGCCTTTTATTCCCTTTTATACTTATACACGCCTCATCAAACCGTAATCCCTAAACTCCACTCTCATTGCTCTGGGACTCTCTCATATCAGACAAGCGATTCGGGCTCGAGCACTATCACGACCCCAAACGCGGCGCACGCTCTGACTTTCAGCGCGACTTTGACCGTCTGGTCTTCTCGTCGCCCTTCCGCCGACTGCAGAACAAGACGCAGGTATTCCCCCTGCCGGGCAGCATCTTTGTCCATAACCGCCTGACCCATAGCCTCGAGGTGTCGTGCGTGGGGCGGTCGCTGGCCAACGAGGTGGCCATACGCCTGCGCCCCCGATACGAGGGCGAGCCGTGGGCCGACAAGCTCAACTCGCTCGGCGACATCGTGGCGGCCGCCTGTCTGGCCCACGACATGGGCAATCCCCCCTTCGGGCACTCGGGCGAGAAGGCCATCTCGACATTCTTCAGCGAGGGAGCCGGACGCATGTACGAGTCGCGGCTGACACCCCGCCAGTGGGCCGACCTGACCAACTTCGAGGGCAACGCCAACGCATTCCGCCTGCTCACCCACCGTTTCAACGGGAGGCGTCAGGGAGGCTTCGCCATGACATACTCGACCCTCGCGTCGATAGTCAAATACCCCTTCGACTCGACACAGGCCGGGAGCCACGGCAAGTTCGGATTCTTCGCCTCAGAGCAGGACGACTATATCAAGGTAGCCACCGAGCTGGGCATCAGGGAGATACCGTCTGACGGCGTGCGCTATGCCCGCCACCCGCTGGTATACATAGTCGAGGCCGCGGATGACATCTGCTATGAGATAATGGACATCGAGGATGCCCACAAGCTCAAGATACTCTCGACCGAAGAGGTCATTCCCCTGCTGTTGAGCTATTTCGACGCCCCGCGCCGCGAGCACATCACCGAAATCATGTCGCGCGTCGACGACCCCAACGAGAAGGTGGGCTATCTGCGTTCGAGCATCATCGGCGCGCTTGTCTCGCGCTGTGCCGACACATTCGCCGCACACGAGGACGAGATTCTGTCAGGCACGTTCAAGGGCTCGCTGCTCGACCATATCCCCGACCTCGAGCGCGAGGGATACCGCAAGTGCGAGGCCCTGTCGTGGGAGAAGATATACTGTGCCGCCGATGTCGTCGAGATCGAGCTGGCGGGCACGCGCATCATATCCTTCCTGCTCGACGAGCTTGTCAAGGCCGTCACCAATCCCGACCTCAACTACTCGCGCCTGCTGCTGGCCAAGGTGCCCCGGCAGTACGAGATCAACGCCCCCACCCTTTATGGCAAGATACAGTCAGTGCTCGACCACATCTCGGGCATGACCGATGTCTATGCCCTCGACCTGTATCGCCGCCTCAACGGCATGAGTCTGAAAATCAACAACTGACAACAATGAAACGTACATTTCTCCTCACGCTGTTATGCATCCTGCTCACGGCCCTCGGCTGTGCGGCAATGACTGTCGACGAGGTGCCCAACGTCCATGTCGCCGACAGGACCAGATATGTCTCCAACCCCTCGGGCGTGCTCTCGGACGCCGCCGTGGCACGTCTGGACAGAGAGATCGCCTCGATATGGAACAACACCTCGGCCGAGGTCGTCGTCGTGGCCGTGGACCGCATAGACGACTCGATGACACCCGAAGAGTTCGCCACCGAGCTGTTCGAGAAATGGGGCATCGGCAAGGGCGACAAGGACAACGGCCTGCTGATACTCGTCTCGCGCGACGACCGCGCGGCACAGATACGCACCGGCTACGGCCTCGAAGGCGTCCTGCCCGACATCGTGGCCGGACGCATACTGCGCAACGACATGTTCCCACGTTTCCGCGAGGGCGACTATGACGGTGGCCTCGAGGCCGCCGTGTCCAAGATCAACACCATCCTCACCGACCCCGTGGCGGCCGAAGAGATAAGGTCGGCGGCCGAGAACGACGCCCGCCGCGCCGAGGGGGACGAGGGGGACGCACTCTTCAGGATACTCCTCACATTCATGGGCATGGCCACCGTGGCCATGTTCGGCGGCATATTGTATCTGTTTGCCTCGACCCGCAAGATGGACGACGTGGAGCGCTGGCGCACCCTGCGCAAGTGGTGGCTTCCGTCGATCATGGTGGCGTTCCTCACCCTCGGCATGGGCCTCATACCGATGGCCCTGCTGTGGTGGAAGATGAAACGCACCCGCCGCCACTCGCGCAAGTGCTCGCACTGCGGGGCCAAGATGGTGCTGGTGGACGAGGTGCACGACAACGACTATCTGTCCCCCTCGCAAGACCTCGAGGAGAGGCTCGACTCTGTCGACTATGACGTATGGCGCTGCCCCAAGTGCGCACAGACCGACGTGCTGCCATACGTCAACGAGCACAGCCCCTACAAGGAGTGCCCGCGCTGCCACACGCGCGCATACAGCGTCGTGGACCGCCGCATATTGCGTCCGGCCACCATCTATGCCGCCGGCGAGGGGGTAGACATATCCGTGTGCCGCGCATGCGGCTATCGCGGCGAGAAGAAATTCACCATAGCCAAGAAACCCGACCCCGCCAAGGTGGCCGCAGGCGCCGCCATAGGCAGCGGCATGTTCCGCGGCGGCGGTGGTGGCGGTTTTGGCGGCGGTGGCTTCGGCGGCGGCTCGTTTGGCGGAGGACACACTGGCGGAGGAGGCGCCGGAGGCAACTGGTGACACTCAACGACATCGCCGACATAGTCTGCGGCTATCCGCTGTTCATAATGCTGATCGGCGGAGGCTTTTTCCTGTTCTTCACCTCGGGGATGGTCTCGCTGAGGCATCTCCCCGCTGCCATGCGCGTGCTCAGGGAGAAACAGAGCCGCGAGTCGGGCAGCCAGATTTCGTCCCTTCAGGCCCTGTCGTCGGTCATAGCGGCCACCGTCGGCATGGGCAACATAGCCGGCGTGGCCATAGCCCTCGTCATGGGCGGGCCGGGCGCCATATTCTGGATGTGGGTCAGCGCCCTCGTGGGCATGTCGACCAAGTTTCACGAGGGTGTGCTCACCACGCGCTTCAAGACCACGCGCCCCGACGGCACCCCCGCCGGAGGCACGATGTACATCATAGACCGCGGTCTGGGCCCCGACTGGCACTGGCTGGCGGTGACGTTTGCCGTGGCGGGCATGTTCGGCACGCTCTGCATCATGAACGCCAACCAGCTCACCGAGGCGCTCATGGCCACGTTCACCACCCCCGAGTGGCTCGAGGGCAACGGCATGGCCGGTGCCGTCTCACAGGTAACCGGCTGGGACCACGCCACGTCGTTCCGCCTCTTCATCGGGCTGGCCATAGCTTCGGTCGTCGCCCTCGTCATCCTCGGCGGCATACGCCGCATAGCCCGCGTGGCCACGTGGCTCGTGCCGTTCATGGTGGGGATGTACTTCCTCATGGTCGGCTACATCATCATCACACATATCTCTGAGGTGCCCGCCGTGTTCGGCTCGATATTCCGCGAGGCGTTCAACCTCAGGGCCGGTTGGGGCGCACTGGCAGGGATAGCCATCATCGGCGCCCGCCGCGCCGCGCTGGTCAACGACGCCGGCGTGGGCACGGCCACCATCATGCACGGCGCGTCGAGCAACACCCGGCCCGGGCGCGAGGGGCTCATAGCCATGCTCGGCCCCGCCATAGACTCGGGCTTCGTCTGCACGCTCACCGCCCTCGCCATACTGCTCTGCGGCGACATCAGCGCCGCCGGGGGCGTAAAGGGGCTCGAGATAGCCCTCGGCGCGTTCGGCAGCGCCATCCCGGGCGGCGAGTACATGCTCATGTTCATCGTGTTGTGTTTCGCGCTGTCGTCGATGTTCAGCTACAGCTTCTACGGCAACCGCTGTGCCGCCTATCTTGTCGGCGAGCGTCGCGCGCGGTGGTACACGTGGTTCTTCATCGTCACGCTGGTCGTCTTTGCGGTGATGCCATTAGGCTTGGCCGTAGGGTTCTGCGACCTGTTCTATGCCCTCATGGCATTTCCCACCATGATAACCCTGCTGATGCTTAGACGCACTGTGAGAGAGGAGATAAGCCTGATGCGCGCCGAGGACAAAACACAAAAGTTATCAACATTTTAACACGTTTTGTCACTCGCCTTGGTTGCAAATTAAAACTTTTTTGGTTACTTTGCACTCTGTTATAGACACACTCTCTTTGATATGGGCAAAATCATAGCCATTGCAAACCAGAAAGGAGGGGTCGGAAAGACCACCACGACCATCAATCTGGCCGCCTCGCTTGCCGCCGAAGGCAAGAAGACCCTCATAATCGACGCCGACCCTCAGGCCAACTCGACCTCGGGCTATGGCATCGACCCCAAGAAGATGCCGTCGTCGATATATGAATGTCTCGTCGACGACTATCCCATGGAGGGCTCTCAGGTGGCCACCTGCTGCGAAAACCTTCATCTCATAGGCTCGCGCATAGATCTGGCCGGAGCCGAAATCGAGCTCATCAACAAGCCGTCGCGCGAGAACGTGCTGCGCAGGGCCGTGGCCAAGATAGCTCCCTCATACGACTACATACTCATCGACTGCTCGCCGTCGCTCGGACTCATCACCGTCAACGCCCTCACGGCAGCCGACTCGGTGATAATACCCGTACAGGCCGAATACTTCGCCCTCGAGGGCATCACCAAGCTGCTCAACACGATACGCATCATCAAGTCGCGCCTCAACCCGGCGCTCGAGATCGAGGGATTCCTCCTCACCATGTACGACGCCCGCCTGCGTCTGGCCAACCAGATATACGAGGAGCTCAAGGGACACTTCGGCGACATGGTGTTCGACACGGTAATTCCCCGCAACATCCGTCTCAGCGAGGCCCCCAGCCACGGCCTGCCCTGCCTGCTCTACGACCCGGCATCGCGCGGCGCCACGTCGCACACCTCTCTCGCCCGCGAGCTCATCAGCCGCAACAACAAAGGTTAAATCCTCTAATTCTCCCTCACATACCCACCCAAAATGCCACTACCAAAACGCTCTGCACTCGGGCGAGGCCTCGACTCGCTCATCTCGATGGACGATACACCAGCACGCGACACCACCGCCATAAACGAGGTGCCGCTCTCGGCAATATCCCCCAACCCCGACCAGCCCCGCACGCTGTTTGACGAAGATGCCCTCGACGAACTGGCCCAGTCGGTGCGCGAATTCGGCATCATACAGCCCGTGTCGCTGCGCAAGCTGCCCGGCGGCGGGTATCAGATCATAGCCGGCGAGCGCAGGTTCCGTGCGGCATCGAGGGCCGGACTCACCACCATCCCGGCGTACATCCGCGAGGCCGACGCATCGCAGCTCACCGAGATGGCCCTGATAGAGAACATACAGCGCGAGGACCTCAACGCCATCGAGATAGCCCTGACATACAAGAAACTGCTCGAGGACGGCTCGATGACACAGGAGCGCCTGAGCGAGCGCGTGGGCAAGAAACGCGCCACCATATCCAACTTCCTGCGCCTGCTGCGCCTCCCCTCCGAGGTCCAGATGGGCCTCTCGGCCAAGCGCATCGACATGGGCCACGCCCGCGCACTGCTGGGCATACCCGACGCCAAGACACAGCTCGAGGTCTACAAGCAGATAGTCAAGGAGGGGCTGTCCGTACGCCGCGTCGAGGAGATAGCCAAGAAGTGTCAGGAGGCCGCCAAGGCTCCCGCCAAAGAGCCGGCCAAGGACGAAAAAAGATTTTCTAACAAAGATTTCGATATTTTAAGAGACCATCTCTCACAGCGCTTCTCGACCCCCGTAAAGGTGAGTTGCGACGCCTCGGGCAAGGGAAAAATCACTTTTGCATTCAGCGATGACAATGAACTTCAAAGATTAATTGCTATCTTTGACACTGCAAAACAGTGACACACGGGCCGGCCGACAGGCCGGTCAGGTGTTTTTAAACATATAAACAACTGTCGTCCAGACATCTGACCATCAATGTCCATTCTACCGGGAAAAATCCGATTCAGCCTCGCGCCGCGTCTCGCGGCATCAGTCTGTGTGGCCTTAGCCGCGCTGGCAGGCTCTTTTAACATTTTTTCCGAAACGCCGTCTGCAAGACCCAACCGTCCCGTCATCCCGGCCCACAGACCCACGTCGCCGGTGGTGTCGACCGAGCTTCCCGACTCGTTTCCGGTCAACTATGCCGACCCCCTGCCCGACTTCGTCACCCTCGACAGCATCTCGGCCGCGGGCGACTCGCTGGCCATAGTCCCCATAGACACCGTCATGGTGGTGAGGCCCGAACAGGCCCCGGCCCGCATCCCCGAGCAGGCGTTTACCTTCAACCCCGACCCCACGAGGGCCGTGTGGATGTCGGCGCTCTGCCCCGGACTCGGCCAGCTCTACAACCGCCGCTACTGGAAACTCCCCATCGTCATCGGCGCCTTTATGGGACTCGGCTATGCCACGTCGTGGAACAACACCATGCTCTCGGACTATACCACGGCCTATGCCGACATCATGGACAACGACCCCACCACCAACAGCTACATGGACTTCTTCGCGCCCACGGTCACGGAGGAGAGTCTGGACAAGACATGGCTGACCAACCTGCTGCGCACGCGCAAGAACTATTACCGCCGCAACCGCGACCTGTGCATACTCTGCATGGTCGGAGTCTATCTGGTGGCGATGGTCGACGCCTATGTGGACGCGCAGCTGGCACACTTCGACATCTCGCCCAACCTGTCGGTCGACGTGGCCCCCGCCCTGATGGACAGCGGACTGCGCAATGCCTCGTCCAAACCGAGCATCGGACTCTACTGGGCCATAAACTTCTGACGACTCCCCAATCCTTGCCTCCGGGCATCCATCATATAGACCAGCAATGAAAAAGACCCTTCTAACTCTGCTTGCCGCCGTCGGGATCTCTGCCTCGGCTCTTGGCGCGCCCTCGATACTCGAGCTGCGCCACTCGATCTCGGACGACAACATAATAGCCCCCGAGAGCTTCGAGACCCAGACCCGTCTGCTCGAAGAGAATTTCTATCTCAAGAATTTCGTGGTGCCCGGCATCGACACCGGCACCGGCGAACGCCCCTCGCCCACCGTATATCAGGAACGCCTGACCCGCCTGCCGACCGTCATCGAGATGCCCTACAACTCGATCGTCGGCAACTACATCAACATGTATCTCGACCGCAAGCGCGGTCTGGTGGCCGACATGGTGGCCCTGCACAACTATTACGGACGCTTCTTCGAGGAGGAGCTGCTCAAGGAGGGCATGCCCATCGAGCTCGAATACCTTCCCGTCATCGAGTCGGCCATCAACCCCAACGCCGTGTCGAGGGCCGGAGCCGTGGGCCTGTGGCAGTTCATGCCCGCAACGGCCAAGGGTCTGGGCATGGAGGTGAACTCGCTCGTCGACGAGCGCCGCGACCCCAGACTCTCGTCGCGCAACGCCGCCCGCTACCTCAAGCAGCTGCACGACATATATGACGACTGGTCGCTGGCCATCGCCGCATACAACTGCGGCCCCGGCAACGTCAACAAGGCCCTGCGCCGCGCCGGTGCCGACAACGGTGTCAAGAAAGACTTCTGGGAGATATATCCCTACCTGCCCGCCGAGACCCGCGGATACGTGCCCGCGTTCATCGCCGCCAACTACGTGATGAACTATTACCGCAACCACGGCATCACCCCCACCATCGTCAAGCGCCAGCTCACCACCGACACCGTCAACGTAGACAAATACATACACTTCAACCAGATAGCCGCCGTGCTCAACATCCCAGTCGAGGAGATAAGGATGCTGAACCCGCAGTTTCTCAAAGACATCATACCCGGCGACTACCGCCCCTACAAGCTCACCCTGCCCACCCAGCAGTGCCTGAGCTACGTGATGAGCGAGAAACAGATTCAGGACTACGACCACGAGCTCTATGCCCGCCGCCGCACGGCCGAGCCCGCCGGCATGGGCTCTGACTCTCAGGCTCCGCTGCTCGCATCCGACGGCGGCACGGCCAACCTGCAGAACATGAGCCGGCAGAGCGTCAACAGCGAGGTCAACAACGAGATAGTGCTGACGCACGACACCACGCGAGTGGTCAAGAAGACCCACACCGTGACCCGCGGCGAGAACATACGCGAGATCGCACGTATGTACGGCGTATCGGCCACCGACATCAAGCGCTGGAACAACCTGCGCCGCGGCAAGGTCAAGGAGGGCGACGTGCTGGCCATAGAGGTGATAGAGCGCATCACCCCCGACAACGTGCAGGTGGTCGAGGCCAAAGAGCTAGCCCCCGTGGTGCAGCACCGTCAGGAGCTCTCGAACGGCACGACAGTGTCGTCGACCGGCAGGACAACCGAGGCCAAGCCCGAACAGCCCCGCCAAAACACCCGCAAGACTCAGGCCGAGCGCACCGCCACCCACAAGGTCAAGAGCGGCGACACTCTGGACAAGATAGCCCGCCGCTATGGCACCACCGTCGCCGCCATTCAGGCAGCCAACGGAATGCGCAAGGGCAACACCAACATCCAGATAGGCCAGACACTCAAGATACCCTCGAAGGGCGGACAGGCCGTGTCTAAAAAGAAAGGTACGACCAAAAAGAAAAAAAGCACCTCCCGCAAACGCAGAAGGCGCTGAAAAATCATTCCGGAATCCTACCGGACATAATCTCAGTCAATCACTTTGGCTGAGATTATTTTTATGTCCTCGATGGGACGGTCGTTGGCGTCGGTCTCGGCCTTCTCGATCTTGTCTATGACGTCCATCCCCTCGAGCACGCGGCCGAACACGGTGTATGTGCCGTCGAGGTGCGGAGTGCCGCCCAGACGCATGTAGTCGTCGCGCATCTGCTCGGTATAGATCACCGAGTCACCGGCGGTCTTGGCCTCGGTCTCCTTGACAAGCTGCTCCTGCAGGGCCTGCAGTCCGGCCTGATCGCGGTTGCGGCGCAGGGTCATGATGCTGTCGCGGTTGGCGGCGCAGAGCTCGTTGAACACATCCTGCTTGTGGCGCATCACGGCCTGACGCTCCATCTGGTCGAGCTGTGCGGGCGAGTACTTCTTGCCCGTCACGATATAGAACTGCGAGCCCGACGACTTGCGCTCGGGGTTGACCTGATCGCCCTGACGTGCGGCAGCCAGCGCGCCGCGGTGGTGATAGTGTGTCGGGAAGAGGAACTCGGCCTCGACGGGCTGGCCCGAGTCGCCAGTGCCGAGCATCTTGCCCTTGGGCGCGTTCTTTGACGACGGATCGCCTGTCTGGACCATGAAATCGTCTATCACGCGGTGGAACAGCACGCCGTCATAGTCGCCGGCCTCGACACGCTTCACGAAATTGTCGCGGTGGCGGGGAGTGTCGCCGTAGAGCAGCACGGTGATGTCGCCGAGCGATGTGTGCAGCAGCACCTTGACATCGCCTGTGGTTGTTGTGGTTTCTGACATTTTCTGATTGTTTTTTTGAGCCCTCAGTACAGGCATCATCGCCGCAATGAGGACAAGAATTGTGATTATTTTCGTTTTCATCATTCAAAGTTACACAATTTCGTTCTAAAATTCGGAATTATCGGCAAAAAAAGCTATCTTTGCGCCTTAAGACCTTACTGTCGGCAATGAATCTTTTCCTTAACATCATCTGGGCGGTGTTCGGCGGCTTCATGATAGCGGTCGAGTACGTGCTCTCGAGTCTCGCGATGATGATAACCATCATCGGCATACCCTTCGGCCTGCAGACACTCAAGCTGGCCCGCGTGGCCCTGTGGCCCTTCGGGTCGACCGTCTATCCCACTGGCTCGCCAAACGGCTGCATCTCCGCCATACTCAACGTGATATGGTGGATTGTAGGCGGCATCCCCATAGCCCTGACACATCTCGTGTGGGGCGTGGTCTTCTGCATCACCGTCATCGGCATACCCTTCGGGCTCCAGCATTTCAAGCTCATGGGGCTCGCCCTCTTTCCGTTCGGCAAGAATATCGCGTGATATTTTGGCTTTTACGGAAATTTTTTACTATTTTTGCAGTCTGAGAGGCCCCGACGCGCCTCTTGCCTCAAACATTCAACCAAGTTATTCCGTTTCAATTTTCAGAAACAATATTTCAATTTTATTTTTCACAGTTCCTTTTATTCAAGAACAGAACAAAAATCCTTAATTCATCCTGCCGCGAGGCAGGGGCAAATCACAAAATTCAGAACAACAAAACAAAGCTCTCACAATCATGGACAGCAACGAAAAGAAAAGCAAACGTCCGCGCATAGGCGCAAGGCCCATTTCCGCCGAGAATCCGGAGATGCGTCACACACCTTCTTCACCCGCAACCGGTTCTGATTTCACACCCTCGGCCGAGGGTGGCGACGACAACCGCCAGAGCGGCTACAACCGCGAAGGCTACCAGCCCCGTCAGGGCGGATACCAGCCCAGACAGCAGGGTGGCTACAACCGTCAGGGCGGATATAACCGTCAGGGCGGCTACCAGCCTCGTCAGCAGGGCGGCTACAACCGTCAGGGTGGCTACCAGCCCCGTCAGCAGGGCGGCTACCAGCAGGGCGGCTATCGTCCCCACGTGCCCCAGACCGAAGGCCAGCCAGCAGAAGGCACCGTAACCGACAGCGCAAACCAGACAGACACAGAGAATACCCACAACTCCACCGGCTATCAGCCCCGTCAGGGCGGCTATCAGCCCCGCCAGCAGGGAGGCTACAACCGTCAGGGTGGCT
This sequence comes from Bacteroidales bacterium M8, assembly GCA_001689495.1. Classification (GTDB taxonomy): domain Bacteria; phylum Bacteroidota; class Bacteroidia; order Bacteroidales; family Muribaculaceae; genus Duncaniella. The sequence continues at coordinate 16,957 of LUJS01000014.1, read as the reverse complement.
ACAACCGCCAGCAGGGAGGCTACAACCAGCAGGGTGGAGGATATAACCGTCAGGGCGGTTACAACCGTCAGGGCGGATACAACCAGCAGGGCGGTGGCTATAACCGTCAGGGTGGCTACAACCAGCAGGGCGGTGGCTACAATCGTCAGGGCGGCAACCGCCAGCAGGGCGGATACAACCGTCAGGGTGGCTACAACCAGCAGGGCGGCGGATACAACCGTCAGGGCGGCAACCGCCAGCAGGGCGGATATAACCGTCAGGGCGGCAAGCCCGCACGCCAGAACCAGTATGGCATGCCTCAGGGCGGCCGCAGCTTCACCCCGCGTCCCAAGCGCATTCAGTATGAGGTCGAGGCTCCGGATCCCAACGAACAGATCCGCCTGAACAAATACATGGCCAACGCAGGCCTGTGCTCGCGCCGCGAGGCCGACGAGTTCATCCTGCAGGGCCTCATCAAGGTCAACGGCGAGGTCGTGACCGAACTCGGCACCAAGATAAGCCACAGCGACGTCGTCGAGTACAACGACAAGGTCGTGACCCTCGAGAGCAAGTGCTATATCCTGCTCAACAAGCCCAAGGACTGCGTCACCACCTCTGACGACCCCAACGGCCGCCTCACCGTGCTCGACCTCATCAAGGGCGCGTGCGAGGAGAGAGTATATCCCGTGGGACGTCTCGACCGCAACACCACCGGCGTGCTGCTGCTGACCAACGACGGCGACCTTGCCTCCAAGCTCACTCACCCCAAGTTCATCAAGAAGAAGATATATCACGTCTGGACAGACAAGGACATTGCCGAGGACGACATGCAGCGCATCGCCGACGGCATCGAGCTCGAAGACGGCCCCATCCACGCCGACGCCATCTCGTATGCCACCGAGACAGACCGCAATCAGGCCGGCATCGAGATACACTCGGGCCGCAACCGCATCGTGCGCCGCATCTTCGAGAGCCTCGGGTATCACGTCACCAAACTCGACCGCGTCTACTTCGCAGGCCTCACCAAGAAGAACCTGCCCCGCGGCCGCTGGCGCTATCTGACTCAGGAAGAGGTGAACTACCTGAAGATGGGCTCGTTCGAATAACCAACCGACAATCTGTCGCAGTGAGACCCGGCGATGGCCGAGGCTCACTGCGCATTTTCAATACACTCATTATCAATCTATGAAACGTACAAGTGTAAAAGACCTGCTCACTACTCCCGCCCTCGTGGGCACCGAGGTAGAGGCCAAGGGCTGGGTGCGCACCCGCCGAGGCAACAAGCATGTCCAGTTCATACAGCTCAACGACGGGTCGAGCGTCAACAACCTGCAGGTTGTGCTCGACATGACCCGTTTCACCGAAGACCAGCTCAAGCCCGTCACCACAGGCTCGAGCATCCGTGTCACCGGCAAGCTGGTCGAGTCGATGGGCAAGGGCCAGAGCTGCGAGATTCAGGCCGACAGCCTTGAGGTCTACGGCACGGCCGACCCCGCCGCATACCCCCTGCAGAAGAAGGGCCACACCCTCGAGTATCTGCGCGAGATAGCCCACCTGCGTCCCCGCTCGAACTTCTTCGGCGCGGTGCTGCGCGTGCGCAGCGCTCTGGCCTTCGCCATTCACAAGTTCTTCAACGAGCGCGGCTTCTACTATCTCCACACCCCCCTCATCACCGCAAGCGACTGCGAGGGTGCCGGTGCGATGTTTCAGGTGACCACGCTCGACCTGAACAACCTGCCCAAGGACGACGAGGGCAAGGTGGACTACTCGAAGGACTTCTTCGGCAAGCCCACCGCACTGACCGTGTCGGGCCAGCTCGAAGGCGAGCTCGGCGCCACGGCTCTGGGTCAGATCTATACGTTCGGCCCCACGTTCCGCGCCGAGAACTCAAACACTCCGCGCCACCTGTCGGAGTTCTGGATGATCGAGCCCGAGATGGCGTTCTATGACATCACGGACAACATGGATCTGGCCGAGGAGTTCCTGAAATATTGCATCTCGTATGCCCTCGAGCACTGCGAGGACGACATCAAGTTCCTCGAAGAGCGCTTTGACAAGGGCCTGACCGAGCGCCTCAAGTTCGTGGTCGAGAACGACTTCATCCGCCTCCCCTATACCGAGGGCGTTAAGATACTCGAAGAGTCGGGCAAGAAATTCGAGTTCCCCGTACACTGGGGCACCGACCTGCAGAGCGAGCACGAGCGCTATCTGGTCGAGGAGCACTTCAAGAAGCCCGTCATCCTCACCGACTATCCCAAGGAGATCAAGGCATTCTACATGAAGCAGAACGAGGACGGCAAGACCGTCCGCGCCATGGACGTGCTCTTCCCCCACATCGGCGAGATCATCGGCGGCTCGGAGCGCGAGGCCGACTACGACAAGCTCAACGCACGCATCGAGGAGCTGGGCATACCCATGAAGGACATGTGGTGGTATCTCGACACCCGCCGCTTCGGCACCGTGCCCCACTCGGGCTTCGGTCTCGGATTCGAGCGTCTGGTGCTCTTCGTGACAGGCATGACCAACATCCGCGACGTCATCCCCTTCCCCCGCACACCCGGCAATGCCGAATTCTAATCAAGGCCGCCTCGACCATACCGGACCGGCTGAACAGCATAGTTCCGTTCAGCCGGTCCATTCCTTAAATCTCACAGCTTCATCTATTCCAACAATCCAATACCATCCAATCACATGAAAAAAGTCTATCTCAGCTTTATCGCTGCCATGGCGCTCGGCGCGTCGGCCGCGACACCTCAGGCCGAGTACCTTACCCGTGGAGTGGTAGCCGTCAACACCGGCGAGGGCGTGTTCGTCTCATGGCGATCGCTCAAGACAGATGCCGCCGACACATCGTTCGACATCTATCGCGACGGCACAAAGGTCAACTCCGAGCCTCTCACAACCAAGACCAACTTCATCGACCCTGCCGGCACCGCCGCATCGACATACGAGGTGCGCGCCATCTCGGGCGGCAATGTCTTTGACACCGGCACCGCCACCACATGGGCCGATCCCTACATGAAGGTACACCTCGACCGTCCCGCACAGGGCTCTGTCGACGGCCACAACTACACATATACCCCCGATGACGTCTCGATAGGCGATGTCGACGGCGACGGCGTGCACGAGCTGTTCGTGAAATGGGTACCTTCAGACGCCAAGGACAGCGCGTCGAGCGGCTTCACGGGCCCGACCATCATCGACTGCTACAAGCTCGACGGCACCAAGCTGTGGCGCGTGGATCTGGGCCACAACATCCGTTCGGGCAACCACTACACCCAGTTCATGGTCTATGACTTTGACGGCGACGGCTCGGCAGAGATGATCTGCAAGACCGCCCCCGGCACCAAGGACGGCAAGGGCAACTGGGTGCTGCTGGGCGACGACAAGGAGACCGACGACTATCGCATCTATAACGTGGGCGACCGCAAGGCAGCCGCACGCGGACACGTTCTGGGCGGCGCCGAATACCTGACATGCTTCTCGGGCAAGACCGGCGAGGCTCTCAGCACAATCCCCTACAAGCCCGGCTATGACTATGTCAGCGAGAGCACGTGGGGCGACAACTATTGCAACCGCGCCGACCGCTATCTGGGCGGCGTGGCGTTCCTCGACGGCCAGCACCCCTCGGTCATCATGGCTCGCGGCTACTATCGCTGCGCGTTCGTGTGGGCCGTGGACTTCAAGGACGGCAAGCTGCAGGAGGTATGGTTCCACGAATCAAAAGACAAGAACAAGGGCCTTTGGGGCGAGGGCGCGCACGCACTCACCGTGGGCGACGTAGACTATGACGGCAAGGACGAGATTGTCTATGGCGCCGCTTCGCTCGACCATGACGGCTCCCTGCTCTATCGCACCAACACGTTCAACGTGGGCGAGGGCCACGGCGACGCCCTGCATCTGGCCAAGATGCTCCCCGACCGCGAGGGCCTTCAGGTATTCATGCCCCACGAATCAAAAGACGCCAGCTATGGTTTCGACACCGAGATGCGCGACGCCCGCACAGGCGAGATCATCTTCATGAAGCCGCAGTCGGGCAAGGACATCGGCCGTGGCATCGCCGCCAACGTGTCGCCCAACTATCCCGGCTATGAGTACTGGGCCGCGTCGGACGCCAACGTATATTCATACGGCCAGCCCATCGCCACCAACCGTCCCGCCATCAACTTCCGCATATACTGGGACGGCGACCTGCTCGACGAGCTGCTCGACGGCACATGGGTGACCAAGCCCGAGCCCGACTTCGCCAAGATCAACACTCTGGCACAGTTCGAGCAGTATAGCAACGCCGCCGCCTGCAACGGCACCAAGAACACCCCCAACCTGCAGGCCGACCTGTTTGGCGACTGGCGCGAGGAGGTGATACTGCACGACGGCACCACCCAGAGCGACCTGCTCATCTTCACCACCACCATCCCCACCAGCTACAAGATTCCCACCCTGCTTCAGGACCGCCAGTACCGTCTGGCCGTGGCATGGCAGAACACCGCCTACAACCAGCCTCCCCACCCCAGCTTCTCGCCCGAGGACGAGTATGATACCCAGGCAGCCATACTGCTGAGCAAGGGTCCGGCCTCGCAGATGGTAACGCTCGGCTCGGACATCGAGCCCGTGACCCTCAAGGCACGCAACTCGACCGGTCTCGTGGCAGGCGAACTCCCCGCAGGCCTCAAGTGGGAATATGACGAGGCATCAATGACCGGCACCCTCTCGGGCAAACCCGCCGACGAGGGCGACTATACAGTGACTGTCAAGACCACCGGAGCGGCAGACGGCAACGAGGCCATCTTCCAGATCAAGCTCAAGGTGAATCGCGCGCTGACACTGACCCCGCTGGCATACTTCTCGTTTGACAACGCCGGAGCCACCGCCACCAACCACGTTCAGGGTCAGGCCACGGCCACAGGCAACGCCCCCGAGGCCATCGACGGCAAGAAGGGCAAGGCAGCCTCGTTCGACGGATCGAACTACTATACTCAGGAGGCTTACGAAGCCATGCAGCTCGGCAAGCGCGACTTCACCATCGAGATGTGGATGAAGTCAAAGGACGACGCCGCATACATCTTCCACAAGGGCTCGCACGCAGCCAACGAGGCTACGGGTGCCACAGGCCACTGGGTGGGCATCGAGCTCAAGAACGCCGTGCTCTACTTTGCCATAGACGACAACGTGACCAAGAGTCAGGCATATGTCAAGGAGGCCGACCAATGGTTCAACGACGAGTGGCATCATGTAGTGATGGTGCGCGACACATACGCCCGCAAGCTCTATATCTATGTGGACGGCGCGCAGGTAGCCGATGGTGCCGACAACACCGGCGCCATCAACGACAACAACGAGCTGATGGTAATCGGCAACGCCAATGTCAACTTCGACAACTTCTTCAACGGCGCGCTCGACGAGCTCACCATCTATGAGGGCGCAATGACCGCCGAGAAGGTTGCCGAGCGCTATGCCTCGACAGGCAAGCAGCTTGCATACTATCCCCTCGATCAGGTAGGCGAGACCACCCCCAACCTCGTGTTCGGCGAGGCCACGGCCGTGGGTGCCGCTCCCGCAGCCGCCGCAGGCAAGAAGGATGGCGCAGCCCTCTTCTCGGGTTCGTACTACAGCCAGCCCGCATACGACGCAATCCAGTTCGGCGAAAATGACTTCACCATCGAGTGCTGGTTCAACTCGACCGACAACGACGGCTACATGCTCTTCAAGGGCTCGCACGCCGCCAATGCCGCCAACGGCACCACCGGCCACTGGGTGGGTCTGGAGCGCCACTCAAACGGTTCGCTCGGATTCATCATCGACGACAACGTGACCAAGAGCGAGACACGTCTCTCTGACGCAAACGCATACTTCGACGGCAACTGGCACCACGCCGCCGCCGTGCGCGACTTTGCCGGCAAGACCCTGACCCTCTACATCGACGGCAAGCAGGTATCGCAGGCCACCGGCATCAAGACCGGCGCCATCGCCGACAACAACGAGCCCCTGCTGCTCGGCTGCTCGGACGAGACCGCACGCCCCTACGAGGGTCTGCTCGACGAGGTCATCATCCACCCCACCGCCCTCAGCGCCGACGAGGTGATGCAGGCCTACAAGGCTCTGGCCGAGAGCTCGATCTGCGAGATCATCGCCACTCAGGCCGACGCCACCTACACGGTTGTCGACGCATTCAGCGGCATCACTCTCCGCAAAGCCACTGGCCATGACGCACAGAGCATCACCAACGGCATTCAGCCCGGTGTCTACGTCCTCGTCATCGAGACCCCAGGAGCCGAGATGGAGACCTACAAGTTCGTCAAGAAGTAATCCCCGAGGATACTCCCCATAAATGATCATCCCCGCCGCACAGTCACAGTGCGGCGGGGATGCTGTTTTCAGCTATGTGTTTTTCAGAACAATGTCGGATAGTCAATGAACGGGCGCGACTTGGCCGCGGCGGGCCTTGCGGCGGGCACGGCAGCAGGCTTAATGACCAGCGTGTGCTGCTGGGCCCAGCCCTGCGTGCGGTTTCTCACGACAACCCTCATCACGCCCCCGCAGGCCGGGGTCTCGGTGCGGACGCGCTTGAACACGTCGCCCAGAGCGCTCATTCCGCTCATGGTGATGTTGACGGGCGAACCCGACCCGCCCTGCACGGCTATCGTGAGTATGTCTGTGGGGTGTATCGAAGTCATCTTATTCATAACGAGTCAAGAGGATTAATGATTTACACTGCAAAGGTAATCCCCGACGTGTGCAACATTCACGCACACTTCACTTAAAATATCAAAACGTCATCCCTCACGCCAATTCGTGCCGGAATACAATAAGCGGCAAAAGCGAAGCGTGGCTTGTTGGGAATTCGGAGAAATTGAGTAACTTTGTAGGCTCAATCAAACAGTGCATATATCTCCCGTAAACAACCATGCTCGGAAAGTATGACATAACGATGCGCATAGCCCGGGGCACCATCCTCGCTGCCAGCGCATTGGCTCCGGACGAGAGCACAGCCAAATTCATGAGATTCGGCCGTGGGCAGCGTCGTGCCGCCGCCGAGGCCGAGGAGGCCGCAGAGGGTCTGGACAGGTCACGCCCGACGGTGTGGGTGCACTGTTCGTCGCTGGGCGAATATGGCATCGCGCGTCCGGTCATCACTACGGTCAAGAAAAAACTCGACTGCAACGTGGTGCTGACGTTCTTCTCGCCCACGGGCCTCGAGGCCGTGCGCCGTCGCCCGGGCGATGCCGACGCGGTGCTGTACCTGCCGTTCGACACCGCGGCCAACGCCGACCGCTTTCTCGATGCCGTGAGGCCCGACTGCGCGGTGTTCATGGTGTCGGAATACTGGCACAACTATCTGCACGGACTCAAGGAGCGCCACATCCCCACCCTGCTGGTATCGGCCATAGTCAGGGAGGACAGCGCGTTCTTCAAGTGGTATGGCTCGCTATACAGGGACAGCATACACTGTTTCACCCGCATATTCGCACTCGACTCCGACACGGCGTCGAGAATCAGGGAGCTGTCAGTTGACTGCGTCACGGTCAACGGCGATCCTCTCTTCGACAACGCCGTGCAGGTGGCCTCGACCCCGTGGTCGCAGCCCGAGCTCGAGCGGTTTGCCGCCGGGCGCAAGGTCTTCATTGCCGGCAGCATTCACCCGGATCGCGACCTCGACCTGATAGCTGCTCTGGCCAACGCCAACACCGACGTGCCGTTCGTCATAGTGCCGCACGAGATCAGGCCCTCGATGCTCAAGAAGATAGTGCGTGCCGTGAATGGCGAGGTGAGGATGCTGTCCGAGTGCGACGCCAACACCGACCTGACCGGCACCCGCGCCATCGTGGTCGACTCGGTGGGCTCGCTGGCCTATATGTATCGTCTGGGCACGTGGGCTTATGTCGGCGGCGGCTTCACGCGGCTGCTGCACAGTGTCATCGAGCCGGTGGTCTACGGACTGCCGGTGGCATTCGGCCCCAACATCATGCGCAAGGTCACGCCACGTCAGCTCGAGCAGCTCGGCATAGGGCGCCGTGTCTCGGACGCCTCGCAACTGCTGCAGTGGTTTGTCCCGCTCAAGAACGACGACGGGCGTCTTGCCGAAATCTCGAGCAAGGCGGCCGAATACGTAAGTCAGAACACCGGAGCCACCGAGAGAGTGGCCAACGCGATAATTGATGCGATATGCGCGAAAGTCTGAAATACTCGCTCTATGACGCGGCCTTCTCCACGCTGGCCCTGTTGCCCACCCCGGTGCTGCATGCGCTGGGCAGCGGTGCGCGTTTCGTGCTGGAGAGGGTGCTGAAATATCGCCGCAAGGTGATACGCGACAACCTGCGCAACTCGTTCCCCGAGAAATCCGAGGCCGAGCTCAGAGAGATCGAGCACGACTTCTACAGCCAGCTCGCCGACAACTTTGTCGAGACCATCAAGCTGCTGCATATCTCGGATGCCGAGGTAGACCGCCGCATCACCGTCGAGGGTGGCGAGCTGGTAGACCGTCTGGCCTCCGAGGGGCACCCCGTGGTGCTCTATCTGGGCCACTATGCCAACTGGGAATTCGTGCCCGCCATAGTGCGCCACTTCCATGTGCCCCAAATATGCGCGCAGGTCTACAAACCGCTGCACGACAAGGCATTCGACCGCATCATGCTCAAGGTGCGCTCGAGATTCAACCCGGTGTCCATACCGCAGGCACGAGTGTTCCGCACGCTGGTCGGCTGGGCCCGCGACAAGGTGCCCTTCATCTGCGGATTCATAGCCGACCACCGTTCGAACGAGCGCGTCTCGCACCACGAGATGACGTTCCTGAACCAGCGCACGCAGTTCAATCCCGGCGGCGAGGAGATAGGCAAGCGCATCAACGCCGCATATCTCTATCTCGATGTCGAGAAGCCCAGCCGCGGACACTACAAGTTCACGTTCAAGCCTATAGTCCCCCCGGATCCCTCGGAGGACTCACCCTATACCCGCGAGTATCTCAGGATGCTCGAGCAGACCATACGCCGCCGCCCCGGGCTGTGGCTGTGGTCGCACCGCCGGTGGAAGTGGACCACCCCCGCCACCCCGGCACCACAGACAGACGAATCCAGAAACCAAACACAGAATATATCCGAAAAATGAAGATTATATGCGTAATTCCGGCACGCGCCGAGTCGACACGTTTTTTTGAGAAGCCTCTGGCACTGATTCTCGGCAAGCCCATGATACAGTGGGTCTACGAGCACTGCAAGGAGGTAGAGATGTTCGAGCGCGTCATCGTGGCCACGGACAGCGAGAAGATCAAGGCCGCCGCCGAGTCGTTTGGCGCCGAGGTGATGATGACCCGCTCGGACCACGACACAGCCACCGAGCGCCTTTATGAGGTGTCGACCCGCATCGAGGCCGACCTCTACGTGATGGTCAACGGCGACGAGCCCCTGCTGACGCGCGACGCCATCGTGCAGTGCGTGCCCGACGGACTGAAGCCCGGCGACTTCTTCGTGTCCAACCTGATGACCGACTTCACCAACCCCGTCGAGGTGGTCGACGCCACCAACCTCAAGATCGTCACCGCCGCCGACGACCGCTGCCTCTTCATCTCGCGCTCGCCCATCCCCTATCCCAAGGGGGCGATGGACTATGTGTTCCACAAGTTCGTGGGCGTGGGCGCGTTCACCCGCAAGGCTCTCGACTTCTATCACAATACCCCCCGCGGCCCCATCGAGAAGATCGAGGAGAACGACTCGTTCCGCTTTCTCGAAAACCACCAGCCCATCTACTATTACAACTGTCACTGCAAGAGCCTGAGCGTCGACAACCGCAAGGACATCGCCGGCGTCGAGGCCTATCTCAAGGCTCTCTGACATGCTGGTAATCAGGCTTTCGGCCCTCGGCGACGTCGCCATGACCATCCCGGTCATCTATTCGGTGGCGCGCCGCTATCCCGAGCTCAGGATCGACGTGCTGACACGTCCCTTCTTTGCCCGGCTGTTCATCAACGCCCCCGCCAACGTCAATGTGGTGCAGGCCGACCTCGGCGGCCGCCACAAGGGCCCGGCGGGCACGTTGAAATTGCTCGGCGAACTGGCCAAGCTGAGGCCCGAGTCGGTGGCCGACCTTCACAACGTGCTGCGCTCGTGGGTCATCGACGCTTGGTTCTTGGTCCGCGGAGTGCGCGTGGCCATGGTGGACAAGACCCGCTCGGAGCGGCGCCGGCTGTTCAGCGACAAGACTCCCCAGCGCAACTATTGCGACCGCTATGCCGATGTGTTTGCCCGCCTGGGCTATCAGGCCGAGCTGACGTTCCGCTCGCTATTCGAGACCGTCCCCGCCGTGCCTCCGTTCGAGCCCGCGCACCCCGCCGTGGGCATCGCTCCCTTTGCCAGATACTACAACAAGACATATCCCCCCGAACTGATTCGCGCCGTGGCCCGCAAGCTGGCCGCTGCGGGGGTCAACGTCTATCTGTTCGGGTCGAGGGGTCAGGAGGCCCACGACCTGCACGCTTGGGCCAACGACGACAGGCGCATCGTCTCGGTGGCCGGCAAGTATGGCATCGAGGAGGAGATAGCCCTGATGAGCAGGCTCGACACCATGGTCAGCATGGACTCGGCCAACCAGCATCTGGCCTCGCTCGCAGGTACCCCCGTGGTGTCGGTCTGGGGCAGCACAACACCCGCGTGCGGTTTCATGGCCTATCGCCAGAATCCGGAGAACGCCGTGTGCCTCGGGCTCGAGTGCCAGCCATGCTCGGTGGCCGGCAAGCCTACATGCCCGCGCGAACACTTCGAGTGCATGCACGGCATCTCGCCCGACATGATCGTGGCCAAGGTGCTCGCTGCCATGAAAGGTGCCCCCTCTAACCACGATGCCGAGTGATGCTGTCGCCCGTCATACTCACCGTCCTGTGGTGGACAGGATGCCTGCTGTGGTTCGCACTGCTGCAGAAACCGCTCTTCGCCATTTTCAACCGCCGTCTCAGCGCGCGGCCGCTGACCCTGCGCGACACCGCCGAGGTCTATCGCCACGGCCTCGTGTCTGACGCCGTCATGGCCTCGTATCTGGCCATGCCGGTGCTGTTGGCCGCGACTGCGTGCGCGCTCATTCCGGGCTCGGGGTGCCTCACGGTGATGACCGTGCTCAACATCCTGCTGGCCCTGCCCGTTGGACTGCTGGTCACCGCCGACACAGTGCTCTACAGTTTCTGGAAGTTCAAGATCGACTCATCCGTCTTCGCCTACCTGCACTCGCTGCGCGGCGCCACCGCCAGTGTCTCGGGGCTGTATCTGGCCACGGCCCTCGCGGCTTGGATTGCGGTCTCGGCCACCTTCTTCGCCGTAGCCCAATGCGCCACGAGGCTCGCCCTGAGCCTGTGCGCCATGCCCGATGCCCTGCAGTGGTGGGGATATTTGGTCATCGTCCTCTGTTTTGTGTTCACGGGCGCGGGGCTCTTCATCATCACCCGCGGTCTGGGCATACGTCCGCGCAACCCCAGCGTGGTCTATTTCAGCGGCAATCAGTTCCTCAACCACTGGGCCCTCAATCCGGGATTCCAGATGATATATTCGCTCACCACGCGCGACGATTTTGCCGACTCGTTCCGGTTTTTCCCCGACGACGAGTGCCGCGCCATTCTCGACGGCTTCTTACCTGTCTCGGGTACGCCCGAGCGGCGGTTGCTCAAGACCGACAGGCCCAACATACTGGTGGTGATATGGGAGAGCTTCGGTGCCGGATTCTGCGAGGCCACCGGAGGCAAGCCGGGCGTAACGCCCTGTTTCGGCGCACTCGCCTCAGAGGGTGTCGTCTTCACCCGATGCACCGCGGGCAGCTTCCGCACCGACCGCGGACTGGTCAACATACTCAGCGGATACCCCGCCCAGCCCACCACCAGCATCATACGCCACACGCGAAAGCTCCCCGGCCTCCCCGCGCTGGCCCGCACGCTGCGCGACAACGGGTACACCACCGTAGCCATACACGGCGGCGACCTGTCCATAATGCACAAGAACGACTATTATCTCGCCTCGGGCCACGACACGCTGGTCAGCCAGAGCGACTTCCCCTCGTCGGCCCCCGCGTGCAAGTGGGGCGTGCACGACGGCCCGGTCATGGAGCGTACGTTCGACGAGATGCAGCGCCTCACCGCCGCGGGCAGCGAGCCGTGGATGGTCACCCTGCAGACACTCAGCTCGCACGAGCCGTTCGATGTCCCATATTCGGGCCTCGACGACAGGATAGACAACGCCTTTGCATACACCGACCACTGTCTGGGCCGGTTGGCTGACCGCCTCAAGGCATCGGGCCTGTGGGACAACCTGCTGATGATCGTCGTGGCCGACCACAGCCTCAACCTGCCCGAGCCGGTCACCGACTATCGCCGCCACTCCCACATCCCGCTGCTCCTCGCAGGTGGCGCCGTGGACGCCCCGGCCGTCATCGGCACCATCGTCAGCCAGACCGACATCGCCGCCACCCTGCTCGGACAGATGGGCATCGACCACGGCCATTTCCCCTACAGCCGCGACGTGCTGGCCGACACCTACACCCGTCCCTTCGGGCTGCACATATTCCAGAACGGCATCATGATAGCCGACGACGAGGGGCACACCACCCTCGACACCCAGCTCGACCGCATCATCGAGGGCGACGACGACCCGCGCCGCATCCGTCTCATGCGGGCCATGCTCCAATCCATCTACAGCGACCTCGACAGGCGCTGACACCCACGCATATACACAGCAGACATGATCATAGCATTCGACGCCAAAAGGGCATTCTTCAACCACACCGGACTGGGCAACTACAGCCGATATGCCGTCAGCGCAATCGCCGAGGCATATCCCGAAAACGAATATCTGCTGTGCTCGGCCCGACCGCCGCGCAACCGGCCCGCGATATGCGACCTGCCCGGAGTGCGCACGGTGACGCCCGACACCTCCACCGGCCGGCTATTGTCGGGCCTGTGGCGCCACTGGGGCGGACTGGCCCCGCAGTTGCGCCGCGAGGGGGCGGAGATATATCACGGCCTGAGCAACGAACTCCCGCTCGACATCCACAAGGCCGGCATACCCTCGGTGGTCACTATTCACGACCTGATATTCCGCCGCATCCCCGACAACTACAAGCCCGCCGACCGCCTGCTCTACGACTTCAAGTTCAGCCGCGCGGCCCGTGCCGCCACCCGCGTCATCGCCATCAGCGAGCGCACTCGCGCCGACCTCATCGAGCTCTACGGCATCCCCGAGTCAAAGATAGACGTCATCTATCAGGGATGCGACCCCATCTTCTCGCGCCCCGTCACCCCCGCCATGCTCGACGAGGTCAGGGGACGATACCGACTGCCCGAGCGATACATCGTCAGCGTCGGCACCCTCGAACAGCGCAAGAACCAGCTCCTCGCCGTCGAGGCCCTCCCCCTGCTCCCGCCCGACGTTTGCCTCGTCACCGTGGGGCGAGAGCGTAACAGCTATGGCCGAATGCTCGACAGCCGCATAGCCGCCCTCGGCCTCGCCGACAGGGTGATGCGCCTCCACGGCGTGCCCACAGCCGACCTGCCCGCACTCTATGCCATGGCACAGGTGGCCGCCTATCCGTCGCGATACGAGGGCTTCGGCCTGCCGCTGCTCGAGGCCATCGGCTCGGGCACGCCCGTCATCGCCGCCACGGGCTCATGTCTCGAAGAGGCCGGAGGCCCCGGGGCATTCTATGTCAGCCCCGACTCGCCCCGACAGTTTGCCGACGCCGCACAGGCCATACTCTCCGACCCCGCACGGCGCCGGCAGATGGTGGCCGAGGGCCGGCGCTGGATCAGCCGCTTCGACCGCCGCACCTTTGCCGAGCAGGTCATGGAGACCTATCACAAGGCCATGGACCAATATCGCCACATCCCCGGCGGGCGTTAACCCCGCACCCTCCACATTCCCCATGCTCCGCACCACCCGCATAGTCGTCATATCCATCCTGCTGTCGCTCACGGCCCTCAGCGCCTGCACTCCCCGCCGGGTCGGCGAGGCGATGAATCGTGCCGACTCGCTGATGACCTCGGCGCCCGACTCGGCCCTCGCCCTGCTCGACGCCATCGACCCCGCCACCCTGCGCACCGACGCCGCGCGGGCACGCCATGCGCTGCTGCTATCTCAGGCACTCGACAAGAACTATGTCGACGTCACCGACGACTCGCTCATCTCGATTGCCGACGACTATTATGCCCGCACGTCCGACACCCGCTCGCAGATGCTGAGCCTGTTCTATCACGGACGAGTGGCATACAACGCCAAGGACTATCCACGCGCACTCGTCCTCTTCACCCGCAGCCTCGACCTCGCCCGCACCCTCGACGACCCATTCTGGTCAGCCCGAAACGCAGGGGAGATCTCATCGCTATATCAGAAGACCTATCGTAACGCCGAGGAGCTCAAGTATGCCGTGATGGCCGATAGTCTTTATGGATTGACAGGCCAGCAGGCATTCAAGGATTACGCCAAGCTCTGTCTGGCATCGGCATATATCAACAACAATCTTTTCGAACATTCAAAACAATCGGCTATAGAGCTTATAGATTCGATAACCGGAAAAAATGGCAATCAGTATCTGGCTGACTCATATTTGATTCTGGCCAAATCATATTGCTATCTCAATGAATATGACAAGGCTATCGGCATTTACGAGAAACTTGACTCGACGAATAATCTGAATTATTCGACAAATGCAATATATCATTTCGGCAATGCCTGTCTACAAACCGGCAAGACCGACAAGGCCCGGAGAATATACAATCTCATGCCCGACAAATCCAGTGCGGAGGCCCTTATGTTGCTTACGGAAACCGCTGAAAACGAAGGCGATTACAGACTTGCATATGAGAGTACACGCAAGTATCTGAATATGAATGATAGCGTGCTTGTGTCTTCATTGAATCAGAACTTCAACAAAGCATTGTCGGAGCATCATCAATACGAAAGGCATATTCTAGAGATGGAGCTTGAAAAGACCAAAATATGGAGAGGGCTCGTCATAACGGCCCTGTTGCTCGTCATGGCGATCATGTCGTTCTTCATCTCAAAGAAATTAAGGGCACATAGACTCGAAATGGAGAAGAACATATCTTTTGCCGAGGAACTCAAAAAGACAATCATATTCCGCAATGAAGAACTTGATGCAGCCAACCGTAATATAAGGGAATTGTTTGCCTCTAGGTTTGCCGAAATTGACTCGCTTTGCCGTACTCTTTTCGAAAGTTCATCGAGGAACAGGAAACTCATATCCGAAAAAGTCGACAGGCTGATTGGCGACATGTCTTCCAATCCGAAAAAGATAGCCGAATTGCAGTCCATCGCAGACCGTGCATACGACAATATCGTTGCAGAATTCAAGACTGATTTGCCTGACATCAAGACTCCAGACTATCTATTGTTCCTCTATACCCTGCTTGGCTTCTCCACCAACTCCATAGCATTATTGCTTAACGAGGATAAGATTGAATCAGTCTACAACCGCAAGGCGAGGCTAAAAAGAAGAATCAGAGAATCGGGCATAGCCGATCCGGAAAAATACATCAAACTGTTAAGTTGAACGAACTCGTCAGAATCCCCTCTGACGAGTTTCTTTTTACCGTAAATCAGTCGGTTTTCATATTGTAATTACGACAAGAACAAATAAAAAAGAAGCCTATTTTTTGTATGCTATTTATTTACAGTGGATTACATTGGCAAAAACAAAGAAAAAAGACAAATGATTATGGCCTTAAAATTGAGCCTAATCCAAAAATAGGCTGTAACTTTGCAACCGTGAAAACGACCCGATAATTCCGATTCGTCTCCGCCCGGGCGAGTATTCCCCGACCCCCATTCGGGGGCCGGATTGGTGGGGAAGGCCGTCCACCCCGAGGCTTGCCTCGGGGCTACGTTCCCAAGCCCCGCACAAGGCGGGGCGGGTGGCACCCCATACACGCGGTGGCCAAACGCCCATCCGCCCCGTGGGGCGTGAACGACCGCGTGGCGGTCGGGTGGGAATAGCCCGGGGTGAGCACGCCATAGGTGTGCGTAACCCCGGGAAACGGCACCCCACCCAACGGCGCGCCGTAGGTGCGCGGCAAACTACCTACGTCTCTACGACTGGAAAACGACATAAACCTTGATTCACGGCCTCGGCGAAAGGGCTCTCTGGAGTGAGGGACCAAATATAAGCCGCATAAATCCTGCCGGGGCCGTGAATCTTTTTTGGGAATATTTCTGCTGCCGCATTTTTTTGCCTAACTTTGTGTCAGGAATTATGCGACGACTGATATACATACTCGCTCTCGCCGTTCTCGTCTGTCTCGGCATCGAGGGCTGCACTCCCCGCCGGGTCGGCGAGGCGATGAATCGTGCCGACTCGCTGATGATGTCGGCGCCCGACTCGGCCATCGCCCTGCTCGACGCCATCGACCCCGCCACCCTCCGCACCGACGCCGCGCGGGCGCGGCATGCCGTGCTGCTGACCCGCGCGCGGCATCTGGCCTACGTGCCTGTATATGACGACTCGCTCATCGCCATTGGCACTGACTATTACGCCACGCACGGCACCCATGCCGAAAAGGCCGAGGCATTCTATATGTCGTCTGTTGTCAACAACTATCACCAGCGCTACGAACAGTCGATAGTCGATGGCCTCCGTGCCGAGAAACATGCCCTCGCCACATCAGACCACCTGCTGCTCGGACTCGTCTACCGCACCATCGCCGATGGATTCGACCGACTCTACGACTGGTCGAGCGCGTTGCATTACTACACCCTCTCATACGACAATTTCAAGCTCGCCCCCGAGAATATATATACCGACTGGGCCGGAATTGACCTTGCGAGGGCGTATTTGTATCAGGGAGAGTTAAATAAATGCATAGAACTCGCGGATAAGGCAATAGAGCATGGCAAACAGAATAACGACAATGCCATACTCGTTGAAACCTATCGCATGCTTGGTAATGGATATTCATGGTCGGGCAATCATGGGGCATGGTAAAAAACCTGTGTAGATG
>LUJS01000013.1 GCA_001689495.1 Bacteroidales bacterium M8 | reverse complement strand
CATACCTTACCTTTGGCTGAATAGTTACTAATCTTAACAGCAAATGTTAAAAACGGCAAGAATCGGATAAATTATTGTAGTGCATTTCGTTTTTAGCAATCGTTGTATTATACTTTTGCAGAATAAAATGATATAAAATTCTTTTATTCTAATGACAACTCACATAAATGCCATCCGAACTGTAGCTCTTATCTGCATTGCAGGAAAAGCTTTGGCGACAAGTTATACCACTGTCGAGCACGGAGCGCCTGTTTCAGCTACAATCTATGTATGCTTTACAAATTTTCTATTGCTCACTCTTGGGTACTTCTCTTTCGAGTACGGCATCCGTTTCTTTGTCTTGCCTAATGCGAGGCAAATCCATGCAGCCTATTCATTCAGGAAGAGGATGACGTCTGCATCTGAACAGGCAACTGACAAACAGCCTACAGAGCCTGAACCGTCATCCCCACTTGACTCTCCTAAAGTCCGAGAGATTATAGACTATACTCTCGGCACATTCGCAAATGTTCTCACCGATGACGAGCTGATTCTTCTTGAAAGCAACCTAAAAGCCTTCATTCTCGGGGAAACGAATTTGAAGCCTGCGGTAAACCGACGGATCTCAAAGATTACGACTCACGACATTTATCACTGTGGATGGAATATGGTGAAACGACTTCCGAAAAACAACTCTGAGATGGCTGTATTCCTAAAATCGCAATTCCCTCTATTGTTGTCAGAGGTTGAGACGAGCACGATAGCGAAGAAGCTCTCATCTGAAGAAGGAGCCTTTACACTACCGAAAATCGAACCTAACCGGCCTTTGATTCCTTTCCCTCTTGCTCAAAAGCTCGGGATGTGTTAAAAGTCGGTGAAACCGTGCATATCAGCCAAATAACTTCGTCACTCACCGGTTCACCATTGTCGATTGCAATACTTTTGCGGCAAATTCTAAAAGCAAATAGTTATGGACGACCAAAAACTTTCTTTTGACTCGCTGCCTCAGATGGTAAGCAGTCTGATCAATGAAGTCCGGAATCTGAGAGACACCGTTAAGGAGCTCATAAGCAGCAACGGCAAGGCTGAACCGGACAACCGTCTTGTCGGCATAGACGAGGCGTGTAAAATATTGCGCCGTAAGAAATCCACAATTTACCACATGGTACGCGATGGCATTCTTCCTCACTATAAGGTGGGCAAAATGCTTGAGTTCCGTCCTGCCGAATTGATTGCATGGCAGGAGCAGCATGCTTCGGAGGGAACCAAATCCACTGACGAGATTCTGGCCGAAATGAAATCAGGCATGAAACGTCAGCCTAAATCCGGATGGTGATATGGAGCAGCAGGAAATCTCAATTATGAACGGAGATCCGGAAGCGACTCCGTTCATCCGTGTGGGAACGACATATTATAAAGTCGTAGCCCAACCACAACCTGACGGCTCAATCGCTATCAAGCGTCTGAGATGGGATAAGCAGACCATATCATTCGATTATGGCAAGAAGTATCTGAAAACCATACCACATTACAATGGTTTCTGCACTGTGCCTGTCCATGTCGGTTACACTCGAGAGGTCAAAGGCTTCTACAATATCTATGAGCCTATATCCCATCTGCCGGCAGAAGGCTCATGGAAGCATATAGAGAGGCTTGTTGCCCATATCTTCGGAGAACAGTATGAACTCGGCCTCGACTATCTGCAATTGCTTTATCTGCAACCGCGCCAGAAGTTGCCGATACTGCTGTTGGTTTCAGAGGAACGGAATACAGGCAAGACGACATTTCTTAACTTCCTCAAATCCATATTCGAGGATAATGCGACTTTCAACACCAACGAGGATTTCCGCAGCAAGTTCAACTCCGACTGGGCGGGAAAACTGCTTGTCATGGTTGACGAAGCTCTACTCACCCGTCGCGAAGACTCCGAGCGACTGAAGAATCTGAGTACGGCAAAGACCTACAAAGCCGAAGCCAAAGGCAAAGACCGTGACGAAATCTGTTTCTTTGCAAAGTTCGTTATGTGTTCCAACAACGAAAGGACTCCAGTGCTCATTGACCCTGGAGAAACGAGATACTGGGTTCGCAAGATAGAGCCACTGAAGTATGACGATACCGGATTTCTCGGACATTTGCGAACCGAGATACCTGCATTCCTCGGTTATCTCACTCAACGCACATTAGTATCGAAGGAGCGCAGTCGCATGTGGTTTGACACCAAGACTATTGAAACCGAAGCGTTAAAACGCATAATCCGCTCTAACCGAAATCGACTGGAAGTGGAGCTGATTGAACTGCTGCGCGACATCATGCTGTCAGCTGAAACCGATACAGTCTGCTTCTGTCTCAACGATATTCTGAATATCCTGAACTATTCAAACGTCAAAGCCGAGAAATCTCAACTCAGGAACATCGTCCAGGAGTGCTGGCATCTTCCACATGCCGCAAACGCATTGACCTATCAGCGATGGGAACTGAATGCGATGCAACCGGGAGGCTATTCGTCCTCCAGCCGGACGGGTCGCTTCTATACGGTGACAAAATCTTTTCTTGATACTCTATAAATCTGTTGAATTGTTGAGAAAGATATATTGTTACAAGTAATAATCAAATACTTACAACCTCAACAAACGCTCAACGATTCCTCATCAAAGATGAGGGCTTAAAGGGAAAAGAATTTTATTTTTTCTTTCCCTTAAAGTTCAAAAAGCCGAGAGAGTCTGTTGAGCAGTTGTTGAGAGCGTAAATAAAAGCACATAAGGCTATTAGCCAAAACATTCAACAAATCAACAGTTTTAAGAAAGCTATTGCTTACGAGAAATTTTTAAGACGAACCGCAGTTGCCGTGAAATGGTGGTGAAGATTGGGTTGCAAGGTTGTGTTTCGAGTTCCTCAAAACCTTGCAAACGCCGCCTTCGGCAGCTTAAAACGAGGAATAAATGGAAAACAACAACAAGAATAAGGGAGGCCGTCCGGCGCTATCCTTTACCCACAAGTAGGCTAAAGCCCTGAATCTCAAGTGATTGCAATTTTAGTTAACTTGTTGAAAATCAAATAGATACCCCATTTATGGGTAAAGGTTAGCCGTCCGGCGCTTCCCGACTATAAGAAAAAGAATCATGCAGTGAAGGTAATGTTCAGCCCGGTTGACTATATCTATGTTAAGGCATCTGCCGACGAGTGCGGTCTGAGAGTGGCGCAGTATGTTCACCGTGCAGCCATGAACCAGGATACTACAATCCTTCTTACCAAAGAAGAGATGAATGCTATCAGCGAAATCCGGAATGTCGGGAACAACCTTAACCAGATTACCAGAGCAATGCATCTCGGAGCTAATGTGAGGCACGATATAGAGAACATCGTAGCTTTTATCACCGGGGTTCTTCGGAAACTTGGATGACCGGAATATCGACACCTTGGTTAGATTAACCATTGTTCAATGAACCAATGTATCAAGATACCAAGAACCAATATGTCGAGTTACGATGTAACCAATATCATTTGACCAATTAATCAAAGAACGAAATAACAATGTCCAATTATTCAACAACCTGTTAAACGAAATATCCGACAATTATGATAGCCAAGATTAAATCCAGAGTGGACTTCTCCGGCATTGTCAACTACGCCAACAATGTCAAAGAAAAAACGGCGCGTGTCATCGGCTCTAACGGCGTACTATTAGTTGACAACCGCACGATTGCCGACAGCTTTCAGGCGCAGCTTCGCACGCCCGATGCCAACGGCAGGCTTCACCATCTGGTCAAACCTGTCAAGCACATATCAATAGCTTTTTCGCCGGAAGACATCGCGCGCTTCCCCGACAATGAGGACGGTGACCGCTTCATGGCTCAGCTCGCCGAGGAATGGATGCGCGAGATGGGGATAGATCCGGAGAACACCCAGTATATCATTGCGCGTCACTTCGACAAAGAGCACCCACACTGTCACCTCGTTTTCAACCGTATCGCCAACGATGGATTTGTCATATCTGACAGTAATGAGAGATTCCGAAATGAGGAAGCCTGCCGACGCATAAAGAAGCGCCACGGTCTTATCTTCGGTAGCAGTCGCTCACAGCGGATAAATCCAGACAGGCTCCGAAGGTATGAAGCAGAGAAACTGTATATCCGAAAAATCGTTCTTGATAACCTCGCCCGCTCAAAAGACTGGGAAACATTTGCCCGTCTGCTTGAACAGGATGGCGTGACTTTGTCATTCTGCACTGACGAGAATACCGGAAGAATCCGTGGCGTGGCATACGAGCATGACGGTTTCCGCATCTCCGGTTCAAAACTCGGTCAGCATGGTAAATACACCTATGGCAACCTATCCAAGCAATTAGGAAAATATGACTTGAATCCGGAGATAGTATCCCGACCGGAATTTATCAGGGAACGGAAGATTGTATATATCCCTATTGTCCGTTATGTCGAGATACTTGCCAGCCTTCGCCCATTAATCGGCAACACAAGCGGTTCCCGAGGCGCTAATCGGGAACATGAGGTAGGTCGCCGAGGCCGCAGCTGGGAACGCATCGACGACCATATCGAAGAAGAAACCACATCCTATAAATTCAAAATGTAACTGCCATGGCATCCAAAGATGAATACTATCAGAAAGTAATTGCCACTCTCCAAAGCGACATTAAAGGTGTGCAACAAGACCTACAGAAACTTTCCAAACGGCTTGAAGCACTGGAGTCAATGTCTTCTATTCACAAGACAGAAAGCAATCCATCATTCAACCACAAACAATTCATGGCAGAACTCAAAGAGTGGGCTAATAAACATAATAATGCCATTCGCGACCTTATAGTTAATATGTTTGTGATTTCATGGAATAAGGCATATCCTGACCTCACGACCAAATCGCAATTCACCCAATACCAAGAAAAAATGATGATTAAGCTCACTGACATAGAAGAGCGCATTACCTCAGCCGAAAAGAATGCCGGCAAACGTATCTCATTCTTCACCGTGAACCGTTACATTCAGAAATGCGATTACGATGGTAAAGGCTGCTCCAAGCTCGACACCTTCCTCAATACGTTCAAGATGAACAAATATACCAAATGGTTCATCATGTTCCTTATTGCCTTTGTCGCTGTTATAACAATATCCTTTATGGTAAGCGAAAACAACCACATCAAGCGCGAGAACGCCCTGCTCAACCGGACTATTGAGCTTATACAAAGGAATCCAACATTGTAACTTTGTCAGGTCTGTTTTATCTGTGATTTACGGAATTGGCTGGGGGACATTCCTGTATGTCGCTTGAATACTTTGCATAGATGTGACGAGTCCTCGTAATGTAGGCGGTCGGTTATGTTTTTAACGGACATGTTTGAGCTTTCAAGAAGTGCTTTCATTGCGAGTACAAGTTTGTCTTCGATGTCATGGCGTTCAATCCTTTACACCATGTTGAGAGGCATTATATTCATTGTCCCGACATTTTTGATACTGCCGTCGTTATTGGGTGAGAGCGGCATATGGCTTGCCATTCCAACAGCAGAAATGCTGACTGTTGTCATAATATATTACACATTATCTAATTACACGACAGAGATGTAACTGAAATCTAAATTCACAGGGGCCGAGTTCTCATCCATTACATATTTAATCTTGTAAAATCCGCAAATATCGCCACTGAAATTTGCGGATTTTATTTAAGCTATTTACGACGATGTAAAATCGGCTCTGACGAGGATTAATTTCAACCCTTAAAAAATAAAGTTCACCGGAATGTCAACGTCTTCTACAATATATTTCATATTAAAGGGTTATCTTTGCATATGGAAATAATGAAGAAATCGAATATCACTCATCTGCTCATATTTCTTTCTGCCACATTGCTATATGCTTTGTGTCAGATGCTTTTCGGCAGTATCATGATTGGCGAAAACCTCCGAGGCGATTTTGTCGGTCAGCTATTTTCACATTATGTAGTGATTATAGCCATGTGCATCGCTGATTACGGACTGCTGTACTTATTGAACCGATATATCCCATATTCCCGGAATGTATTGTTACGAATTTTGGCTGATCTTATTGGGGTCAGTCTTGTGAGTGTTTGCGTTCTGGGGTTGTTCAGTTTCCTGATATACAATGTCATGCTTATACCGGAGACCGGCAGTCCGTCGTTCCTTCTTAAATTTGTATTTGCCATGACCAACAATATCCCTATTCTTCTGGTACTGGAGCTGATATATTATTTCAAATCGGAACAGAAAGCCGTTACGAATTCGGAAAAGGCAAAGCGGGAGGCACTGATGTTTGAGCATGAAACATTGAGGGCCCAGATTAATCCTCATTTCTTGTTCAACTCTCTCAACGTACTTTCGTCGCTGATATTTATAAATCCTGACAACGCCAACAAGTTCACCAAGTCACTCTCGAAGACCTATCGCTACATTCTGTCACTTCACCGTCGTGCTGTTGTCTCAGTTGATGAAGACCTCGACGCATTGGATTCATATATGTTTCTGATGAGAATGAGATTCGAGGATGCATTTACATTCAGAGTGACCAAATTGGTGAATTGCGGTCATAAACAGATTATACCGCTCACTTTACAACTGTTGGTTGAAAACGTATTCAAGCATAACGTGGCAACTAAAGACGCTCCACTGATTATAAGCATAGATATAAGACCGGAGTATATAGAAATCAGGAACACTATAAGACTTTGCGCCGAGACCGACAAGAGCGGCATCGGATTGGAATATCTGTCGCGCCAGTATCTGCTTCACGGTCGCCGGATTGTCGTTTCTGACGACGGAGAAACATTCACAGTCAAAATACCTTATATAGAATAGAGATGAACTGCCTTATTGTAGAAGACGAGAGATTTGCATACGAGGAGCTGAAACGTATGATTAACAAATGCCGCCCCGGGTACAGTATTGTCAAGTGGACCACGACAGTCACTGACACAATTCTGTATCTGAAGGAGTGTGATGTGGATTTGATAATGATGGATATACGGTTGGCAGATGGCAGTTGCTTCGAGATATTCAACCATGTAGAGGTAAAAACCCCCATAATATTCACCACAGCCTATGACGAACACGCAATCAGGGCATTCAAGCTGAACAGCGTTGATTATCTCCTGAAACCGTTTGACGATGTCGAATTGGAAAAAGCGTTGGATAAGTTTGAAAATATATTCCATTCCCGGTCCGAGATAAAAGATCCGAGATGGATTGAAAGCTTATTGCCTCCAAGAGAAAAGAATCGCTTTCTTATATCTTCGGGTGACAGTTACAGCTATATCGAAACGAAAGATGTGGCACATTTTTATAGCGAAGACGGACTTACATTCCTGCACACCTTCAATGACAGGCGCCACTATATAAACTATACGCTCGACCAGTTGGAAGGAATGCTGGACAGACAACATTTTTTCAGGGTATCACGTAATTGCATAGGCAATGTCAAGGCAATCAAAGATGTCTGCAAATATTTCAACAGCCGGTTGAAACTGACCTTCAGCCCAGTCTGTCCGCATGAAGTGCTTGTCAGCCGAGTGAGGGTCCCTGATTTTCTCAGGTGGATGGACGGTATGACAGAGCGGGATTAGAATCAGTCTGAATATTCCGGAAACAAGAGGTGTGGAAAAATCCATGCCTCTTGTTTTACATTCCATACATCAGATTCTTAACCCCGTCACAATTCTCTTTCATGCTTACTCCACAGATGTTACTTTTGCGCCAAAATAAATGTAACATCATCATAATGAAAGCAATTGTGTTATCACTGACAGTCGTGTTCTCCTTAATCGGGAGCATGCGCTCCATGGGGCAGGAAATCTCCCTGAAATCAGAGTTCTTTGGCAACTCCGGCTACTATTATCTTCCTCCGGGAGAGAAACCAAGCGAACGCATAGGCGACGCAAAAGGATCGGCCGCTGTGGTGCAGGCATCGTTCAGCATGCCCCTTTCAGTACGAGCTGAGGAAGGCCGACGCCCGACAATATGGGGTATTGGCATCGGTGGCTCTTACACATCTCTGAACAATCAGAATTTCACCGACTACATGGTTTCCGAAATCATGGATCTACAAGCCGGGGTGTTTCACATGCGTCCCATTAGCGACAAATGGTCTTTACGGGCCAGTCTCGGCGTCGGGATTTTTTCTCCTACGGCAGATCTTTCAAAAGTCAGACTACGTAATGTTCTCGGTAGTGCGGGGCTTGTGTTTATCTGCCATATCCGCCCCAATCTGTCGGTCGGCGGTGGTCTGGCCTTGAATAGCTCTCTTGGTTACCCGATGGTATTTCCGGCCGTTTATCTCAACTGGGATCTGAACGGCAAGTTTGACATATCGGCAGAACTTATCGACGGGCTTGATATTGCCGGCAGCTATGAGTTCAACGACTGGTTCAAACTCGCATACGCACTGGAAATGAACGGGCAGGTAGCCATGGTGAAGAAAGACGGGAAAAATATGATATTCTCGCATCAGTACATTGTCACAGGTTTCCGGCCTGAAATAAAATTGAGAAAAAGCGGTGTTTCTGTCATAGCGATGGCCGGACTCAATCTATACCGCCCCGCTTCATTCAGCGAAAGGACACTGAAAGGAATATTTGCAGGAGACAATGATTATTACTTCTCGGTATCGCCGTACGTATCTGTCGGCGTCAAGTATAATTTCGGTAAATGAGAATATTAGTCTTAATTGGCATCATACTGTCGGTTTCTGCAAGTGTCAAGGCACAGCAAACGACTTATACCCTTGCCGAGTGTATTGATTTCGCAGTCAACAACAGTTATGAGTCCAAACGCTCCCGATATGCCGAAAATGAAGCGGAATATTCTGTTTCTGAAGCCAAAGCGGGATTATATCCTCAAATAAAAGCGACCGGAGATCTGAATCACTCGCTTATCCTCCCGACAACTATGTTACCGGGAGAACTTATCGGGCAGAGCGGTACACAAATTCCGGTACAAATGGGATCCAAAAACGAGCTTGAATTTTCGGTTATTGCGGAACAGGTGGTTTTCTCCCCGCAATTATTCGCCGGAATTAAAATTGCCCGGAACAGATTAGAGCTTGAAAAGATTAAATCCTCATTGACAAAAGAGGAAGTCGTGTATAATGTATGTCAGACATATTATGATATAAGGAAAACCACGTCTGAACTGGAATGCCTTGTACAAATCATATCCATGCAGGATTCATTATACCGACTTATGGAAAAGCGTGTACAACAAAACATTACCAGAGTGTTGGACCTGAACCGGGTCAAAATCAATCTGACTAATCTGAGATCGAATGCTATTAATGTCGGTAATACTCTGTCGCAACAGATGGCGTACTTTAAGATTCTATTAGGTGTCCCGTTGAAGGATTCCTTCGCGATAGACAATTCCGAGATAATTGCAAAATCAGATGAATACCTAATACTCGATGAATTCCATCCTCAAAGAATGACAGAGATTAGTGTCCTGAACAAACAACAACAGATATTGGCATTGGAAATGCAGGGACGAAAGATGCAATATCTGCCTTCTTTATCTGCGTTTGCGTCTGCCGGATACCAATTTCAATCAGACAAATTCAGGTTGTCGAAAGATCCGTGGTATAAAACTGCCATTATAGGCTTGCGACTCACTGTGCCTATATTCGACGGTTTCTCAAGGAGAAGTCAAATCCGTAAGCATAAGGCCGGAATGAATAATTTGGAACAGACTTTATTGGAAACGGAGCAGACTTTATCAGCCAATTTCCAAAATGCAAAAACGAGTTTATCCGTGGCTGGAGAACTGATGAATATGCAGTCGGATAACATCACTCTTGCAGAAACTGCCTATCGGCAGACATTGGCTTTGTACGATGAGGGACTGTCAGACATTACTGATGTGCTTGAAACCGAAACCTCCTTGTTGGAATCCCGTATGAGTTACATAACCCAATTGATACAATATAAGAAGGCGGAAGTTGAGTGCTTGAAAAGCAATGGAAATCTCACAGAATATTATTTGAAACAATAGCATATGAAATATAGGAAATGGACCATAGCCATTGCTGTTGCCGTCATTATCAGTGGCTGGATATTTTATAAACTCGCCGACAATAAGAAGTCACAGGACCAGCTTCCACAATTATCGCTTGTCGAGGACATGGCAATCCCTATTACCACAGAGCAGCCGGAATATAGGGATTTGAGTGAAAACATTACTCTAAACGGACGCATTGACTACGACAATAAGGTTGTTGTATCAGCCAATTGTCAAGGTGTCGTAATGAAAAAGGGAGTAGATGTGGGCGACAGGGTAACAAAAGGATGCGTCATCGCTCAAATTGAAAATGATGTCATCAATGAAAATTTAAGACTATCATACCTTGACCTTCAGAAAGCGCAGACTGACGTGGATCGTTATAAAAGATTGGCAGCTATGGGGGCTGTCACACTGCAAGAACTGGAAAATACCGAGATAGCACTTAGGGGCATTGAAAGCAGGATTATCGACCTTAAACATCAACAAGCCAATACTGTCATTAAGTCTCCCATAACGGGTATTGTGAACGATGTGAGTTTTGACGAAGGGTCATTACTCTCTTTTGGAAGCCGTGTCGCTGAAATAGTTGACGATACATCTCTGTGTCTGTATGTCAATGTGCCTGATAAGGATATAATGAAGTTACATGAAGGTATGGATGCAGTGGTTGAAACAGATAACTTACCGGGAGAAAAAATCCGGGGCGTAATCAAAACTATCTCACCGACAAGCTCAGACAGTTATTACTATTCAGTAGAAATCGCACTGAACAGCACAGATAAACGTCTGCGCGCAGGTATGTTTGCAAAAGTGACATTCAAGTCAGAGGACTCTGCCAGCTCGATCTCGGTAAGTCGGGATGCTTTATCAGGTTCAAAGGACGCCCCTTATGTTTACGTTGTTAAAAATTCCCGTGTAGTGCAAGTGCCAGTCACAACAGGAATCATGACATCTCAGTATGTGGAAATCACTGAAGGAATATCAGTCAACGACACAATTGTGAAATCGGGACATGATAATATTTCAGACGGAGTAAAAATAATCATAACAGAGAAGTGATATGAATCTCGTTAGAATGTCAATTAATAGGCCGTCTGTAATTGTTGTCACATTTATCGCTCTGACAATCATGGGACTTTACTCAATGTTCCGATTGCAGAAAGAGCTGATGCCACCCCTGACACTGGACGTAATAACGATAAGGACGTCATATCCCGGTGCCGGGCCACATGAAGTGGAAACATCAGTTACTGAAAAAATTGAAGATGTGGTCTATACGATATCTGGCATAGACAATCTAAGTTCTTCATCCATGGAAGGATTGTCTATTATTACAATCAATCTGAAGTCGGGCGCTGATCTGGATAAAGCCATACAGGAAGTACAGCGAAAACTCAATCTGGTAAAAGCCGATTTGCCGGATGATGTGGAGGAACCTGTTGTCAGTGATTTTAGCCTGTCAGACTTGCCGATAATGACAATTGGTGCGGTCTCTGATTTGAATGGTTCCGAGTTTTATGACTTTATTGATAAAGTGGTAAAGCCCGGAATCGAGCAGATACCCGGTGTCGCACAAGTGGATATAACTGGAGGAAATGAACGGGAAATTCAGGTAAACATAAATCCTGAAAGGCTGAATGCTTACAGGCTGTCTATTAATGATGTCTGCCGGATAATTAAATCCTCCGGCCTTGATTATCCTACGGGGAAAATCGAGAATAAAACTCATCAGAATCATATCAGGCTTCTTGGTAAATATAACTCTATATATGATATTGAGAATGTCGTGCTTAAACACCTGCCGGATGGCACAGCCATTAAAGTCGGGGATGTCGCAGATGTGAAAGACGGTCATAAGGATAGCGAAAACATCAGCCGAGTGAACGGAGCCTCCTCAATCGGCATATCAGTCCGACGGGCATCTGAGGCGAACACAGTTGCTATCTCCAGTGATGTTAGGGCTCATATTGAGGAGCTGAAATCGACGTATGCAAAATATGGGCTCGAATTCACTATTACATCCGATAATGCCGAATTTACAACACTTGCCTCGGATTCAGTCATAACCGACTTGATGATAGCCGTAATTCTTGTGGCAATATCGATGATTCTGTTCTTATGCAGCTTTCGGAATGCGATAATTGTGTCTGTTTCAATCCCACTGGCCCTCATATCTACTTTTCTGACAATGTATATATGTGGATTTAGCCTGAACCTCATGTCGTTACTGGCTCTGTCTCTGGTAGTCGGAATATTGGTTGATGATGCCATAGTCGTTGTCGAAAACATCCACCGTCACATGGAGATGGGAAAAACCCGAATACAGGCTTCATACGACGGTATTACGGAAATCGGGACAACCATATTGTCTATCACGATAGTCTTGATAGCGGTATTTGTGCCTGTGTCTATGGCACAAGGTACTATTGCAAACGTGTTCCGGCAATTTGCCCTGACAATAGCGATAGCTGTCGCTTTCAGCCTTTTGATTTCCTTTACAATCGTACCGTTCCTATATTCCCGGTTTGGCCGAATCAATGAGTTCAACCCACAAGGCACCTTTGGAAAGGCAATCCACTATTTTGAGAACAAGGTAAGTCTCTTGGCACAATGGTTCTCAAGGCTTTTGCAATGGTCGTTGTCACACAAACTGATAACATTGATTGCTACGGGATTTGTTCTTTTTGGTTCTTTAAGTCTGATTATATTCGGATTTATCGGAAGTAATCTGGCCCCATTGGGCGATCAAGGTCTGTTTGTTCTTAAAGTGGAGTTGCCGAGAGATGTGTCTTTGGAGAAATCAAATGAAATTTCCCGTGTCGTTGAAGGAGTCTTAAAAAACAGTCCTGTTGTTGAATCGGTATTCACCATTGTAGGTGCGGAGGAAAATGGCAAGAGCCAAACCAGACTTATAGAAATAAGGACTCAGCTTATTCCTCATAACCGACGCGACATTTCAGTCGTGGATTTTTCTAATGAAGTCAGGTCATTTTTACAAAAGAATGTCCCGGATGCCAAAATATGGATTGCGATGACCGACATAATGGGTAATATTGATGAGGCTCCAATCCAGCTTAGAATAACGGGAAACAATATGGATTCTGTTCTTGTTTCAGCGAACAGAATTTTTCAAGCCATTAAGGATATTGATGGTGTAATGGATTCCCGATTGTCTAATGAAGGGCGGAATCTTGAAATATTAGTTATCCCGAATACGGCGAAAATGGCTTCGTTGGGAATATCACTCGACGTGCTTGGGTTCTCTATCAATAATGCCATAAGGGGAAATACAGATGCAAAATTCCGTGAGAATGAAAAGGAATACGATATAAACATTCAATATGACAGATTCTATCGTCAGACAAAGGAGGACATTGAAAACCTTATGGTACTGAATACTCACGGTGACCCCATAAGACTGAAGCAGTTTGCTGAAATAGAAGAACTTGATGGTTCTGGGATTCTTGAACGGTTTAACAAACGTCCATGTATCACATTCAGTAGCCAAGTCGGAAAACGTCCGGCCGGCGATGTCGGAAATGACATACTGAGGTCAATCGGGAATCTTGACCTACCTGACGACACAGTGACAATTCCTGATGGAGAACTTGAATTACAGGATGAGAGTTTTGGCTCTCTGGGTATTGCCATTATTGTGTCAATAATGCTGATTTATTTCATAATGGTGATTCTATATGATAATTATATCACCCCATTAATTGTGCTTTTCTCCATTCCGCTCGCTGTAATCGGAGCACTGTTCGCATTGGCAATGACGATGGACACACTTAATCTTTTTACAATACTCGGAATGATTGTATTGATAGGGCTTGTGACCAAAAACGCTATTTTGCTCGTGGATTTTATAACGACCCTGCGAAACAATGGAATGAAAACTGAAGAGGCTTTGGTCACGGCGACGCGACAACGTTTTCGCCCGATTTTCATGACAACAATAGCAACCATAATTGGAATGTTGCCAATCGCTCTGTCTTCCGGTGCCGGTTCAGAATGGAAAAATGGATTGGCTTGGGTTATGATTGGAGGATTGACGAGCTCCATGTTTTTAACATTGATCATAATCCCCTTGATTTATTACATCATCGAAAATGTCGGTGATAGACTTTTCAAACGAAAAATTGCAAAATGAATATGAAACAATGAAAGGTACGCTTCAAAATATGGCAGATGCTATCCTTTACGGATTGTTATTTCTTATCAGCCTATTTCCGATGAAATTATTATATGGCATTACTGACGTGCTTGGTGTTGCCATGTATCGTATCGTCGGATATCGCAGAAATGTGGTAGTCCAAAATATTGTCAGAGCATTTCCTGAGATGAATTATGAACAAATTGAGTGTGTGGCAGGAAAGTTTTATTCCTGCTTCACTTCATATTTTGCTGAAATTGAAAAAAATATATCCATACACCCAAAAAAACTCAGGCGTAAGTTGACATTTGAAAACACAGCATTAATAGACTGGCATATAAACAATAACCGCAATGTCATACTCTGTATGGGGCATTGTGGAAATTGGGAAATGTTGAATTTCATGCCTGTAGTGTTGAAACATGATACATATGCAATTTACAAACAATTGCAATCGTCCATGTTTGACCGTATTATGGTGCGCATCCGTTCCCGGTTCGGTCTGAAATTAATACGGGATAAATCCGTGGCAAGACATATTATGAGTACGGATAATAAACCTGGAGTATATATGTTCCTGGCAGATCAAAGGCCTCGCTATAAGAATATGAAATACAGATATGACCTACTCGGGCAAACCACTTTCTTCCATTCCGGGATGGAGAGATTAGCTCGTATAAGTCACTCTGCTATAGTATATGTCAATATCGCACAAAAATCAAAAGGACATTATCATGCGACATTCATCAATATTTGTGATGACGCATCTCTTTCAAAAGAAGGGGAACCTACAAAGCAATACGCAAATCTATTAACGTCAAATATAAAGGAAGAACCTTATGGATGGCTCTGGTCTCATAAACGCTGGAAAAGTATGCAATAAAGCATTCTTTAAATATATTTATTATGAACACAGTATTAATCGTGGATGCCTCCGACTCCGACCGTCGGCTCATGTCAGGCTTGCTTGTCAAGTCCGGCTACGAACCGGTTGCAGTTGAAAGTATGGAGGCTGCAAAGGAAGAGGTGGCAAAGCTGCCACCCGGCGCAGTAGCAGATTACTCCGGGAGTAGGTAGTTGGCGCTGCGGCCACCTTCTCCGCTGTTGCGGAGCATGCCTTTGGAGATAAGGTCGTTGATGTCGCGGAGTGCGGTGTCCTGTGAACAGCTACACATTTTCGCCCACTTCGAGGAAGTCAGCTTTCCCTCAAAGCCATCCCATAAGCGGTTGATGACTTTGCGCTGTCGCTCGTTGATGTCAACTTCCCGGAAACGGTCCCAGTAAGCAGCCTTCTCCAATGTGCGCTCGATTATGCCTGAAGCTCTCGTTATGGCATTTTCAAGACAATCGAAGAACCACAGGAGCCATTCGGTGATGTCAAGGTCGCCTTTCTGGGTGCGCTCCAGTATTTCGTAATATGCCTTCTTGCTTCGGTTGATTTCAGCCGACATACTGTAGTAGCGGGCAGAATCGACGTCGAGACGTGCCAGCAGCATATCAGCGAGAGTTCTGCTTATACGACCGTTACCGTCATCAAACGGATGGACGGTCACAAACCAAAGATGCGCCACAGCCGCCATAATGAATGGCGACAGTCCGGCATTATTGCACCAACTGATCAGACGCTCCATTTCTGCGGGAACATCAGCCGAAGCCGGAGCCTCATAGTGTACTTTCTCATGACCGAAAGCTCCGGAAACTACCTGCATCGGTTCTTCTCCCTTTCGCCAGTCGGCAACAGTTATACGGTGCATACCGCTTCTGCCCAGAGGGAAAAGAGCGGCATGCCATCCGAATAGCCGTTCATCAGTCAGCGGTTCTCGACAGTTACGCACAGCGTCGAGCATCACATCGACCAGGCCCTCGACATAATGGTCTTCAACGAGCAATCCATCATCCTCAATTCCGAGACGGCGTGCTATACTGCTTCTGACCGAATTAGGATTGAGCAACACTCCCTCAATCTCGGATGAACTGATCAACTCCTCGGTCATAGCAGATAGCAGCGACCGGCATTTCTCATTAAAGCCAAGCATAGACATCCGTCCATTCAGAAGTCCATGCAGCTGACTCAAACGACTCATTGGTTCAAGCAATGCTTCGGCATCCCATCTGAAATCCGGCCAGTCCTTCCGCTGCCAGATATAACCGCTATGTCCTTGTGTCTTTCTCATGCTGCAAATTTAGTAAATTGCAGTGAAGTCGCCAAATAATCACCGCATAAATACGGTGAATATCACCAATTTTATCCGCTTAAAATTTTGCCGATTCTATGATTTTTGCTAATTTTGCTCTCGGAAACTCAGTCATACCGATACAAGTATAACGCTTGAAGTCGCTGAAATACAACACATTGTATTTCCAATGCCAAAATCATAGCAAATACTCTGGAAATGAGCAGATTAAGTACTTCAACACTTGTACATTTTAAGAGGTTAACTCGCTCATTATTAGCTATCTATATAATGTGCATCGGCAAATAGATGCGTATCAGAAT
>LUJS01000012.1 GCA_001689495.1 Bacteroidales bacterium M8 | reverse complement strand
AAGTGGGAAAGTAGATAACCGCCCCTTAACCTCCAAGAGCCGATTCTCAACCGAGAACCGGCTCTTATTTTTTTTCGGATATTTTTCGTAACTTTGCATTGTAACCTTCATTCAATACCTAAATGAACAGACTCATCACAGTTTCAACTGCGCTCATGCTGGCTTTGGGAGCCGGTGCCGCCGACAAGGCTGACGGTTTCAACCGCATCACTAACGATTCTTTCTGGTATGCCACGGACGGCACGCCCATATATAGTCAGGGTGGCGGTATCTTCCGTTTCAAGGATCCCAAGACAGGCAAGGAGAAATACTATTGGTATGGCGTCCACTACAAGGAGGCCGACAAATACATGGCCAACCCCTCCATCACATACGACAAATGCAACTTCGAGGGCGTCAACCTGCATACCTCCGACGACCTCGTCAACTGGTCGCCCGCCGTTGTGGCACTGACCAAGGAGGAGGTCAAGGAGCACGGCGGCCTCGGATGGGTAGGCCGCATGGGCGTGGCATACCTGCCCGACGCCGACCTCTATGCCATGTTCATCCAGCACAACAATGCAGTGATGGTGGCAACGTCCAAGACACCCGACGGTCCGTTTGAGTGGAACCACGAGATTGACATGACCGACCGCATCGGCACCCCCAACACCGGCGACCAGACAGTGTTCACCGACCCCGACACGGGCATATCCTATCTAATCTATTCTTATGGCAAGGGGCGCAACAAACAGTATGTCTCGCGCATCGGCATGAAGGACGGCTGTCCCGACCTGCTCGACCTCAAGGAGGTCTGCAAGGGTGAGAGCCGCGAGGGCAACTGCATGTTCAAGCATAACGGCAAATATTATATGGTAGCCTCGAACATCTATGGCTGGGACGGCTCGCTGACCTACTATGTGTCTGCCGACGACATCTATGGCCCCTATACGCCCGTCAACGACATGCAGGTGATGAAGGGGAGCGAGGACGACTACTCGCACGTAGCGCAGACCGGATTCTTCTATACCATCCCCGGCTCGAAAAAGAGCACCGTGCTCTATTGCGGCGACCGCTGGGCCGACTTCGCGGGCAACGGCATCGGCTACAACCAGTGGATGCCCCTGTCGTTTGCCGGTGACATCCCCGTACTCAACTCGCTCCACTCGTGGGAGCTGAACGAGAAGACCGGCGAGTGGCGCGTGGCCCCCGACAACAACTATGTCATGAACGGCAGCTTCGAGGCCGACCGCCGTTCGGTACCCCTGTCGGTCAAGCCCCGTCAGGACAAGCTCACGGGCTGGGACACCGAGATCATCAAGGGCAACAAGGTCGTCATAGACGGCCCGGACTCGCCCCGCCTCAACTTTGACAACACCATGGCCGACCGCCGCATCGTCTCGGGCGAGAAGAGCCTCTATTTCTCTGACAAGGTGCCTTTCGAACGCAAGGTGACGCAGCAGATCGCCTCGACAAAATACGTGCGCCTTCCCGATGGCCTCTACACCATGACCGCAATGGTCAAGCACACGCCCGGATTTGACGACATCACTATGTTTGCTGAGTCGGGCGGCAAGACCTTCAGCGCCTCTATCAACAACAACCACACGCAGTGGATGCCCCTGCGACTCGAGAACGTAAGGGTCAGGAACGGCAAGGTCACCGTCGGATTCCACGTCTCGGGAGCCGCCGACGCGGCATGCCAGATAGACGACGTGACGCTGGTGCGAAAACAATGACACGAGGGGATTGTTATATTTACAGTGAAAAAACATAACAAACCCCCCAACATGACAGACCTTAATTCCATACATTCGCCCGCCGACATCAAGGGTATGTCGCTCGACGAACTGACCGAACTCTGCAAGTCGCTGAGAAAAGCGCTGCTCCAAAAACTCGCCGCACACGGTGGCCACGTGGGTCCGAATCTCGGATTCCTCGAGGCCACCGTGGCGTTGCATTATGTCTTTGACGCCCCCAAGGACAAGATTGTCTTTGACGTCTCGCACCAGACATACGTCCACAAGATGCTCACGGGGCGCATGAGGGCCTTTACGGACCCCGCCCACTATGATGACGTCACCGGGTTCACAAACCCGTCAGAGAGCGAATATGACCTTTTCACGATAGGCCACACGTCCACAGGCGTCAGTCTGGCCGGAGGCCTGGCCAAGGCCCGCGACCTTGCCGGCGGACGCGAGAACGTCATCGCCGTGGTGGGCGACGGCTCGCTTAGCGGCGGCGAGGCGTTCGAGGGGCTCGACTTCGGCTCGACCCTCGGTAGCAACTTCATCGTCGTGGTCAACGACAACCAGATGTCCATAGCCGAGAATCACGGCGGCCTCTATGCCGACCTGCGCCTGCTGCGCAACACCAACGGCGAGGGCGAGCCAAACTATTTCCGCTCGCTGGGCTACAGCTACAGATACGTCAAGTACGGCAACGACATCCGTTCGCTGGTCGAGGCATTCAGGGAGGTCAAGGATTCGCCCTATCCAGTCGTGGTCCACGTCAATACGCAGAAAGGCATGGGCTATGCCCCCGCCGAGCGCGACAGGGAGCAGTTCCACTTCATGCCCCCGTTCGACCTCGAGACCGGCGATCCGCTGATGATAAGCGAGGCCGAGACTTGGGACGATATTTTCTATGCCACCCTCGCCCCGATCATGGAGGCCGACAAGCGTGTGGTCGTCATCTCGGCAGGCACGCCCGATACCGTGGGCTTCACCCCCGAGCGGCGCCGCAAGGCCGGACGGCAGTTCATCGACGTCGGCATTGCCGAGCAGGAGGGTGTCGCTCTCGCCTCGGGCATGGCCAAGGGGGGCGCACGGCCCGTGTTCGGCGTGGTCAGCTCGTTCATACAGCGCGCCTACGACCAGTTGTCGCAGGACGTGGCCATCAACAACACGCCCGTGGTGCTCAACATCTGTTATGGCGGAGTGGCCTCGATGACCGACGCCACCCACCTCGGATGGTTTGACATCGCGCTCATCAGCAACATCCCGGGCTGGATATATCTCGCTCCGACATGCAAGGAGGAGTACGTGGCCATGCTCAAGTGGGCCATCGCACAGACCGACCATCCCGTTGCAATACGCCAGCCCGAGCTGAAGGTATGGTCGACCGGCAAGGAGTTTCCCGCCGATTATTCCGAGCTCAGGTCCTCGGTCTGCCATCGCGGCAAGGATGTCGCCATCATCGCCGCCGGGTCGACGTTCCATGCAGCCTATGACGCCCTCGAGGGGCTCAAGGCCAAGGGCATTGACGCGACGCTGGTCAATCCCGTGTTCCTGAACGGCGTTGACTCCGAACTGCTCGACGGCCTGATGGCCGACCACAGGCTGGTCGTGACGATGGAGGACGGCATACTAGACGGCGGATATGGCGAGAAGGTGGCGCGCCATTATGGAAATACCGACATGAAGGTGGTCTGCCGCGGAGCCCGCAAGGAGTTCCTCGACAACTATGACCGCAAGATCGTGATGGAGAGCTTCGGTCTCACGGCCGAAAGTCTCGTCCGTGACATCCCCGCAATGCTCTGACAATATTATTGATTTCTACCCGCAGGGGGCCGGTCCATAATTTGGGCCAGCTCCCTGTATCCGTTTCTCGACACGGGGCAACCCTGTCCGTTGTCGAGCATAAGCCTGTCGGGCGAGAGGGTTGCGACACGCCCTGCATTGACGGCAAACGACTTGTGTACCCTCACGAATCTGCCTGCGTCGAGTTGGGCCAGTATCGACTTGAGCGTGGCCCGCACCGTCAGGGTCTCCGTGTCGGTGTGTATGCGCACATAGTTTTCCATCGCCTCGAGCATCGTCACCCCGCTCTCGCGCAGGCGATGGATGGTCTTGTCGGCTCGGACGGTTATCGAGGCCGAGTCTGCGCCACTCTCTCTGATCTTGGCGACCGCCCGCGAGAATCGGGCGAACGAAACGGGCTTGACAAGATAGTCGGCCACATCGAGGTCGAAGCCCTGCAGGGCATATTGCGGATATGCAGTGACGATGACCACGGCTCCCGGCACGCTGCCTGATTTGAGAAAGTCAATCCCCGACATGCCCGGCATTCGTATGTCCAGAAAGAGGATGTCGGGGCGGATCCCTTTCAGGCACTCTGCCAGCTCGGCGGCGTCGCGGCACATTGCGGCACACTCGAGCCCCTCGGTCCGCGCCACATGTTCGGCCAGTCCCTCGCGGGCTATCGGCTCGTCGTCGGCGATTATGCAGGTGAGCGGTCTGTTGTTTTTCATAGTCTTATGTCGAGTCTTGTGGTGAATCTCCCCTTGTCGCGCCGGGTGGCGAACCCGTATCGTCCCGGATAGAGCAGCTCGAGGCGCCGCTCCAGATTTCGCAGTCCAGTGCCCGGCTCGCCCTCGGGTGCAGAGGTGCAACTGTTGGCCGTGCAGAGCGTCAGCAGACCGTCTCTCAGTGATATTTCAATCTTGATGCCGTAAGGCGGAGCGCAGTGCTTGAAGGCGTTCTCGACCAGCGGCATCAGCAGGTGCGGGTATATCTGCGCCCCCTCGCCCGTGGTGGTGATGTCGACCTCGACCTTCATCCTGTCGCCGAAACGGAGCCGCGACAGGGCTATGTAGTCGCCGATGGCCTTGATCTCGTCGTCCAGACCGGTCTTGCCGTCGCTCGAGTACAGCTGATGTCTCAGCAGCGACGCCAGACTCTCGACGGCGTCGCGGGCGCGGCTGTTGTCGCGGTCGATGAGAAAGTATATCGTGTTGAGCATGTTGAAGAGGAAATGAGGGTGATACTGGGCCTTGAGCATGGCCAGCTCGGCCTTCAGTCTCTCGGCCCGCGCCTCGTCGAGTGCCCGCGCCATGTCTGCCGACTTGAGCCACAGGTAGAGCCACAGCGAGATAAGCGCGGTCACAATCAGCGGGATGGTGAAGTGTCCCGGCTCGTGGAACAGCCTCAGTCCGTTGCTACACATGGTCACGAGCCCGCAGATGACGGTGGCCATGACGGCCACAGTGCCGTATTCTATGATGGCCGACGGCCGACGGCGCGCGCAATGTCGCCGCCATGCCACCGTGAGATAGAACCCGGCGTAAGCCCCGACGGCCACTGCGGCCAGCTCGACGGCGATAAACCACCACGGATTGCCCAGATAATTGTCGTGGCGGGGGATGTCGTTGGCTATGCGGACGGTCAGGAATATTATTGCCCCGTATATCAGGGGGATTACAGGCGAGAATCGTTTCATCACTGCAAATTTACACGTTTTATCTCGTCTGGCAAATCTTTCGGTCTTCCCGCGTTGCCCGAGACCTTGCCCGACTTGAATTTCAGCGTCAGCGTCACACCGATGCGCCTCATGTCCTCGGCCTCGCGCTCGGTCATCGAGGCCCGCTTGCCGTGCGGCAGCATGATTGTCGACCGCCGCCGCTGAACGTCGACCTCACCCCCGTGCGCTCGGCCCTCAGTCCCGCCGTGGCCGAGATGACGCCATATCGGGCGCGGGCCTCGGCATAGAGGGCCTCGTTGTCTTCGAGGTGCCCGAATATCGAACTCTCCCCCTCGCCTCCGGCATAGGCGCCGTTGTTCTTCATGTCGACCACCGACACCCTTGCGCCGGCCATGACCTGCCAGTGGCCCGAGAGAGTCTGGCGATAGTCCAACGCGCCCACATATCCTTCGGTATCCCCTCCTGTGGCACAATATTCTGGTGCTGAGGTGTCTGACTTGATGTGCTGTCGCTCGTTGCCTCGGCTGCCGAAACAGTCGGCGCTCAGCTCTATCGTGCTGTCGGTGGTCGGGAGACTCCAGACGGCGTATGCCGTGCCGTGGACGGTGCGGGTCAGGAATCGGGCCGCGTTCCATGTCAGGGCTGCGTCGGCCGACGGAGGTGTCCGCAAAAATAGTGACCAAACCCCGCAATAGCGTGACAACCGACACCTGAAGGTGCCGGGCGCAAAACAGTATGTCAATGGTCGCTTGCCGTGCGATTTGTCTTTGGGACGCGCAGCACGGCGTAGCGCATTGGCCGTCGACGAGGACGATAATTGGGAATGGGGAATGGGGAGTTGGGAATTGTTTGCAACGGGGCCGGGAGCGCTGCTCCCTGAACGGGAACGGGGGGTGGTGAGGTTGATTGCTCGGGGAGGGTGGGGATGGGCCTGAGGATGAGGAAGGCCTCGGGGAGGGTGCGGGGGAGGCGGTCGGCGTGGATGATCAAGAGGCCGTCCGCGCAGGTGGTGGGGAGGAGGGCGGAGATGAGCCTGCGCAGGCCTTTGGGGCCTCGGTGCCTGTAGCCGATGACCACCGCGCTGTGGACGGTCTGGCCCCTTACGCTGTCGGGACGGCGGAGGGTGCCGAGCCTTATGTTTATGTTTTTCGTTGCCTCGCCCTTGAGCTTGGGGAGCATTAGGAGGCCCTGACGGGTGCCGACGCGGTAGAGGAGGTATGCCTTGAGGAGCTCGCGGGTGTCTTGGCCTGGCGGGTCTATGACGATGGCGGGACGGTTGTCACGGTGACATCTGTTTCGCTCGAGCGGGGATATGACGGCGCGCTCGGCGGGGGTGAGCGTCCTGCCGAGCCAGCGCTGGAAGTGGTAGTGCCATGGGGTGGATATGCGTGCGAGCGGTTTCATGGCGGCAAAGGTAGGGGGTAATTGAGGGGAGATGGGTGCGATAATGCCGAGAAGGTGGGCACCTGACGGTGCCTGCACGGGGCAAAATGGCACCTGAAGGTGCCGGCGATGGACGAAAAGACGCGGAGGGCCGGGAGCGCTGCTCCCTGAACTTGAACAGGTGCAAGTGAGGGTGCGGGGCAGGGGATGAGGGGCACCTGACGGTGCCTACACGGTCCAAAATGGATGGTGGGGGCTCTTATTTGAGGAGGGATTGGCGGAGGAGGATGGCGTTGTTGTGGCGGGGGTCGCG
This sequence comes from Bacteroidales bacterium M8, assembly GCA_001689495.1. Taxonomy (GTDB): domain Bacteria; phylum Bacteroidota; class Bacteroidia; order Bacteroidales; family Muribaculaceae; genus Duncaniella. Next base: position 39,328 of record LUJS01000012.1, on the reverse strand, counting down.
GGAGGAGTAGAGGAGGGTGACTTTGGGGTGGGCGGAGAGGAGTTGCCTGAGGCGGGCGAAGGCGGGGTTGGCGGCGAGTTCGGCGGTGTAGCGCGTGCTGAATTCGTCCCAGCGGTGCTCGGGGTCGGCGTGAAACCATTCTCTGAGGCCGGTGGAGGGGGCTATCTCCTTGTCCCAGAGGTCGTATTTGAAGTTGGCGTGCGAGAGGCCGCGCGGCCACAGTCGGTCTATGTAGACGCGGAAGCCGTCGTCGGGGGTGGCGGGCTCGTAGGCCCTGCGGATGTCGTAGATGGTCTTCATGACTTTAGAACATCTGTCGGCGGGGGTGTGTTCAGATGCCTTTGCGGAGCCATGCGCCGCTGAGGAGGCGCCACAGGAATATGGCGCCGCGGAAGGTGAGCTCGATGCACATGGCCAGCCATACGCCGTCGAGCCCCATGGTGGGCGCGAGGATGGCGGCGAGGGGGAGCCTGACAAGCCAGATGCTGCCGAAGTTCATGCAGGCGGGGAGGATGGTGTCGCCGACTCCGACCATGACGCCGTAGGCCACGATGGCGGCGGCAAACATGGGCTCGGCGAATGCCTCGATGCGCAGTGCCGAGGCTCCGAGGGTGACGATCTCGCCCACGGGGCTCATGAGCTGCATGACGGCGGGGGCGAGGATGTATAGCACCACGCCCATCACCGTCATCACGGTCATGCCGAGGGCGGTGGTGATGTATCCGAATCGCCGCGCGAGGTCCTTGCGTCCGGCACCATAGCTCTGGCCCACGAGCGTGGTGGCGGCGTCGGCGATGCCATAGCCGGGCATGTAGCAGAGGCTCTCGGCGGTGACGGCAAATGCGTTGGCGGCGATGGCGAAGTTGCCGAGGGGCGCCACGATGACGGTGACGGCTATCTGGGCGCCGCAGATGACGGCGTGCTCGAGGGTCATGGGGGCCGAGATGCGAAGGGCCTTGCCCAGCACCTGACGTGTGGGCCGGAATGACCCCGTGGTGCCCCGCAGACGCAGGTCGGGCTGGATGCGCAGCAGGTAGAACATCATGGCGCCGGCGGTGAGTGCCTCGGCCGAGACGGTGCCGAGTGCCGCGCCGAGCACGCCGAGTCCGGCACCGGGGATGTGGATGCCGACACCGAGGAGGGTGACGTCGCGCGAGGGGAAGATGAGGAGGAAGTTGAAGAGCACGTCGAGCACGCACATCATCACGTTGAGCGCGCCGGGCACCTTCATGTTGCCCGCGCAGCGCAGCATGGCGCCCCCGAGATAGTTGTAGGTGAGCAGCGGCAGTGCGAGGACGAATACAAGAAAGTATAGCGACGCCTTGGGGCACACGGCGTCATCGCCCCCGAGCCACCGGGGCAGGGGGAAGGCCACGGCCGAGGCCACGGCGGTGATGACGATGCTGAACAGTAGGCAGGCCACGATGCTCTGGCGCAATATGGAGCGCGCCTTGTCGAAGTTGCCCGCGCCGACGCTGTGGGCCACCTGTACGGAGAAGCCCATGGTGACCATGGAGCAGACGCCCCAGCAGAGCCAGAGGCTGGTAGAGACCAGTCCGACCGCCGCCGAGTCGTCGGCGCCGAGACGGCCCACCATGGCGGCGTCGATGTATTGCATCATTATGCTCGAGAGCTGGGCCATCATGGCGGGCCACGAGAGCATGGCGGTCAGCTTGAGCTGCTGACCGAACGAGAGGGGCTTGCCTGAACGTATGAGCGATATGTCGGTCACTTGGTCGTGGATAGGGCTGTGCAGATGCGGTCGAGTCCGTCGGCGAGACGTGCGCGCGGACAGGCCATGTTGATGCGGATGCATGTCGGGTCGCCATACATGGCGCCCGAGTTGACCCAGACGCCGGCGGTGTCGAGCAGGAGCTCCTCGGCCCTATCGCCGTCGAGGCCGAGGGCCGATATGTCGACCCACGCCAGATAGGTGGCCTCGAGCACGGCCACGGGACACAGGGGCAGACGCTCGGCAAGCGTGGCGCGGAGCATGGCGTAGTTGTCGGCCAGATAGCCGCGCAGGGAGTCGAGCCACCCCTCTCCCTCGGGGGTATAGGCGGCCTTGAGCGCCTCGATGCCGAACGGGTTGACGTCGCAGACCTCGTTGATGTTGATGGCGCGGTCCACGCGGGCGCGCGTCTCGGCATCGGGACACACGATGTTGGCTATCTGCAGCCCGGCGGTGTTGAAAGCCTTGGAGGGGGAGAGGCAGATGACCGCCGAGGGATCGACGGTGCCGTATGGGACGTATTCGGACCCCGGCATGGCCAGCTCGCAGTGTATCTCGTCGCTGATGACGGTGACACCGTGGCGGCGGCATATACCGGCCAAGCGATCAAGCTCGTCGCGACGCCACAGGCGTCCCGCGGGGTTGGCGGGGTTGCAGAGCAGCAGCAGACGTGCCTCGGGGCGCGAGCAGAGCTCCTCGAGGCCATCGAAGTCCATGACGTACGTGAACGAGCCGTCGGCGCACTCGCGCCTCAGCAGCGGATTGTCGAGTATGACGCAGCCGTTGTTGCGGATGGACGAGAAGAAGCAGTTGTAGACCGGAGTCTGGACAATGACCCCGTCGCCCGGCCGGGCGAGCGCCTTGATGACCGCCGAGATGGCGGGGACGACCCCCGAGGTATATATGACCCGCCCGGGGTCGATGTCGTAGCCGTGGCGGCGCGAGAACCAAGAGACGAGCGACCGGTAATAGTCGTCGCCCACCAGCGTGTAGCCGAACACGCCGTGGTCGACGCGGCGGCGCAGGGCCTCGACCACGCACGGCGCCGTGGCAAAGTCCATGTCGGCCACCCACAGGGGCAGCACGCCCGGACGCGAGTCCCACTTGTACGACCCCGTGCCTATGCGCGAGGGGGCGTTGTCGAAATCAAACCTTGGCATCGGTTTGGGTGATGATGCAGTCGGCGGGCTGGAGCACGTTGGCGTCGATGATGACCTCGCCGGCAGATGGGAGCGTGATCGAGCCCGAACGGGGATTCTTGATTGAAGTCACGGGCGAGAGGATGGTGGCAAGGAGGTCGGAGTCCTCGAAGGCCAGATCGGCGTCGGCATCGAAGGTGCAGTCCTCGAGTACCAGCTCCTCGCAATAGCACAGGGGCTGCGTGCCGCTGATGTGGCAGCGCACCAGATGCAGGCGCTTTGAGTGCCAGCCCAGATACTCGCCCGTGAGGCGCGAGTCATAGACGGTGACATCCTCGGTGTTCCAGAAAGCGTCCTTTGAGTGGATGTCGGCGTTGCGTATCACCACGTCGTGGCAGTACTGGAACGAGTAGTTGCCGTGCTGCTGCCAGTCGCGTATGCTGATGAACGCCGAGTGCATGAACAGGTAGTCGGCGTTGGCCACTTTTACCCCGCTGATGTGTATGTCCTTGCAGTGCCAGAGGGTCTCCTGCGCGTCGGGTATCTCGACATTCTCGAGGGTGAGGCCCTCGACCTCGCGAAACATCTTTGGGGCCTCGACGCGGGTGTCCTTCATGACGCACTGCTTGGAGTACCAGATGGCGGCACGGGCGCCGGGGGTGAACACCGAGTCGGTGACGTTGAAGCCCACGGTGTGCCAGAAGGGATACTTGCCCTCGAATCGGCAACGCTCCGCCCGGATGTCCGAGCAGCACTTCAGAGCCGACTCACCGGCATGAAACGTCACGTTGTCAAGTCTCAGATGATGCTCGGCAAAGAGTGGACGCTCTCCGCCGAATTCTTGGTTCTCTATTACGGTCATATTTCGGTTTATTGGAAAGGATTTCTGTATTTTCCGGCCAACTGTCTTGCGAAGAGGCCGAAAAACCTGACGTCGTCTATGAAGTATCTCCTGAACATGCGGCGCGGCTCCTTGAGGAAACGATAGAACCACTCCATGCATATCTTCTGCATCCACGCGGGCGCGCGGCTGACGTTGCCCGCCTCGAAGTCTATTGTGGCGCCGAGGGCCATCCAGAGCCTGACGCCGGGCATCTTGTGGCGGTGGGCCATGATCCACTTCTCCTGCTTGGGGGCGCCGACCCCCACCAGCACCACGTTGGCGCCCGAGGCATTGACTATTTCGGCGATGGCATCGCACTCGGCGGGATTCTTCTCAAACCCGAACGACGGCGAGTGTGCGCCCACCACGATCTCGCGCCCCACGCGGGCATTGATGCGTCGGCGCGCCTCGTCGGCCACGCCGGGACGCGCGCCCAGCAGGAATATGCGGCAGTCGGGGTCGGCGGCATGGTGCATGTAATAGCGGGTGAAGAACGAGCTGCCGGGTATGGCCTCGGGGATGGGTGTAGGGAGTGCCCGAGAGCACATCTGCAGCACGCGGCTGTCGCACACGATCCAGTCGGCCTGACGGTAGACGTCATAGAACTCGCGGTCTGTCTGCAGCTTGACCAGATGGTCGAGGTTGGGCGTGACGAGGACGCCGCTGTCGAGGGTGTCGAGCAGGCGTTCGGCCGTGACGGCGAGCACGGGGATGTTGAGTATGTCGACTGTCTGTGTCATTGCAATGCAAAGATACAAAATCTTTCGCTGACAGACAAACAGCCCCGGGGCTCGCGATGAGCGCCGGGGCTGTCGATATTACGGGTGACGGGTGTCAGCGATTACCACTTCTTGGCATCGAAGTTGACCTCGTCGTCGGGAATCTCGTTATAGAGACCGGTGGTGTTGGGGTTGTTCCAGCCACGGAGAGCCTCGTTGGAGTTGCCCTCGGTCTGAACGAACACGAGGTTCATCCAAGCGGGACGGCCCTCTGTGTTGAAGCGGGCAGCCTTGATCCAGTTGGTGTTGTTGTAACCGCGCTCGACAGAGTAGTTGAGGCGCTTGATGTCCCAGAGGGTCTGGCCCTCGCCCCAGAGTTCGACGCGCTTCTGGAATACGATCTCCTCGACAACGTCCTCGACCTTGGTCTTGTTGCAGGTGTATTTGGGGTTGCGATAAGCTTTCATGAAGTCAACGAGAGCCTTCTTGCCACCGGCAGCGTCGGTGTGTGCCTGAGCCTCGATCGAAATGAAGTACATCTCCTCGAGACGCATCACGATGTTGGCGCCGGCCGAAGCCACCTTGTAGTCGCTGATCTCGCCTGCGTTGGGGCGGAACTTGACGGCCACGAGCTTGTGGTTGTTACACCAGCCCACCCTGTTCTTGTCAGAGATGGCGTTGAACTTCATCTTGGTCTGCAGCGTGACGCTGGTGGGAGCCCAAGACAGCTTGCGGAAGTCGTTGTTGTCGATGCGGTTGTAGAACTTCGAGTCGGGGTCGAACTCGGCACCTGCGGCAGAGTAGCCGTAGACAGCCTCGGGCGAGAGGAACGATACGAAGTTACAGATACCGGTGGTGACGGCACGGTTCTCGGCGGTGAGCTGAGTGGCCCACATCCACGATCCGTTGCCCTCGGGGGTGTTGAAGCCGGTCTTGGGGTCGGTCCACTGGGCCTCGGTCAGAGGCGAGCCGCCGTGCTGGGCGATGGCCTTGTCGGCATAGAGTTTGGCGTTGGGATAGTCCTCGAGCCACATGTAGAGGCGGGCATAGAGGCCATAGACGCAAGCGAGGTCGGGGAAGAGGGCCGAGTTGACTTCGTCGGGAGCCTTGTTGATGTGCTCCTCGGCATAGCGGAGGTCAGAGAGGATGAACTCTGCCATCTGCTCGCGGGTAGCGCGGGGGTTGTTGCAAGCCTGAGTCTGGGTGGTGTTCTCGGTCACGATGGGGTACGTGAGGTGGAGCACGGGGTTACCCTCGGGGCTCTCGGCCTTGGTGACGTCGCAGGGGAGGTACTCGAACCAGCGGGCCACGTCGAGGTATGTCATGGCGCGGAAGGCGAGAGCCTTGGCACGGCAGCCCATGCCGATCTCGGTCTCGATGCCCTCGGGGAATGCACCGGCGGCCTTGTTGATCGAGAGGATCAGCTTGCCGTAGAAGTTGAGGATGAGCTGGGGCATCCAGTAGCCTGCGTCGTTGAAGCCGCGGGCATAGAAGTAGAACTGGTCGTAGTTCGTGCCGTTGGGGTTGATGGTCATGTCGCCGGTCATGCGGTCGCGGATGATCTGCATGCCGGGATAGCCGATGTCGCAGTGGTGGTCTGAGTTGTCAGAGTTGCAATAGATCATCGTCGAGGGGATGGCGGCAAGAGTGGCCATGCCCGACTGTGCCGATGCATTGAGCTGATTCTGGTCGATGGTGACACCGCTTGGTGTGACCTCCTCGACACAACCGGTGGTGGCGAGTGTCAGGGCGGAAGCGCACAGAAGAGTCAGCGGGATGAATATTTTAGCTTTCATTTTGAGATTCGGAACTTTATGGGATTAGAAAGTCACGTTGATGCCGCCTGAGAGTGTGCGGACGGGAGAGTAGTAAGACGAGCTCGACTCGCCGCTGACGGCCTGAGTCTTGGCACCCGACGAGGTGAGGCCCTGAGCCATGCCCTGACGGGGATCGAGACCCTTGCGCTTGCTCCAGATGGCGACGTTGTCGGCCGAGAAGTAGAGGCGAACCTTTTCAACCTGTATCTTCTTGGTTATCTTGGCGGGGATTGTATAGCCCACGTTGATGTTCTGGAGCGCGAGGTAGCCTGCGTTGGTGAGGAAGCGCGACGAAGAACGAGCGATGAGGTCGTCGCCATAGACGAAGCGGGGGATGTTGGTGTTGGTGTTCTCGGGAGTCCAGCCGGTGAGGATGTCCTTGTGCATGGCGCTACCGGTGCTGTTGTCGTAGGGCGAGCTCATGAGGCTTGCGTAGGTCGAGTCGTAGATCTTGCCGCCGATCTGATAGTTGAAGTCGACGGATGCGTCAAATCCGTAGAGGTTGGCGTAGATGCCGAAACCGCCGTAGAATTTGGGGAGGGCAGTGCCCTGCAGGTGATAGTCCTTGCTGGTGCTGAGCGAGTTGTAGTCGGTGGTGCGAACCATCTCCTCGTTGCCGTATGGATCGGTCACGCTCTTCCAGTAGGTGGGGAGACCCGAGACGGGATCCACGCCTGCGAAGGTGGGCATGTAGAATGTGTAGAGAGACTGGCCCTCGCCATAGAAGAAGGTGCTCGAGCTGTAGCCGTCGATGCCGTCGCAGCTCTGCTGCTTGCTACGGTCGGCCAGACGTGTGATCTTGTTCTTGACGTATGTGAGGTTGGCGTTGAGGCCGACGGTGATGTCCTTGGTGCGGATGATGTCGCCGTGAAGGTCGATCTCGAAGCCGCGGTTGACCATGTCGCCTACGTTGTCGTAGTAGCTGCGATAGCCGAAGGTGGGAGGCAGAGGCATGCTGTAGAGCATGTCGGATGTCTTGCGGACGAAGCCTTCGATGGTACCGCCGAGACGCTCGCCCCAGAAGCTGAAGTCAACGCCGGCGTTGAAGTTGCCACCCTTCTCCCAAGTGATGAGGGGGTTGCCCATGGTGCCGGGCTCGGCGGCGGGAGTGCCGTCAGAGTTTACGATCTTGTAGGTGTTGATGTAGCGGTAGTTACCGATGCGGTCGTTGCCCTGCTCGCCGTAAGATGCCTTGATCTTGAGGATGTCGACCCAAGGAGCTTGGAAGAACTTCTCCTTTGAGATGATCCAAGCGAGACCAGCCGACCAGAAATTGCCCCAGCGGTGGTTGGGGTGGAAGCGAGAGGAAGCGTCGCGACGGAACGAAGCCGATGCGAAGTACTTGCCGTCATAGTCGTAGTTGGCGCGTGCGAACCAGCCTTCGTTGTTGTAGTTTGCACCCTCAGATGCGTTGACGCCCGAGTTGATGGCGCCCGAGAGCTCCTGATTGGTGCCGTGCAGCATGTTGTCTGCCTGACCGTAGAGGATGTATGTCTTCTGTCTGTAGAACTCGTGACCGAGGAGGACGGCTACGTTGTGGTCGCCGAACTGACGGGTCCAGTTGAGGAGCTGCTGGAATGTCCAGTCAGCCACGCGGTCGTGCTCGACGGTAACCATACCGTTGGACGATGCGTACATGCCGTAGTAGGGGTTGGTGACGGTGTTGTTGCGGGTCTCGTCGAGAGTGAATGCATTGTTGGTTGTGAACTTGAAGTCGCGGAGGAAACGGATCTCGGCATAGGCGTTGCCGTTGAAAGCGTTGCCGTTGGCCTTGTTCACGTCGAGGATGTTTGCCTGAATGGGGTTGGCGCTCGACCAGATGGGACGGGTGAGGCCCTCGCGGTCGTCGTCGTTACCGGCGCCGATGGTCTTGTCACCGTAGTCCATGATGGTGATGCCGTTGACGTCGGTCATGATGTTGCCCTCGCCGTCGCGGACATAGAGGGGATAGATGGGAGCGATAGAGCTTGATACGGCGAAGATGTTGCCTGACGAAGAGCCCTGACCGTCATCGCCGAAGCTGTTGATGCGATAGTGCGAGTAGCCTACGTTGGCACCGACCTTGAGCCAAGGCTTGGCCTGAATGTCGGCGGAGAGACGACCGTTGAAGCGCTCGAAGCCCGAGTTGTTTGAGATACCCTCGTTGTTGAGGTAGTTGGCCGAGAAGAAGAACGAACCCTTGTCGGTGGCCTGCGATACGCTGAGGCTGTACTCCTGACGGAGCGACTTGCGGTATGCTGCCTCGTCCCAGTCGTCGGGGGTGAGCAGGAAGGTCTGGTCGCCGAAGGTGACGCGGTTGCCGAGAGTGGCGTGGGGGTTGAGGTACTTGCCGTTCACGATGAGTGACTCGCCTTCGGGCACGTGATATACGTTGTAGCCGAGGTTGGAGAGGATGCTCTTGTTGACGTACTCGTCGAGAGCAGCGCCTTCGAGCTTGCCGCCCCAAGCGGTAGACTGGCTGTTGTAGACCGAAGTTGCGAAAGCCTCGTAGTATGCGGCGGGATCGCTGATGACGTCATACTCGCTGATTGCGCGCGAGTTCTGACCCCACTTGGCGTCGAATGTAACCTTGGCCTCGCCCTTACCCTTCTTGGTGGTGATGAGGATGACGCCGTTGGCACCGCGGGCACCGTAGAGTGCGTTTGAGGCGGCGTCCTTGAGGACGGTCATCGACTCGATGTCCTGAGTGGAGATGGTGTTGAGGTCGCCCGAGAAGGGGGTGCCGTCAAGCACGATCAGAGGGCTGTTGCCGGCGTTGATCGAAGAGATACCGCGGATGAAGATGGTGGGGTTTGAGCCGGGAGCGCCCGATACGTTGTTGAGCTGGACGCCGGCGACACGGCCGTTGAGAGCGTCAACGGGGTTGGCCACCTGCACGCTCTCGATCTGCGAGGCGTCGAGCACTGAGGCCGAGCCTGTGAACGAAGAACGCTTGGCGGTACCATAGGCCACGGTGATGACCTCGTCGAGCACGTTGGAACCCTCGAGCTGGATGCTCATGCGGCCGGGGGTGATGTCGACCTCGCGGGTGTTCATGCCCACATATGAGACTGACAATTTCTTGACTGATGCGGGAAGGGTGATCGAGAAGTTGCCGTCGAGGTCTGTGACGACGCCAATCTTCGATCCCACTCCCATAACGGTTGCACCCATCAGGGGCTCGCCGTTGTCAGCGCTCACCACTTCGCCGGTGACGGTGCGGTCCTGAGCCGCAGCGCTGATTGCAAAGGTGATGATGACTGCAAGAAGTAGAAACAGCTTTTTCATACCTAATAGTAAAAACGAATAAATAAAAGTATTTGAATATGATTGTTGTCCGATGAGATGAAATATGACTGCAAAATTAATACAATTTTAAGGATTTGTTGGGATATGTTTTGTAAAATAATGTTAAAATCATTGTTAATCGTTTCGCGGTGAAAGGTAAGGAGCCGATTTTGTTGACAAAATGACATTGGGGAGTTTGAATTTCCCTCAAAAAAGCGAGGCGGGGAGACCCATCGCGCGATGGAGTCTCCCCGCCTCGGGGTATGTGGTGCGTGGCGGTCAGAAGGCGGCCGACTTCATGGTGAGGCCGGTGGTCTCCTGAAGGCCGAACAGCAGGTTCATGGTGTGGACGGCGTTGCCGGCGGCGCCCTTGAGCAGATTGTCTATGACGGCGGTGATGAGGAGGCGGCCGTCAATCTTGTCGAGGTGGATGATGCACTTGTTGGTGTTGACCACGTCCTTGAGGTCGGGTATCTTGGAGGTGATGAACGTGAAGTTGTGGTCTGAGAAGTAGTCCTGATAGAGCTTTATGACCTCGGGGAGCTCGAGGGGGCAGTCGAGATAGGTGACGGCCATGATGCCGCGCGAGAACGGGCCCCTGACGGGCACCATGTGCAGCCGGGCGCTGAAGCTCTGCTGCATGGCCCTGAGGGTCTGGAGTATCTCGGCCTCCTGCGAGTGGCGGAAGGGGCGATAGACGACGGCGTTGTCGTTGCGCCACGCATAGTGCGTGGTGGGACGGCGCTCGGCGCCCTCGCTGGTGGCTCCGGTGAGGACCGTGGTGTGGATGTCGGAGTTGAGCAGGAGGTTCTTGGCCAGCGGCACCAGCGAGAGCTCGACGGCCATGGCCAGACAGCCGGGGTTGGCCACGCGCATGGCGCCGCGCACCATGGGCTTGCGGTTGAGCTCGGAGAGGCCATAGACAAAGTCGTTGTCGGGGGCCTCGAGGCGATAGTCGCGCGACAGGTCTATGATCTTGAGGTGTTCGGGTATCTGTGTCTGTGCCAGAAACTCGCGGGTCTTGCCCGCGGGACGGCAGCAGAACAGCACGTCGATCGAGTCGAGGTCTATGGCCGAGGTGAAGTTCATGTCTATCTCGCCATGCAGGCCCTGATGCACGTCGACAATGCGCTGTCCGGCCACGGTGCGCGAGTGTACCCACTTGAGCACCACGTCGGGGTGGTTGATGAGTATGCGCACCAGCTCGCCGGCGGCATAGCCCGAGCCTCCTATGATTCCGACCTTGATCATGCCTGCTCGGGTGTCTTGATTTCAGCGATGCCGCGCTCTATGCGGGCTATTGTCTCGTCGGGGCCCATGAGCTCGGTGATGTCGAAGATGTGGGGGCCCTTGCACTCGCCCACCAGACAGAGGCGGAAGGCGTTCATCACGTTGCCGAGGTGATAGTTGTTGTCGGCCACCCACTGCAGCACGATGGGCTCGGCCTCCTTGCTCTGCCACGAGGGGAGGGCGCGCAGCACGCCGATGAACTCGGTCATGATGGCCGGTGTCTCGGGCTTCCAGCGCTTGCGGATGTCCTTCTCGGCATATTCGGTGGGCGCGGTGAAGAAGAACTTGGCCTGATCCCAGAGGTCGGCCACGAAGTTGATGCGTCCCTTGACCATACCGACGGCAGCGGTGATGTATTCGTCCGAGAAGTCGGCGGGGTTGACGCCGTGGGCCTCGAGCACCGGCTTGAACAGTTGGGCCAGACGCTCGTCGGATGTCTTCTGGAGGTATTCGTGGTTGAACCAGCGGCCCTTCTCGTAGGCAAACTTGGCGCCCGAGCGCGAGCAGTGGTCGAACGAGAACTTGGCTATCAGCTCGTCCATGTCCATGATCTCGGTGTCGTCGCCGGGATTCCAGCCCAGCAGGGCGAGGAAGTTGATGACGGCCTCGGGGAGATAGCCGCTCTCGCGGTATCCGGTCGATATGGCGCCCGACGCGGGGTCGTGCCACTCGAGGGGGAAGACGGGGAATCCGAGGCGGTCGCCGTCGCGCTTCGAGAGCTTGCCCTTGCCGTCGGGCTTGAGCAGCAGGGGCAGGTGCACGAAGTCGGGGCGGGTGTCGGCCCATCCGAATGCCTCGTATAGCAGCACGTGCAGGGGTGCCGAGGGCAACCACTCCTCGCCGCGGATGACGTGGGTCACCTCCATGAGGTGGTCGTCGACGATGTTGGCGAGGTGATATGTGGGCAGGTCGTCGGCGCTCTTGTAGAGCACCTTGTCGTCGAGGATTGACGAGTTGATGGTGACACGTCCGCGCAGCAGGTCGTTGACCTCGACGTCGCGTCCGGGCTCGATGCGGAATCGCACCACGTAGGGGGTGCCGGCGTCGAGGAGGGCCTTGACCTCGTCGGCGGGGAGCGACAGCGAGTTGCGCATGTTCATGCGCGTCGATGCGTCATACTGGAAGTTCTGCGTGGCGGCGCGGGCGGCCTCGAGCTCGGCGGGGGTGTCGAACGCATAGTAGGCGCGTCCGGCGTCGAGCAACTGCTTGACATGCTCGCGATAGATGTCGCGGCGCTCGCTCTGCTTGTAGGGACCATAGGCTCCGCCCTCGCGGACGCCCTCGTCGATCCTGATGCCGAGCCACGCCAGTGCCTCGTTGATATAGTCTTCGGCTCCGGGCACAAAGCGCTGCGAGTCGGTGTCTTCGATGCGGAGTATCATGTCGCCGCCGTGACGGCGCGCGAACAGATAGTTGTAGAGGGCGGTGCGGACGCCGCCTATGTGCAGGGGCCCTGTGGGGGAGGGGGCGAATCTCACTCTGACTTTACGGTCCATATATGAATGTGAATACTGTGCGGTGGCATTAAGGAACGGCAAATTTACGCAAAAAACACGTCATATTTAAATTTTAGAAAAAAAAGTTGTATTTTTGCCCTCTCAAAACGTCATGCAACCCAACGAAAGCGAAAAGCATCCTTATGTCCCGGAGCCGGCGATAGGCCGCCTGCCGTGGTATCTCGCCTGTGTCTCGAAGATGCGGGCCGAGGGGGTTGACTATGTCTCGTCGACAGCAATCTCCAACCAGCTCAATGTCGATGCCTCGCAGATAGCCAAGGACCTGAGCTATCTGAACATCAAGGGCAAGACCCGAATAGGATATGACGTGGCCCAGCTCGAGGACGAGCTGAACGACTTTCTCGGCTTCCACCGCACGCACAGGGCGGTGATGATGGGCGTGGGCAGTCTGGGACGGGCCCTGATCACCGACTCGGGCTTGTCGCGCTATGGCCTCGACATCGTGGCCGGATTTGACGTGGACCCCGCCGTGGCCGGGACCGACATTGGTGGCGTGCCCGTCTATGACATGTCGCGTCTGGCCGAACTGCGCGAGCCGCTCGGGGCTGAGATTGCCATCATAGCCGTGCCCGCGGGCGTGGCCGCCGAGGTGGCGCGCAGCTGTGTCGACGCCGGCATCAAGGCCCTGTGGAACTTCACGCCGTTCCACATCAAGGCCACGCCCGACGTGACCATCCAGAACACATCCATCTATGCCCATCTGGCCGTGATGTACAACAGGATGAAGGAGAAATGAAGATAATACCTTTCAGCAGCCTCGGCCCGGTGCCCGAGGCAGATTTCATGCCCGACTCGGCGCTGTTGCTGCCGGGTCGCCCCATGTTCTATCCCGAAGAGGGGGAGGGCTGGGTGCTGCAGCCCCTCGTGGCCGTGCACGTGAACCGTCTGGGCAAGGGGATAGCCCCCAAGTTCGCCACCCGCTATTATGACGGCGTCACCGTGGCCCTGAGGCTGATGCTGCCGGGGCACCCGTCGCCCGGACTGATGTCGGGGCTCGACGGCTCGGTGGTATGCGGCGAGTGGCTGGCCCCCGACACCGTGCCCGCCGCGCTCGAGGCCACCGTCAACGGCACCCCCGTGAGCCTGACGGCATCGGCCGACGACATCGCCAAGGCCCTCGAGGTCGTGAGCCGCCTGACCATAATGAAGATGGGCGACATCGTGCTGCTGCCCCCGTCGTGCAGTCCGCTGCCGTCGTCGCCCCGCAGCCACGTCACCGTCGCTCTGGCCGACGGCCGCGAGCCGCTAAGTCTTAAGATTGTTTGACATTGTCGAAAATTTTGATTAATTTTGCCGTCCGTTAAGCAATCGCATTGCATATTGTCTCACTTATCAATACAGAATTGGACACAGATCCTTTACCAGCCATCGAGGCTGCAACAAACCTCCTGACCGATATAATGCTCACGCCGCTGTGCACAGTGGCGCCGATGGATGCATCACAGATAGTAGCCCTTGCGCTTGCCGTGCTTGCCCTGATAATCTCGGGGTTTGTCTCGGGCAGTGAAATATCGTTTTTCTCGCTCTCGCCCGTGCAGTGCGACGAGCTCGAGGAGGACTCGACTGGCCGCAAGGTGCTTGGCCTGCTCGAGAAGCCCGACCGCCTGCTGGCCACCATCCTCATTGCCAACAATCTGGTCAACGTGACCATAGTCGTGCTGTGCAACTTTGCGCTCGGCCCCGTGTTCGAGGGGATGAGCCCGGTGCTCAGCTTCATACTCCAGACCGTCATACTCACGTTCCTCATCCTGCTGTTCGGCGAGATACTGCCCAAGCTGTATGCCAACTCCAACAATCTGGGGTGGGCGCGCATGGCCGTAGGCCCGCTGTCGGCGGCCGTCAGGCTGTTCTATCCGCTCTCGTCCATACTGGTCAAGAGCACCGTCATAGTCAACAAGGTCGTGACCAAGAAGGAGATGGCCGTGACCGCCGACGACCTGTCGCAGGCGCTCGAGATAGCGCAGGGTGTCGATGACTCGCAGAGCAAGGACATGCTCGAGGGGATACTCAAGTTCGGCGACACCACCGCCTCGGAGGTGATGACGCCCCGCGTCGACGTGACCGGACTGGACGAGGAGCTGACCTTTGCCGAGGTGATGAAGGTGGTGATAGAGAGCGGTTTCGCCCGCCTGCCGGTATATCAGGACTCGATGGACAACATCAAGGGCGTGCTCTACTCGCGCGACCTGCTGCCCTATGTGGGCAAGACCGAGGAACCCGGTTTCCGCTGGCAGGAGCTGATGAGGGAGCCCTATTTCGTGCCCGAGTCGAGGATGATAGACGACCTGCTCGAGGACTTCCGCTCGCGCCGCGTGCATCTGGCCATCGTGATAGACGAGTTTGGCGGCACGCAGGGCATAGTCTCGCTCGAGGACGTGCTCGAGGAGATAGTTGGCGACATCGACGACGAGTATGACGAGGAGGAGAAGACCTATCGCCGTCTGCCCGACGGATCGTATGTGTTCGAGGGCAAGACGCTGCTGAACGACTTCTTCCGCGTCACCGAGATGGACGAGGACAAGTTTGCCCCCGTCATCGAGGACTGCGAGACGCTGGCCGGCATGTTGCTGGCCATCAAGGGCGACTTCCCCAAGGAGAAGGAGTCGATAGCATACGACCGCTGCCGCTTTCTGGTGCTGTCGGTGCGCAACCACCGCATAGTCAACGTGCGCGTCAAGGTGCTCGACCCCGTCCCCGCAGGCGGGACAGACAAGGAGTGACGGCATGAGACTCCCGGCCCTCTCCCTTACAATCATCATTACCGTAATGCTCTGCGCGTGCGGTGGCGGCGAACGCCGTGCCGTGCCGTTGCCCCCGGCATATCCGCGCATAGCCATGCCCGCGCCACGCTATGCCGTGGCCGACACGCTGATGCACCCGCTGGCGGTGAATACAGGCGCCCGCGTGACGGCCGAACGGCGCGACGGCGGCGAGTGGATAGACATAACCTATCCGCAGTTCGGGCAGGGGCGTGTATATCTGACAATCAACGACGTGCCACGCGGCAGGGAGGCCGACATGCTGGACAACCGCAGGGAGCGCATGGCGCTCAACGCCGGGGGGATGCCGGGCGAGCTGACCGAGCTGACCTCGCGCGGCGGATGGGAGTGCGCGATGCTGCTGACACGCAATTCGGTGACCACGCCGGTGCAGATACTGGCCATGGGTCAGGGCAAGATGCTGTCGGGGGCGCTGCACCTGTCGGTGCCGCGGACAACGCCGCCCGACTCGGTGTCGCCCGTGGTCGACGCCGTGGCCCGCGACCTGCTGGAAATGCTTAAGTCACTATGAGCTATCGGCTTTATCACACCCCGATAGAGGCCGGCGACCGCGCCGACCGCCGTATGCGCGAACGGCAGGCGGTGGCGCGTCTGGTGCGCCGCGCGTTCGGGCCCGACGCCGTGCTGACGCACGCGCCCGACGGCGCCCCCGAGATAGAGGGGCCGGAGGGTGAATGGTTTTCGATAACGCACTGCGCCGACGAGTGCATCCTCGCCGTGACCCGCGACGGCAGGGTGGGGGTGGACACCGAGACGGCCCGTCCGCAGCTTGCGAGGGTGGCGCCGAGGTTTCTCGCCCCGGGCGAGGACGTCAGCCTCGATCTGTCGTACCTATTGCGCATGTGGACCGCCAAGGAGGCTGTCTACAAGGCCGCAAGGACCCCCGGTCTCGGATTGGACGAGATATATGTGTCGGGGTCGCGCGCCACGGCCCGCGGGATAGGGTACAGGCTGGACTACCCCCTGCTGACCCGGCGGAGGGTGACGGCAGTGGCAGTCAGAATGGATTAGGGAATCGGATTATCGTATTACTTGCGCCCGAAGTCGGCGGGAATCTCGCCCCATGCCGGGGTGTTCCACGTCAGGATGGGGTTGGCATAGGTATTGCGCTCCAGCCAGACGAGCGCGCGCTCCATCATCTCGAACAGCTGCTCGTTCTCGGGCGTGCGCGGCAGGGTTGTCTTGACCTTGCGGTTCCTGACCCACGACCGCGCCGTGCGCGAGTCGGTATAGATGGGGGTGTTGTGTCGCCCCTGCGACTTGAGCAGCGCCAGACCGTGTACCAGCGCCAGAAACTCGCCGATATTGTTGGTGCCACCCTCGAAAGGCCCAGCGTGAAAGATGGTCTGGCCCGTGCGCACCCACACGCCGCGATATTCGACCGGACCGGGGTTGCGCGAGCAGGCCGCGTCGACGGCCAGAGAATCCTGAATTATTTCGGGGAAAGCGTCGTATGAGGCCACCGGAGGTGTGTATGACGCTATGGAGCGCAGTAGCTCCATCTGTTCGGACGGATTGCCGCGATATGCCTCGACGGCCTCCTGCTGCGAGTTGAAGCTCTTGAACTTGGCGCCGGGATAGTTTTCGGTCTGGATGCGGCACTCCTCCCACGAGTCGAACACGCCGGTGGCGCGGCCCTCCCAGACGACATAAAATTTCTTGCGTACAGCCATGAAGGTCAGGATAATGACAGGTATATTGCGATGTCGACGATGCGCACGCCCAGCGTCTCGGCCACGCGGCGGTTGACGGCCTTGCCGAAGAATGTCAGGGCGGCCTTCTGCATCCCCTTGGGTAGCTTGAGGTGTCCCGAGGGGCTCTCGGCTGTGTCGAGGCTGCCGAGGAACGTGAGGAGCGTGTTGCTCAGCGCCATCGCCGCCGTGCGGGCCACGGCGCTGCCGGCGTGCGTGAAGCAGATGCGGTTGGCGATGCGTGCCGAGCTCTCGATGGCCGACGCCATGGCCAGATCGACGGGCGTCATCGACGGGAACGCCGAGCCGTCCGAGCATCCTGTGATGTCGAACGTCAGCACCCCCTTCTTCATCCCCGCCACCGAGTCGGCGCTGAGGGCGAACGGCTCGGCGGTCGGCGTCACCACCACCACGTCGGCGCTGTGCAGGGCATTGACCAGCGTGCGCGGGTGCAGCGATGAGGTGATGACCCACGGGCCGAGCTCGTGCGAGGCGCGACGCAGCGAGTAGACGTCGTTGTCGAACATGCGCACCGTCGAGCCCAGTCCCACGGCCGAACGCGCGGCGGCGCAGGCCGCTATGCCCGAGCCGATTATGAGCGTCTCGCAGGGCACGATGCCTGCCACTCCGCCCAGCAGTATGCCCTTGCCCCTCACGGCGTCGGCGAGGAGCGACGAGGCTATGGCCATCGAGGCGCGGCCGTCGATCTCGGCGAGGATGTCGGCAAAGGGGGTGTTGCCGCGGTCGTCCTCGACAAGGTCGAGGGCCACGGTGATGATGTGGCGCCTGAGCAGCTCGCCAAGGCTGCGGCGGCTGCGGCATGCGGGCTCGAGCAGTGTGAGCAGCATGGCCCCGCGGCGCATCAGGCGGGCGTCGTTCTCGGAGAGCGATGCGAGATAGAACACCATGTCGCACCCGAGGGCCTCGGCGCGGCTCACCACCTCGACCCCGGCGCGGCTGTATGATGCGTCGGGATAGTGGATGACCGAGGCGGCAGACTCTTCCATCCTCACCACATAGCCCCGCTCGATCAGCTGGGCGGCACCCTCGGGGGTGAGGGGGAAGCGGCGTTCGGCGGGGTCGTCACATTTGGGCAGTCCGATGGTGAGCCGTCGTCGGCTCACGGCTGTCTCGCAAGGCTGTTCGAGTGGGGTGGGAGATGTCATCTATCGGGAATTGGGGGTTGTGAATCGGTATTTATCGCAGTCCGAACCGGTCGATGAACCGGCGGGCGGTCTGTTCTATCTGGTCGGGGTCTTCGAGCAGGGTCGAGTCGAACTCGGCCTTGGCGCGGGTGTAGTGGGGGGTGCGGATGTCGAGCTGGCGGACAATGAAATTGCGCAGCTCGTCGTCTGACAGCGAGGCTATCAGCGGCCTGTGCGCGCGGGCCACGGCCAGACGGCCGAAGAGCCTGTCGACCGACGTGACAAGATGCACCGTGGTGCCGAGCGAGTCCATCAGCTCCATGTTGTCGCCGAAACAGGGTGTGCCCCCGCCGCAGGCCACGACGGTGGTGCCGTCGGCGCGCGATGCGGCAATCTCGGTCAGGGCCTCGCGCTCCATGGCGCGGAAGGCAGCCTCGCCACGGTCGGCGAAGATCCGGCTGATGCTCATGCCGGCGCGGGCCTCGACATAGTCGTCGAGGTCTATGAAGGTGACGTCGGCGCGCTCGGCCAGCGCCCGCCCCAGTGTGGTCTTGCCACAACCCATGTAGCCTATGAGAAATATGGTGTTCTGCATAACTGAAATGCAAAAATAACCCAAAATCCGCTCAATGACAAATTTTGGGGCCGTAAATTGATTTTGATTGATTGCGAAAAAGCAGTAACTTTGTGGTCGGGTTGGGATAGTATGACTAGTTGAACTAGTTGGACTAGTTGAACTAGAATGCCCCTGCCCTCACAAATCAGACAGAACATGAAAGAATTCTTCAACTGGTGCCGGAGGTATCTCTCGCTGACGCTGCTTGCCGCGATCGTGGTGGGGGCTCTCGTGCTGTTCTTCAACGAGAATTCGCTGCTGCGCACCGTGGGACAGGAACAGCGCATCGACGAGCTGCGCACGCGCATAGCCGAGGCCACCGACACACTGGAATATTATCGCTCGCTCAACCGCTCGCTCAACACCGACAAGGAGACAATGGAGCGAATAGTGCGCGAGCAGTATCACATGCAGCATCCCGACGAGGATGTGTATATATTTGAATGACAATGACCAAATCGACACGTTCATCGCTCTCACTGATACTCTCCACGCTTGGCCTGCTGGCCATAATGACCGCTGCCGCACTGCCCCTGCTGCGCATGGCGCACGGGTGGTTCGGCTATCTGTATGGCGCGGGCGCCGCGGCGCTGCTGGTGGCCCGTCTCATCGCTCCCGTGCCCGACGGCGCGCCGCTGAGGCTGAAACGGCTGATGCGCATGGAGATATGGACGGCGCTGGTGTTCGTGGCCGGCGCGGTCTTCACCTTCCTGCCCTCGGTTGGCAACGACTGGCTGGCCTTCACGATGGCCGGCGGCGTGCTGACCCTGTATACATCGCTGATGATTCCGAGGCAAAAAACGGTGAAAAACGGCTCAGAAAAGTGAAAAATCCTGAATTTTTCTGAATTTTAAGAGTTAATTAGTACTTTTGTGGGTCAAAACCCAACCATATTGCCGCACAGTGGCCCTATATCTCACTATTGATCAGGGTAACTCAGAAGCCAAAATGGCGCTCTGGGACGACACCCGGCTGGTCGACTTCCGCATGGAGCCGGCTCTTAAACCAGTACGCATCAGCGAGTTTGTCGAAGGTCGCGGCCAGCTGGCCGGCGCCATCTACTGCTCGGTGGCACGCGAGGACGTGAATGTCGTGTGCCATCTGCGTCATATCTGTCCGCATACGCTGCGCCTCGGCCCCGAGACGCCGATACCCCTCATAGTCGACTATGCGACACCCCAGACACTCGGCGCCGACCGCGTGGCCGCCGCCGTGGGCGCGTGGTCGGACCACAAGGGTCACCCCATACTGGTGGTCGACGCCGGCACCGCCGTGACATACGATCTGGTGAGTCCGGCCGGAGTCTATTGCGGGGGCAACATCGCCCCGGGCATCTCGATGAACCTGCGCGCGCTGCACGAGTTTACGGCCCGTCTGCCGCTGGTGCCCTTCCCGACCCCGATGGCCGAGCTCGGCAGCCACCTGTTCGGCCGCGACACCCGCGGCGCCATAGCGCGCGGCGCCGTCGACGCCGTCAGGGCCTCGATAGCATATTACCGCTCGCAGCTGCCACAAGACACCGTGATAGTGCTGGGCGGCGGGTGCGGCCGCCATCTGGCCACAGTGTGCGACTTTCCGACCTATGTCGACGAGCACCTCGTCAGCAAGGGACTAAACAGAATACTCATCTACAATGAACCATAGACACATCATCACGTCCGGCCTGCTCGCGGGCCTCTTCGCCATAATGGCGCTGGCGCTGCCCGCCGGCGCTCAGGTCACATCGAGCCCCTACTCGAAATACGGCTACGGCCTGCTGGGCGACAACGCCACGTCGGCCCAGCGCCAGATGGGCGGCACGGGCTATGCCCAGCGCTCGGGACGCCAGATCAACGTCATGAACCCCGCGGCATACGCCGGCATGGACTCGCTGACGTTCCTGTTTGACATAGGCACCGACCTGTCCAAGTTCTGGCGCAAGGATGCCGCCGGGTCGCACCACGATCTGGGCGGCGGCATAGACTACGTGACCATGCAGGCTCCACTGAGCCGCACTGTCGGCGTCAGCGCCGGCCTGCTGCCGTACTCGTCGGTGGGCTATGCGTTCGGTACCCCCATCGACAACGGCGCCTCGGTGCATCAGGGCATCGGCGGCATCAACCAGCTGTATCTCGGTGCGGGCTGGATGCCGTTCAAGGGATTCTCGATAGGATTCAATGCCTCGTATCTGTTCGGTAACATCACCAACGACGTCTTCGCATACACGTCGATGGGCGATGCCGCTGTGTTCGAGCAGAGGATGGAGGTGCAGGACTTCCACTTCAGATTCGGCGCGCAGTACACCTATAACATATCTCGCCGCAACTCGGTGACCATCGGCGTGACCTACGAGCCGGGCAAGGACCTGCTGGGCAAGACCTATGTGCTGAAGTATCTGCAGAGCTCGAGCGCCGCGCCCGACACCATCGCTCCGGGCGTTATAAAGCTGAGGAACAGATTCTCGCTGGCATCGTCTTATGGCGCCGGCATCGCCTATGACTGGAACAGGCAGCTGCACGCCGAGGTAGACTTCACCTATCAGCCGTGGAAGGATGCCAAGTACACCCAGCTCGAAAACTTCTCGGCCACGCGCCTTGACAACCGCTGGAAGGTGGCTGCCGGCCTGAGCTATATCCCCGACCCCCGCGGCGGATATTTCAAGCGCATCACATACAGGGCCGGCGCGTTCTATAACCGCGACTACATCATGGTGGGCGACAACCACGTCAGGGACTATGGCGTGTCTGTCGGCTTCGGATTCCCGGCAGTATCGTCGAAGACCCTCGTCAATCTCGGATTCGAGTACCGCAACCGTCAGGCGACTCCCGTGGCGATGCTCAAGGAGCAGTATTTCAACATCACGCTTGGCGTCAACTTCAACCAAGTGTGGTTCTTCCAGAGCAAGCTGCGCTGATGAATCGCCTGCGTCTGCTGCCCGTGCTGGCCGTCTCGGCCTTGGCCGCCGTGTCTATGACCGTGGCCGGGTGCAAGGACGACAATCCCGTGGGGACTGCCGAGGTCAACGCGCAGGCCGCGCCGACAATGACCACCCGCGACGTCGAGACGCTCATATCGGACTCGGGCGTGGTGCGCTATCGCATAGTCACTCCGCTGTGGTATGTCTTTGACGACGTCGAGGACCCGTACTGGAGATTTCCGGACGGCCTCGAGCTGGAAAAGTACAACGACATATTCCAGCAGGACGCCACGGTGAGGGCCGACTCGGCAATCTATTTCAAGAACAAGCAGCTGTGGCGGCTCGACGGCGGCGTGAGCGTGTCGAACATGGCCGGAGAGAAGTTCCTGACCGAGCAGCTCTTCTGGGACCAGCGCGCGCACAAGCTCTATTCAGACTCGTTCATACACATCGAGCGTCAGGACCGCGTGCTCGAGGGGTATGGATTTGACTCGGACGAGCGCCTGTCGCGATATACCATCCGCAGGGTCTCGGGCATATTCCCCGCCGGGGCATTCAAGCCGGGCGAGAAGCGCCAGCGCAACGCCGAACCCGCCGACACCGCAGCGGCCGAACCTCAGGAAACAACTCAAGAAGAATAATCTCAGCAATAGGAAATGTCTACGTTCTGGATACTCCTCACAGTCATATCGCTCATATTCTCGGCCCTCTTCTCGGGCGTCGAGATTGCCTTCATCACCGCCGACCGCGTGCGCATCGGCCTCGACCGCTCGCGCGGAGGGCTGATAAACCGCATCGTCGGACTCTATTACTCGCATCAGGAATTCTTCATCTCGACCATCCTCGTCGGCAACAACATCATGCTGGTCATCTATGGCATGGGCGCCGCCGCGATGCTCGAGCCGTGGATAGCCGAGCATATATCGGAGAATCAGGCCG
Organism: Bacteroidales bacterium M8; assembly: GCA_001689495.1. GTDB lineage: Bacteria > Bacteroidota > Bacteroidia > Bacteroidales > Muribaculaceae > Duncaniella. The sequence continues at coordinate 16,897 of LUJS01000012.1, read as the reverse complement.
TGATACTGCTGCTGCAGACCATCATCTCGACGCTGATAATACTCTTCACGGGCGAGTTCATACCCAAGTCCATCTTCAAGATCAACCCCAACACCTCGCTCAAGGTGTTCGCCATCCCGGTATACATATTTTATATATTGCTCTATCCGATCGCCGCATTCACCTCGTGGCTCTCGAAGGTGCTGATGAAGGTGGCCGGCATCAAGTCGGAAGACACCCGGCTGGGCGTGCTGTCGATAAACGAGCTCAACGACTATCTCGAGACCAAGATAGACGACCTCGAGAATCCCGAGGAGGCGCAGGTAGAGAAGGAGGTTAAGATATTCCACAACGCACTCGACTTCTCGTCGACCCAGCTGCGCGACTGCATGGCCCCACGCAACGAGCTCGTGGCCGTAGACATCGACGAGACCACGCGCGAGCAGCTCTCCGACCTGTTCACCTCGTCGGGCCGCAGCAAGATTCTGGTCTATAGCGGCGACATAGACAACGTGATAGGCTATGTGCACGTGTCGGAGCTGTTTGACCCCGCCTCGGACTGGAAGGAGCACGTCAAGGAGGTGCTCTATGCCCCCGAGACGCTGCTGGCCAACACGATGATGCGCCGCCTGCTGAGCGAGAAGCGCTCGATGGCGGTGGTGGTCGACGAGTTTGGCGGCACGGCCGGACTGGTGACCCTCGAGGATCTGGTCGAGGAGATATTCGGCGACATACAGGACGAGCATGACAACAACGCCCTGACGGCCAAGGAGGTCTCGCCCGGCGTCTATGAGTTTGCAGGACGCATCGAGGTGCGCACGCTGCGCGACGACTTCCGCCTCGACATACCCGAGGACGACGAGTATCAGACACTGGCCGGATACATCATGCACTCGACCGGCACCCTGCCTCCGTTGGGCGAGACGGTCGAGATCGACGGCCTGAAGTTCACGATAGTCGAGCGCTCGTCGACCCGCCTCGACCTGATACGCATCGAGAGAATGCCCGAAAAAGAGGAATAACTATATTTGCATATTTTAACAATTATAGCCTCAAAATCGGCCTATTTAACGGAAATTAATCAAATAGAGGGAATTTAAAGATTAATTCACAAATTTGGTCTAATTTTTAAATAAAAATAATTTTACATTTCAAAAATTAGCACTACTTTTGGTGGCTCAATGGGCGCAAGGGTTTAAAACCCGAGCCTTTGGGCCACGAACACTGTCTCGGGCGGCACGCTGTCCGGGGCTCGCCAAATTTGAAAATAATTCATTCAACATTACAGTCTCAGTAACTAAAATCATGAGTAACACTACCGTAAAACCCGCCAATGGCAAACTTGGCGTACTCGTAGTAGGTCTCGGCGCCGTCACCTCGACATTTATGACCGGCGTCCTGATGGCTCGCAAGGGCCTTGCAAAGCCCGTCGGCTCAATGACCCAGTATGACAAAATCCGCGTGGGCAAGGGCGCTGACAAAAAGTACCTGAAATATGAAGACATCGTGCCCATGGCCAAGCTCGACGACATCGTGTTCGGCGCATGGGACGTATATCCCGCAAACGCATACCAGAGCGCCAAGTATGCCGAGGTGCTCAAGGACAAGGACATCGAGCCCGTCAAGGACGAACTCGAGAAGATCGTGCCCATGAAGGCCGCTTTCGACCACAACTATGCAAAGCGCCTCAACGGCGACAACGTCATGGTGGGCAAGACCCGCTGGGAGATGGCCGAGCAGCTCCGCGAGGATATTCGCAACTTCAAGAAGGAGACCGGCGTTGAGCGCGTAGTCGTGCTCTGGGCCGCTTCGACCGAGGTTTACGTACCCGTAGACAACACCGTACACGGCACACTCGAGGCTCTCGAGGCTGCCATGAAGGCTGACGACAAGGAGCACATCGCACCCTCGATGTGCTATGCATACGCAGCACTCAAGGAGGGCGCACCCTTCATCATGGGCGCACCCAACACCACCGTCGACATCCCCGCCATGTGGGAGCTCAGCGAGCAGACCGGCATGCCTATCTCGGGCAAGGACTTCAAGACCGGCCAGACACTGGTGAAGAGCGGTTTCGCTCCCATCATCGGCACACGCTGTCTGGGTCTGAACGGCTGGTTCTCGACCAACATCCTCGGCAACCGCGACGGCCTCGTGCTTGACGAGCCCGCCAACTTCCGTACCAAGGAGGTATCCAAGCTCTCGACCCTCGAGTCAATCCTCGTGGCCGAGGAGCAGCCCGATCTTTATGGCGCCAACTGCGGCGGCGCAGAGGAGGGTGGCCATCAGGGCTACTACCACAAGGTGCGCATCAACTACTATCCCCCGCGCAACGACAGCAAGGAAGGCTGGGACAACATCGACATCTTCGGCTGGATGGAGTATCCCATGCAGATCAAGATCAACTTCCTCTGCCGCGACTCTATCCTCGCTGCTCCCCTTTGCCTCGACCTCGTGCTGCTGAGCGACCTCGCAGCCCGCGCAGGCCGTCACGGCATCCAGCGCTTCCTGAGCTTCTTCCTCAAGAGCCCGATGCACGACTACACCAAGGGTGAGGTGCCCGTCAACCACCTCTTCAAGCAGTACGTCATGCTCAAGAACGCCATCCGCGAGATGGGCGGCTATGAGGCTGACGAGGAGATTGACTAATCTCTAGCTGAATAAAAAGATCAGGTTATCGCCCCGCAGGTCCACGGACCTGCGGGGCGAGTTTTTTTGAGGGAAGGGTTATTATAGTTGGTCTAGTTATTCTAGTTGAACTAGACCAACTAGAATAACTATAATAACATCCTCACCTGTCAATTTGAGCGTGATTTGTTAATAAACCCAATTTTTGTGGCGTCGGGCGGGTATTTTGTTTAACTTTTTGTCAATCAAATGAAAATTATTATTAACTTTGCATCTTGCAATATCTATATATCATGTTCAAGGAGATTTTACTTACCACAGCTTTTCTATCCATGGGCGCAGTGGCGGGGGCCTCGGAGGTTCTCGCATCGCCTGACGGCGACATACGCCTCACTTTCGACCTCACCGACGGAGGCCGACCCACTTATTCCGTAGATTTCAAAGGGCGTCAGGTCATAGCACCCTCGCACCTCGGTTTCGATCTGGTCAGCGAGAGCGGACGCAACAGCTGGGACCATCAGGGCAAGAAGGCCGGCGCCGACGCGCTGTCGCTGCGCGACGGGTTCAAGGTGCTCAAGACCGTGCGCGACTCTCTGGCCGAGACTTGGACCCCGGTGTGGGGCGAGGAGGTCGAGATACTGAACAAGTACAACTCGATGACCGTCGAGCTGGAGCAGACCAAGTTCGACAGGAAGATGAACGTGGAGTTTCGTGTCTTTGACGACGGCGTGGCCTTCCGCTATGACTTTCCCTCGCAGCCCAACCTCAACTACTTCGTCATCGGCGAGGAGAAGAGCGAATTTGCCATAACCGGCGACCACTGGGCATACTGGATTCCCGGCGACTATGACACTCAGGAGTACAACTATACCAAATCGCGCCTGTCGGAGATAAGAGGCCTTTTCCCCTCTAAGATTAACCCCGACAACGCATCGACCACACCCTTCTCGCCCACGGGCGTGCAGACATCGCTGCAGCTCAAGAGCGACGACGGCGTGTATATGAACATACACGAGGCCGGAACGATCGACTATCCGACCATGCACCTCAACCTCAACGACACCACCATGGTGTTCACATCGTGGCTCACGCCCGACAATCAGGGCCGCAAGGGCTACATGCAGACCCCCGTGGCCACTCCGTGGCGCTACGTGCTGATAACCGACGACGCCCGCGACATCCTTGCCTCGCGCATGGCCTACAACCTCAACGAGCCCTCGAAGATCGAGGACACCTCGTGGATCAAGCCCGTCAAGTATATCGGCGTGTGGTGGGAAATGATCACCGGCAAGGGCACGTGGAACTATACCGACGACGTGTATTCTGTCAAGCTGGGCGAGACCGACTACTCTAAGACCAAGCCCAACGGCCGCCACAGCGCCAACAACGACAAGGTGAAGCGCTATATCGACTTCGCAGCCGAGCACGGCTTCGACCAAGTGCTTGTCGAGGGCTGGAACGAAGGCTGGGAGGACTGGTTCGGCCAGTCAAAGGACTATGTCTTCGACTTCGTGACCCCCTATCCCGACTTCGACCTCAAGGCCCTCAACGAGTATGCGCACTCCAAGGGCGTCAAGCTGATGATGCATCACGAGACATCGGGCTCGGTGCGCAACTACGAGCGTCACCTCGAGGATGCCTACAAGCTGATGGAGGAGAACGGATACAACGCCGTGAAGAGCGGATATGTGGGCAACATGATACCGCGCGGCGAGTATCACTACTCGCAGTGGCTCAACAACCACTACAACTATGCCGTGCGCAAGGCCGCCGAGCACAAGATCATGGTCAACGCCCACGAGGCCACGCGCCCCACGGGTCTGGCCCGCACGTATCCCAACCTGATCGGCAACGAGAGCGCCCGAGGCACCGAGTATCAGGCCATGGGCGGCAACGACAAGTGGCACACCTCGATTCTCCCCTTCACGCGCCTGCAGGGCGGCCCGATGGACTATACTCCCGGCATCTTCGAGTTTGACCTGTCGACCTTCACGCCGTCAAACAACTCCAAGATAGCATCGACCATCCCCGGCCAGCTGGCACTCTACGTGACCATGTACTCGCCCCTGCAGATGGCGGCCGACCTGCCCGAGCACTATGAGAAGCACATGGATGCATTCCAGTTCATCAAGGACGTGTCCGTAGAGTGGGAGCGCTCGGTATATCTCGAGGCCGAGCCCATGGAGTATGTCACCATTGCCCGCAAGGACAAGAACTCGGACGAGTGGTATGTGGGCTCGACCGCCGGCACCGCCGACCGCGAGAGCGTCATCAAGCTCGACTTCCTCGATCCGGGCCGCAAATACGAAGCCACCATCTATGCCGAGGCCCCCGACGCCAACACCGTCGACGGCCAGCAGAGATATGTCATCACAAAGAAAAAGGTAAACTCGAAGACGACTCTCAAGAACCACGCCCTCGCCGGCGGCGGTTATGCCGTCTCGATCAAACCCGTCGAGAAATAAACAGAAAATCAGATACTAATTACAGAAAATGAAGAAAACCATCATCACACTTGCGACCGTCGCCCTCGCCGCCTCAGCCGGTCAGGCGCGTTCGCTGTCGCCCGCCGAGGCCCTTGGCCGTGCCTTGGACTCGTCGGACGCTCCCGCCGCCGTCGGTGCCATGCGTGCCCCCGGCCGTGTGCTGCCGCAGCTGACACTCAACATCCAAGACTCTGATGCCCCCGCCCTGTACGTGATCTCGCGCGGCGAGAATCAGGGTTTCGTGGTCGTGTCGGCCGACGATGCAGTGGCCCCGCTGCTCGGATATTCAGACGAGGCTGTCGACTTCGACAATCTCCCCGACAACTTCAAGTGGTGGCTCTCGCAGTATCAGGCCGAGATCACCGCCGCCGTCAATGCCGGCGCCGATCTCTATGAGGCTCCCGCCGCCGACAACAAGGCCGCCATCGAGCCCATGGTGACCACCCGCTGGGATCAGGACGCACCCTACAACGACCTCTGCCCCAAGGTCGGCAACACCCGCTGCCCCTCGGGCTGCGTGGCCACGGCCATGGCTCAGGTCATCAACTATCACAAGTATCCCGAGAAGGGCATCGGTACGCACAGCTATTCGTGGAACGGCCAGACCCTCTCGTTCGACTATGGCAACACCACGTTCCAGTGGGACAAGATGCTCGACAGATACTCGTATAACTCGGGTACGGCCGAGCAGCGCAAAGCCGTGGCAACCCTGATGTATGCCTGTGGCGTCAGCGTCGACATGGGCTACAAGGCCGAGTCGTCGGGCGCCATGTCGGCTACGGTACCCTTTGCCATGCGCGAGTTCTTTGGCTTTGACAAGGCCGTGCATTTCGAAAACCGTTGCGTCTACACCTCCCAGCAGTGGATCGACAAGGTCTACGAGCAGCTCGAGAAGGTCGGCCCCGTCTATTACAGCGGCCGCGGCGAGTCGGGCGGTCACGCCTTCGTCTGCGACGGATACAAGGACGGCCTGTTCCACTTCAACTGGGGCTGGGGCGGCATGAGCGACGGCTATTTCCGTCTCAACGAGCTCGTGCCCGGTTCGCAGGGCATCGGCGGCAACTCTGACGGCTTCAACACCGATCAGGGCATCATCGTCGGCGCCCAGAAGCCTGTCGACGGCTCTGAGCTCGCAGCACCCTACGTGATGTGCTCGACCCTGCTCAATCCCACCGTTGTAGGCAACTACCTGACGCTGCAGAACTCGTTCAGCAACTACACCCCCTATCGCCTGACATGCCGTCTGGGCCTCGAGCTCCGCGATGCCGAGACCGGCGAGTTCGTGCGCAACCTCACCTCGTCGAGCGTCACCATGGAGACCAACCAGTATGTCTCGAAGGTGCAGCTCTCGCTCTTCACCATGCCTCAGGGCCACTATCACGCATATCCCGTGGTGATCGTCGACGGCGTGTCGACCCCCATACATCTGTTCGCTTGGAACAAGGGCTATATCGACATAACCAAGTCGGGCAACAAGGTGACGGCCGAGAATGTCCAGACAGGCGCCATCACTTGGGGCGAGGCCGAGATGCTCTCGCCGTTCTATACCAACAAGCTCTTTGCGGTGAATCTGCCCTACGAGTTCACCGCCGAGTCTGACATCCTCCTCCCCGTCATCCCCTACCTGATGGAGCCGTCAGGCGCCACGGCCGCAGTCGGCGAGCGCTTCAACGCCATCGTCACCCCCGGTTCGGGCGTGGTGGAGTATGCCGGAACATGGATCACGCAGTACAGCACCCTCAAGGCCGGTTCGTACAAACTCGAGTTCCGCACGCCCGCCGCTTCGGGCGACGCCCTGATTGCCGGTCCCTATGACATCGAGATGAAGACCATCAACAACGTGTCGCTGCTGCGTGTCAACGACGACGCATGGAGCATCGCCGACAGCGAGGCAGTGCCCATGGACAATGTGGTCATCAACGCCAAGGTGTCGTGCGTATTGGGCTACTATGCCGGCGCCGTGACCGCCAAGATCTATGAGAAGGGCGACAAGTACAACCCCCTCACCGCCTTCAACTCGAATAACATCTTCATCTCTAACGGCGAGAATGTCGAGGTTGTCCTGAACGGCGACCTGCTCAACGGCGTCCCCGGCAAGACATACGACGTATATCTCTATAACGGCATGTCAATCCTCACCGTCAATCCCAAGAGCTTCGTTCTCGGCAACGAGAGCGGCATCGACTCTGTGATTGCCGAAGACGAGGCCCCCGTGACATACTACAACCTGCAGGGCCAGCCTGTCGAGAATCCCGTGCCCGGCACCGTCGTGATACGTCGTCAGGGCGACAAGGTTTCAAAAATCCTCGTTAAGTGATGTCCCGCAACCTCACCACCGCAGCCGTGGCCGCCCTCGTGGCGGCCACGACAGGCGGCTGTCGCACGGCGGCAGACACGGCTGCGACCCCTCAGGCCGGTCAGGCCGAGATGACGAGTCCGATGATCGTGCATGATGCCGAGCCGTCGGTGGCCATGCTGCCGCGACAGATCATCTATCGCACCTCGGCTCCGTCAGACTCGCTCGTGCCCGTCAACGTGGCCGGCGGACATGTGGTGATGTTCCCCGCACCCACGGACCTGCGCGGCGCCATGCCGCAGCGTCTGGCCGACGGCTGGTATCTCGACCGCCGCGGCGTGAACATGACCACGCGCTTCACCACGTGGACCTATGCCCGGTACGAGGCCATGCCATCGGCACCAAGCCCCGACGAGATACTTAAGCACCTCGACAACACCGTCATGGTCACCGAGATCGTCTCGCTGCCGGGAGCCGTGGGGTCTGTCTCGGTCGCCGAGGCCGACTCGCTGATACGCGCCGGCCTGCCCGGATGCAAGGTGGTGTTCAAGCTATGACCGTCACCAACACAAGACTTTAAGGTTATGGGGTCATGGGGCTATTCTATGACCCCATAATTATGTAACATACAATAAACTACGATATGTCTGAACACGATGACAAGCGTGCCCGGTTCTGCGAGCTGTTGCGCTCGACCGGACGCGAGAATATAGATTACGTAATCGAGGATCTCGAGGCGTGGGGCTTTTTCGAGGCTCCCGCATCTGTCAAGAATCACTATAACTTTCCCGGCGGACTGCTGGCGCACTCGCTGAGTGTCTATGACGCCGCCGTGATGCTGCGCGAGGGGCTCATTAAGGCCCGTCCCGACCTCGAGGCCAAGCTGCCGATGGACTCGGTCATCATAGCCTCGCTGCTCCACGACACCTGCAAGGCCAACATCTATCGCATCGTCACCCGCAAGCGCAAGAACGAGATTGGCATGTGGGAGGACGTGCAGGAGTATGAGGTGAATTACAGCAACCTCCCAATGGGGCACGGCGAGAAATCCGTGGTGATGCTGCTGCGCAGCGGTCTCGACCTCGAGGACGACGAGATTCTGGCCATACGCTGGCACATGGGCCCGTGGGCCGTCGACAACACCCAGATAGAGCAGGACCGCAGCTATCGCACCGCCGTGGCCCAAGCCCCCCTCGTCCCCCTGATCCACACGGCAGACACAGTCTCCTCCCAGCTGCTGGAGAGGGACTGAGGAATGGTAGATATAGTTGTTATAGTTTTTCTAGTTGGACTAGTTGAACTAGAATAACTATAATAACTACCCCCTCAATAACAAAAATCAGCGGCCGTCCCGGTGGGGCGGCCGCTGAAATTTTGTGTTGTGCTATGGATTAGCCGTTGAATTTCTTCATGCGGGCGATGAGGTCGAGCACCTTGTTGGAGTAGCCGATCTCGTTGTCATACCACGAAACAACCTTGACGAAGGTGGGGGTCAGCTGGATACCGGCCTTCTTGTCGAAGATCGAAGTGCGGGTGTCGCCGAGGAAGTCGCTCGAAACGACTGCGTCCTCAGTGTAGCCGAGGATGCCCTTGAGCTCGCCCTCGGATGCAGCCTTCATGGCCTCGCAGATCTCGTCGTAGGTAGCGGGCTTGGCGAGGTTGACGGTGAGGTCAACAACGGATACGTCGAGGGTGGGGACACGCATCGACATGCCGGTGAGCTTGCCGTTGAGTTCGGGGATCACCTTGCCTACGGCCTTGGCGGCACCGGTAGACGAGGGGATGATGTTGCCTGAGGCAGCACGGCCGCCGCGCCAGTCCTTCATCGAGGGACCGTCGACAGTCTTCTGTGTTGCGGTGGTAGAGTGTACGGTTGTCATGAGGCCGTCGAGGATGCCGAACTTGTCGTTGAGCACCTTGGCGATGGGAGCAAGACAGTTGGTGGTGCAAGAAGCGTTCGAAACGAACTGCTGGCCTGCGTAGGTGCTGTCGTTGACGCCGCAAACGAACATGGGGGTGTCGTCCTTTGAGGGAGCCGACATAACCACGTATTTTGCGCCGGCCTCGATGTGAGCCTGAGCCTTCTCCTTGGTGAGGAAGAGACCGGTAGACTCAACAACATATTCTGCGCCTACAGCGCCCCAGCCGATTTCGGCGGGATTCTTGCATGCGGTCACGCGGATGGCCTTGCCGTTGACGATGAGGAGGCTCTTCTCCAGATCGTAGTCGACGGTGCCGTCAAACTGGCCGTGCATTGTGTCATACTTGAGCATGTAGGCCATGTAGTCGACGGGGAGGAGGTCGTTGATGGCAACTACCTCGATGTCATCGCGCTTGGTGGAGGCGCGGAAAACGAACCGGCCGATGCGGCCAAATCCATTGATACCTATTTTTGTCATAGTTGTTAAAAAAGAAAGTTTGGTTTTATCTTTCAGTGTCTTATTTCGAAATTTCCTATCGGAGATCGCTGTCGAAACGTGGCGGTCTGTCGTCGGTCGCTCTGCCCGGTGGGCACTGAGGACTTTGACCGCCACAAAATTACTAATTATTTTTCATATACAAATGCCTTTTTCATATAAAAAGTTGGCCTTTTCATAGAACATTTAGGGCTTTTTGGATATTGTTTTATTAAATTATGTTTATTGTTGGTTATTGTAAAAAATAATCGCTAACTTTGACCCAAATTTTTCATTCTCAATCCTCACAAAATCCAAGCAATCTATTATGTCTTTTATCAAGGAATTCAAGGAGTTTGCCGTTCGCGGCAACGTCATCGACATGGCTGTCGGCGTCATCATCGGCGCCGCGTTCGGCAAGATTGTGTCGTCGCTGGTCGACGACATCATCATGCCCCTCATTGGCGTCGCCACCGGCGGCATGAACTTCACCGACTATAAGTTCGTGATACAGCAGGCCGTAATCGACGGCCAGACCCAGGCCGTGCTGCAGCCCGAGGTGAGCCTCAACTGGGGCACTTGGGTGCAGACCGTGGTCGACTTCATCATCGTGGCCTTCTGTATCTTCGTGGCCATCAAGGCCATCAACAAGCTGAAGCGCGAGAAGCCAGCCGAGGAGGCGCCCGCCGCTCCGGCCGAGCCCACCAAGGAGGAGCAGCTCCTGACCGAGATTCGCGACCTGCTCAAGGAGAAGAAATAACCCCTCGCTTCTCACCCAACCATCCAACATCAGCCCTGCATGACGCCTCGGAGGTCCGCATGGCCTGCCCGGAGCCGTGCGGGGCTGCTATCCTTAAGCCAATACCAATCGTCTTTATAACCGAAATCATGAAAACTAAATTTGTCGCCCTTGTCGCAATGCTTGCGGCGGGCGCGCTGAGTGCTCTGGCCGACAGCGCCATCACCACCGTGGTCAACGGCGTGGCCGAGACCCGCGAGCTGGTGCGCATGACGTTTCCCGACCGCGAGACCGTCACACTGCATTTTGCCGACGACTCGTCGCTCGACGCCGACATCTCGCTTGTCGCCATCGCGCTCGACCACTCGGGCGCATCGGCCATCGACGACATCATCGTCGAGTCGGCCAAAACCAACGGAGTCTTTAACCTGAAGGGCCAGCGTGTGGCCGAGTCGTTCGACTCGTCTCTCGCCCCGGGCATCTATGTGTCGGGCGGCCGCAAAATACTTGTCAAGTAACATGAAATCCACCATCATATCGCTTGCCCTCATGGCATTTGCCGCCGCGGGGGCTCAGGCCGTGACTTGGGACTTCTCGACCCTCTCTGACGCTGACCGCTCGGCCCTCAACGCCGACACCGAAAACTGGAAGTATGAGTCGGACAACAACCGCTGGCTCAACCAGAAGACCATGTCGGACGCTCCGCTCATGGCCAACGGCGTCGAGCTGCAGCACACCGCCGGCCTGCGCTACTCGGCCACGGCGGCCGATCAAGTGCGCGTCGACGACAAGAAGAAGTCGGTCACCATCAACAACAAGGCCGCCTCGTTCACCATTCCCGGACTCAAGGCTGGCGACAAGGTCACCGTCTCGGCCCAGTCGTCGAGCGGCTCCACCCCCCGCCGGCTCGAATACACCAACCTCACCCCCGTCTCGGGCTTCACCCTCTCGACCGACCGTCTCGACAACGTGGGCACCGTGGTGGCCGACGGCGACGTGACCTTCAAGCCCACGGGTGGATTCTACATCTATTCCATCACCGTCGACGGCGAGGGTGGCGGCTCGGGCGACAACCCCAATCCCCCCGTGCCCGTCAGCGACCACTCGGTCAAGATGAATCCCGACGAGGCCCAGATGGCACTCACCGTGGGCAATGACGTGAAATACTACGACACGGCGGCCATCGGCGGCGTCAACTTCGACAAGGCCACCGGCACCGTGTCGGTGACACCCCTGCAGGGCGACTGGACAGACAGCTACGTGGCCAACGTCTCGGCCATCAGCTTTGCCAAGGCTGCCCCCAACGATGCCGACGGCGAGATCGTCAATGCCGGCCTCGACATCACCACCGCCCGCGGATGGCTGGAGAGCCTCTATGTGGAGTGGAGCAGGACGGCAGACACGGACAAGTTCTATGACGTATATATTAAAGGTGGCGACCATGCCGACTGGACCAAGGTCGACAAGGAGCTGACCCGCCTCTACGAGACCTATGGCCGCGTCGACATCCCCGGCCTCCCCGCGGGCCGATATGACGTGCGCGTGGTGGTGACCAACGGCAAGGGGGGCGAGTCTAACTCCGAGGCTCAGGCCCTCAACATCCCCGTCCGCGCACACGACCGCACGGGCTTCGCGTTCAAGGACTATCCGCAGGGCGTGGGCGCATACGACATGGACGGCCGCCTCAAGAAGGATGCCCAAGTGATCTACATCACCGCGCAGAACGCCAAGACCGTGCAGTGCGACATACAGGTGGGCGTCAAGAACGGCTCGCCCCTGTATGAGACCAAGACCGGATTTCAGGACATAGTCTACGGCCTGCAGAAGGGTCAGGAGACACGCCCCATCTGCATCCGTCTCGTCGGCACCATCGCCGCCGCCGACATGGACCGCTTCGACTCGAAGGAAGAGGGCCTGCAGATCAAGGGCAAGGCTGCCTACAGCCCCGTCAACCTCACCATCGAGGGCATCGGCAACGATGCCGCCATACACGGCTTCGGCATGCTGATACGCAACTGCTCGGGCGTCGAGCTGCGCAACTTCGGCGTGCTTTGGTTCATGGACGACGCCATCTCGGTCGACACCGACAACTCGCACCTGTGGGTACACCACCTCGACCTCTTCTACGGCAAGCCCGGCTCGGCCTCCGATCAGGTCAAGGGCGACGGCACGCTCGACATCAAGGGCGACTCGCAGTTCACCACGTTCGCCTACAACCGCCTGTGGGACAGCGGCAAGGCATCGCTCTGCGGCATGAAGGGCGAGACCGGTCCCAACTACATCGACTATCATCACAACTGGTTTGACCACAGCGACTCGCGCCACCCCCGCATCCGCACCATGACCGTACACGTCTGGAACAACTATTATGACGGCGTGGCCAAGTATGGCGTGGGCGCCGCCATGCAGTCAAACGCATTCATGGAGGCCAACTACTTCCGCCACACCAAGAATCCCGCCCTCGCCTCAAAGCAGGGCACCGACATCAAGTCAAACCCCAAGGGCACGTTCTCGGGCGAGGACGGCGGCATCATCAAGAGCTTCGGCAACGTCTATACCGACGGCTCGGGCAAGCCCGTGGACTATCGCGCCGCCAAAGTCGAGTTTGACGTCTATGAGGCAACCACCCGCGACGAGAAGGTGCCCGCCGACGTCAAGGCCAAGCAGGGCGGACGCGGATACGACAACTTTGACACCGATCCGGCCCTGATGCACGTCTACACCCCCGCTGCGGCAGCCGACGTGCCTTCGGTGGTCACCGGATACTATGGCGCCGGCCGCATCAACAAGGGCGACTTCACTTGGCAGTTCCCCGCGTCGGAGGACACCAACTCAGAGGTCATCGTGCCCCTGCAGAACGCCGTCAGGGACTACAAGTCCAAACTTGTCAAGACTTTCGTGGACTGATTCAAGTCTGAATAAATGTTAAAAATCGGGAATGGCCTGTCACTATTCCCGATTTTTTCCGTCTATTGCTAATGTAGGCGACGCCCCGCCGGGGGCACGTCGCCATGCACAGGCATAATCAATCAACATAATCATATCTTATCAACACAACATGAAGCGATTCTTCAGCTTATCAGTGCTTGCGCTGCTGGCAGTGGTGATGGCCGTCATCCCCGCCGCCGCACAGCAGGCCAACCCGATGATGGAGCCCCTGCCCGCCGACTCGGCCGTGCGCACCGGCAAGCTCCCCAACGGCCTCACCTACTACATCCGTCACAACGAATATCCCAAGGGACAGGCCGACTTCTATATCGCGCAGAACGTAGGCTCGGCCCTCGAGCAGGACAACCAGCGCGGTCTGGCCCACTTCCTCGAGCACATGTGCTTCAACGGCACCACCAACTTCCCCGGCAACCTGCTCAGGGACTGGCTCGAGTCCGTTGGCGTCAAGTTCGGCTATAACCTCAACGCCTATACCGGCGTCGACAAGACCGTCTATCTGATCAAGAACGTGCCCATCGCCCGCGAGAGCGTACAGGACTCCTGCCTGCTCATCCTGCACGACTGGGCCAACGACCTCACCCTCGCCCCCGAGGAGATAGACAAGGAGCGCGGCGTGATACACGAGGAGTGGCGCCGCAGCAACGTGGGCCAGATGCGCATACTCGAGCGCATACTCCCCGACCTCTATCCCACCACCAAATATGGCCACCGTCTCCCCATCGGCACCATGGAGGTGGTCGACAACTTCCCCCATCAGGCCCTGCGCGACTACTATGAGGCTTGGTACCGTCCCGACCAGCAGGCCGTCATCGTGGTCGGCGACATCGACGTAGACCGCATCGAGAACAAGATCAAGGACATGTTCTCGCCCATCGAGATGCCCGCCAACGCCCCCGAGCGCACCTACGAGCCCGTGCCCGACCACAAGGGCACCCTCTATGGCATCGGCTCAGACCCCGAGCAGCAGGCTCTCATAGGCCAGCTCATGTTCATCTCGGACCCCATGCCCAAGGAGATGAAGAACACCCAGATGTATCTGCTCACCAAGTATGCCGAAGAGATGATCTCGTCGATGCTCAACAACCGCCTCAACGAGATGTCGTCCAAGCCTGACGCACCCTTCGCAGGCGCAGGCGTCGACTTCGGCGACTACATACTCACCAAGGAGAAAGAGGCATACGAGGGCTACGTCGCAGCCAAGGGCACCGACATCATCGAGCCCCTCACCTCGCTCTATCGCGAGATGCTCCGCGCCCAGCGCGGCGGCTTCACCCCCGGCGAGTATGACCGCGCCCGCTCCGAGTTCCTCTCGGCCCTCGAGAAGCGATACAACAACCGCACCACCGCCGAGAACGACACATACGTTCAGGAATACGTAGACAACTTCACCGAGGGCGAGCCCATGGCCGGCATCGAGAAGATATATCAGTTCTACAACATGCTCGCCCCCATGCTCCCCGTCGACATGATCAACCAGATCGCCGCACAGTCCGTCACCCCCGACAACCGTGTCGTCATGGTTGTCTCGCCCGAGGGCGAGGGCTATACCCTCCCCACCAAGGAGGCCATCGAGGCCGCGCTTGCCGCAGTCGACGCCGAGGAGATTCTCCCCTTTGTCGACGAGGTCAAGACCGAGCCCCTGATCCCCGTGGCTCCCGTGCCCGGCAAGATCGTCTCCGAGACCAACAACGCACAGTGGGGCGCCACCGAGTGGACCCTCTCCAACGGCGTCAAGGTGCTCGTCAAGCAGACCAAGTTCAAGGACGACGAGATACTCGTCTCGGCATTCGCCAAGGGCGGCTATGCGGCCTATCCCGCCGACTATGCCAACACCATCGTCACCCTGCCCCTCACGCTCCGCGCCAACGGCCTCGGCACCTACTCGAACACCGACCTCACCAAATACACCGCCGGCAAGCAGGTTCAGGTCAACCTTGAGGTCAACGGATACTCGCGCGAAGTCTCAGGCTCGTCCACGCCCAAGGACCTCCCCACCTTCATGGAGCTCCTCTATATGACCTTCGTCGACCTCCAGTTCACCCCCGAGGAGTTCGAGGCACTGCAGAAGGCATACTCAGGCGTGCTCGCCAATCAGGAGAAGAGCCCCGAGTATCAGTTCGGCAAGGTCGTCTCGCAGGCCCTCTTCGAGTCGCCCTTCCGTCAGGCCCTCTCGGCTGCCGCCATCAACGGCGCCTCGCGCGAGCAGACCATCGAGCTGGCACACGCCATGACCGCCAACGCCGCAGACTACTCGTTTGTCTTTGTCGGCAACATCGACCTCGACACGCTCCGTCCCCTCGTCGAGACATACATAGCCTCGCTCCCCTCCGACCCCGCCAAGGCCGTCAAGGAATTCCCCGCCTATGACCCCGCCATGTTCTCCAAGAACGGCACCGGCATCGACACCTTCACCACCCCGATGTCCACGCCCCAGACATACGTGGCCATCGTCGAGAAGGGCAACGCCCCCGGCGCATACGACGCCAAGAACTCGATGCTCGCCTCGATCGCAGGCCAGATCCTCACCAACCGCCTGCTCAAGACCGTCCGCGAGGACATGGGTGCCGTCTACTCCATCGGAGCCTCGGGCTTTGCCCAGCGCAACGGCACCGACCCCTATCAGCTCGGCACTCAGTTCCCCATGAAGCCCGAGATGAAGCAAGAGGTGCTCGACTTCATCTACGGCCAGTTCAAGGCCATGGAGAATGACATCACCGCCGACGAGCTCAACCCCGCCAAAGAGTACATGGCCAAGTCGTACACCGAGCAGAAAGAGCAGAACAACCCGTGGCTCAACGCCATCACCGGTTGGTTCATCAACGGCGTCGACACCTTCAACGGCAACATCGACGTGCTCAACACCATCACCGTCGACGACGTCAAGGCATACATGAAGGCCCTCAACTCTGACGGCGACCGCCGCACCGTCATCCTCGAGCCCGCAAAGTAAAAACGATCCCCCATACCCCCCGCGCCGACCCCCCCCAAGGGCCGGCGCTTTTTTTGTCGACAGCAGTCGCATCAATATGTGGTCCGAAAACGGGAGGATTCCAGTCGCGAAGCGGCGATGTAATAGTAGCCCCACAACGAGCGATGGCGTGGGGTGGTGTGTGGTATGCCAACAACCCAGCCGCGAAGCGGCGATGCAATTGTAGCCCCACATCGAGCGAGGCACGAGCGATGGTGTGGGGTAACGTGGATTCATCGAGTTCTCGACCTCGAAGAGGTCGTACAATACGCGAAATTCGCGCGGGGGGTATGGAATTGACGGACCTCTCCGAGGCTCATTATTATAACATTCCATATACCCCACACCATCGCTCGTTGCCTCGCTCGATGTGGGGCTACAATTGCATCGCCGCTTCGCGGCTTTGTACATCTCTCCCCTCAAAATAAAGTAACTATTCAGCGAAAGAAAAAGGCG
>LUJS01000011.1 GCA_001689495.1 Bacteroidales bacterium M8 | reverse complement strand
GTGCCATGCACATCTGAAGAATCCACCAATTATCACAAGCGGGTAAAACCATATAGAACGAAATCAAACAAAATGAGGTAAATCTAACTGATTTATAATTAGTTATGATACAAGGCTGATTTTTGACTGCATTGTTATATTTGCCTAATTTTGGATATAAAAACGCCTGTTTTGTCCCGTTTTTGTCCCGTCATGAATTATCTTTGCATTGAGTGTAAATGACTGATAAACAATATAGTAACAAATCAAAGAAAAAGATAACACAGATAGAAAATGGGACGAAAGAAGAAAGAAATCAAAATGAAAGAGCCTGTACGCATACGCGAGAAAAGGCTCAATGACGGTAATGTGAGCCTCTATCTCGACATCTATTACAGGGGTGCGAGGAAGAAAGAGGGGCTGAAACTCTACCTTGTGCCGGAAGTCAGTTCCGCTGCGAAGTTGCAAAATGCGAATACCCGTAAGCTGGCAGAGCAAATCAAGGCACAGCGCATACTTGACATCCAGCAGCAGGGGATTGTGAACTGGGAAGACGTGAAGAAGTCGAAGATGACGCTTAGCGCATGGGTGGAACAATACACCACGGAGGACTGCGGCCTTTCTCCGGCAAGTATGCGGTCTAAACGCAACGCGCAGGCAAGAGTGGAGCAATACCTATTACATATAGGCAAGCCAGACCTCGCCCTGACGGAAGTCGATAAGGATTTCTGCAAGGGCTTCATCGCCTTTCTGAAAACCTGCACCTTCAACAACGGGAAAAAGACGCTGGGAAGTACCACCTGCCGAATCTTCGTCAATCGTCTGGCTGCCGCACTGAGCAAGGCTGTAAGGGATGGACTGATTGACCGCAATCCGTTCAAATTGTTGGAAACCAAAGAGAAACCGCAAAAGGCAAATGCCATGCGTGAATTTCTTACCATAGATGAGTTGCGGCAACTGATAACCACGCCGTGCCGCTATGACATCGTAAAAAAGGCTTTCCTTTTTTCCTGCTTCACCGGACTTCGTTACAGCGACATGATGACTTTGAAATGGAGCGAGATACACAAGGCTGCGGATGGCAAGACACTCTACATCGAGCATGAGCAGGTCAAGACCAGAAACAGGGTGACTATCCCACTCTCGGATGAAGCCCTGAAATGGATGCCCCGGAAGGTTAAAGACATTGACACCGTGTTCCATCAGCTGCGAATAACCTCTACCACGGTGGAAGTTGTCTTGGGCGAATGGATGCAGGAAGCCGGAATACAGAAGCACATTACCTACCATTGCAGCCGCCACACCGCAGCTACCCTGTTGCTGACCTTGGGGGCAGACCTCTATACCGTGAGCAAGATACTCGGACACAAGAGCATCCGAATGACGGAAGTCTATGCAAAGATTGTCGATAAGAAGAAAATCGAGACCATGAACCTCGTAAACAATATGTTCGTATAACCCATAAATGAGATAAATCTATGAAAGTGGAGATAAAAGAAAGGAAACTGACCGCCGGAAACCGCAGCCTGTACTTGGAATATTACGAGACCGGATTCCGCAAGAAGGAGAACCTGCACCTGTACCTCGTTCCTGACGATGCGCCCAACGCAAAAAGTCTCAATGAACGGACTTATAACAGGGCACGGGAGATACAGGCTCAACGCATACTCAACCCACCGACTTTTGAAAGCAAGAAGAAGCCGGAAGAAAACGAGAGGGCAAAGGCGATGACATGGCTCGGCTGGTGTGACGAATACCTGCAATGCGCCATCGAGAAAGGCGACTGCAAGAAGATGATACAGCACAAGGGCGTTGTGCGCAAACGCATTGCCGCCTACCTGAAACGGGCAAGGAGAACGGACATTCTGCTGAAAGAGGTAGATAGGGACATGGTAAGCGGTCTGTTCAGGTATATGCGTAACGAATACCGCAATCCCCGTCAAATCAAGTCAGGTGGCGGTAAACTGGCAGACTTTACCCTTGTTCTATTCGAGGAAACGGTAAAGGCTATCTTTAACAAGGCGGTGCGTGAGGGGCTGATACCATTCAACCCCATTCAAGACCTTGCCAAAGAAGAAAGGTTTCATGTACCGGACAAACACCGTGAGTACCTGACAGCGGACGAGTTGAAACGCTTCCTTGCCGTCGAACCACAGACGCAAGCGGAGCGAACCGTACAAAAGGCTTTCGGCTTCTCCTGCATGACAGGGCTGCGGCTTGGGGACATGCAGCGGCTACGGTGGAGCGACATCAAGGACACAGGCGAGGTGCTGATGGTTTCCATCGTCCAGCAAAAGACCGGGCGACCCGTAACCGTCCCACTCAACGAGTTAGCCATATCCTTGTTGCCACCCCGACCAGAGAACGGAGAAGACGATATCATCTTCCCATTGGTGAAGAAGCCCGACAACGTGGCGAAATATGTGCGGCGCATCAAGGAGAAGGCAGGGATAGAAAAGGATTTCACTTACCACAGTAGCCGCCATTCGGCAGCCACGCTTGCGATAACGGCAGGTGCAGAACTCTATTCGGTCAGTAAGATACTGGGACATGGCAGCATTGTTTCCACACAGGTATATGCCTCCGTGAACATGGAGAAGAAAGCGGAGGCGGTAAATCTGGCTAATGGTATTTTCGATTAGCTCAATGTCGATAACATGGGGAGGAAAATTATTATTCCTTCCCTTTGTTCGTTCTTGGCATATTAGACCTTAAATGTTGGTGTCAAGGAATTGTTCTTTACTATTAAATTTCAGCATTATTTGTGCTTTGAGAACCAATGACGGTACAAAAGACCGTAAAACCACACTTTTAGCAAGGAGCTTTTTCGTCCATATCTATCATTCTCCATATCATATTGTGTGAAAATCGGATAATTTACATACTCAAAGTACAGAAATTGGCTCAAACATAATAGTTTGCCAAGAAAAATTAGTAATTTTGTACTCGGATTGAGGTAACTCTGTCCAAGACATAATGGAATAAAAAGAAGCGTTATGCTTATCTTGTGAATTGGAAACGTAGGAAATTTCACAATTACACACAAGGGTGGCATAGTGGTTCTCACGCTATAGCGTGGGCTGCTATTACTACATTCGTGTGTACAGGTTTCCTACGACCTCCAATTCAGAACGTGGCATTTGCAGTTCCACGCTTCTGCGTAATTAACGGCCCAATTGGAACTAAAAGAGCCATTGATAAAAAGACAATGATACAAAAGTTTATAAAATACATTATACCAATCATCGCTATGATAGCACTAATGACATCTTGTGCTTCAGGTAAAATAGTTCTATCTAATGATGCAAACATTAGTAAGTACAAATATGTCATTTTTGGAAAGGAAACATCAGGAGATAGAGAATTGGATGATGTAGTTATGTCTGTTCAAAATCAGATAGCGGAAACCAATCTTACAGTTTTATCTGCCTCCAATACTGTAAAAATTATCGAGTGTTCAGATAGTATTCTCACACCTAATATTCATGTCACATCCGAAAAGTGGGATGGAGGACATACATATATAACAGTAACTTTTTACGATTATAACACTAATCAAAGTGTAGCTGTCATAAAAAGTAGTGGTATAGGAATGACAGTAAGCCATGACCAAAATATAGCCCTAAGTGCAATAAGGAAAAAACTTAATAAGTTGTTCAGGTAGTA
>LUJS01000010.1 GCA_001689495.1 Bacteroidales bacterium M8 | reverse complement strand
CCGAGCCAGCGCTGGAAGTGGTAGTGCCACGGGATGGATATGCGTGCGAGCGGTTTCATTGCGGCAAAGGTAGGGGGCGCAGAGGGGGAATAGGTGCGATAATGCCGAGAAGGGGGGCACCTGACGGTGCCGACACAGCTCAAAATGGCGCCTGAATGTGCCGGCAATGGACGAAAAGACGCGGAGGGCCGGGAGCGGTGCTCCCTGAACTTGAACAGGTGATAGTTGAGAGTATAGGCCCCGGATTTCTTTCTTTTTTGATGTGATGGTGTGAAAAATGCGTGGATTGTTCGGATTTTTTAGGATGATTTTTTGTAACTTTGCAAAATTATTCACACTATTCATTCATTTATTCAACACAAGGACAGCTTAAAGTCAAGATGAACAACGACCAGATTAAGGTGATGTTTGCCACTGACGAGCATGTGAAGTATGCACAGCAGATAGTGGACCTCATCTATGAGTCGGCCCTCCAGAGGGGCACGGGCATTGCCCGCCGCTCGCCGGAGTATATCGCCAAGAAGATTTCGGGCGGTAAGGCCGTGGTGGCTCTCTGTGACGACCGTTTGATCGGCTTCAGTTACATAGAGAGTTGGGAACATGGTGATTATGTGGCCACTTCGGGCCTCATTGTGGACCCCGAGTTCCGACGATTGGGCCTCGCTGCCCGTATCAAGGCCAAGACGTTCGAACTGGCCCGCCTGAGATTCCCATTCGCCAAGATTTTCTCCATCACGACATCCCTGCCGGTGATGAAGCTGAACTCGCAGATGGGATACAAGCCGGTGACTTTCTCGGAGCTGACCGACGACGAGGAGTTCTGGGCCGGTTGCAAGGGGTGTGTCAACTATGACATTCTGCAGCGCAACAACCGCCGCATGTGTCTGTGCACGGGCATGCTCTACGACCCGAAGGCTCGCCTTGAGCGTCCCTCCAAAAGCCGCCCATACATGATGTGGTTCGGACACAAACTCAAGTCCCTGCTGCATCTCAAGTAGGGTTATAGGGTTATGAGGTTAAAGGGTTAAAAGGTTATGAGGTTAAATTCCTAATTCCCAACTCCCAACTCCCAATTCCCAACTCCCAATTCCCCATTCTCCTTCCAATTTTTAATTTTGCAATTCAACACACAACTATAATATGGAAAAGAAAAAAGTAGTTCTGGCTTTCAGCGGTGGTCTCGACACATCGTTTGCCGCAAAATATCTCTCTGAGGACCTCGGTTATGAGGTGCACACAGCCATCGCCAATACGGGCGGCTTCTCGGCCGAGGAGCTCGACCGCATCCGCGAGCGCGCCCTCAAGCTGGGAGCGGCATCGCACGCCACTCTCGACGTCACGTCAGACTACTACAACCGTTCCATCCGATATATGATCGCGGGCAATGTGCTGCGCAACGGCACGTATCCCATTTCGGTGTCGTCCGAGCGTATCTTTCAGGCCATCGCCATCATCGAGTATGCCAAGAAGATTGGCGCCGACGCGGTGGCTCACGGCTCGACCGGCGCGGGCAACGATCAGGTGCGTTTCGACCTGACATTCCAGATTCTCGCTCCCGAGATCGAAATCATCACCCCCACCCGCGACATGACCCTGACCCGCGAGTATGAGATTGAATACCTGAAGAAGCACGGCATCGAGGCCGACTTCAAGAAGATGGAATACTCTATCAACAAGGGCCTCTGGGGCACCTCGATCGGTGGCAAGGAGACCCTGCGCTCAGAGCAGACACTGCCCGACGCGGCATATCCCAGTCAGGTGACCGAGCATGGCGAGGAGCACATGACCATCACCTTCGAGCAGGGCGAGCCCAAGGCCGTGAACGGCGTGGCATACGACAACCCCGTCGACGCCATCCGCGAGGTTGAGCGTCTGGGCTCGCGCTATGGCATAGGCCGCGACATGCACATCGGCGACACCATCATCGGCATCAAGGGGCGCGTGGGCTTTGAGGCCGCAGGCCCCGTGCTGATCATCGCCGCCCACAAGATGCTCGAGAAGCACACCCTGACCAAGTGGCAGCAGTACTGGAAGGACCAGATCGGCACTTGGTATGGCATGTTCCTGCACGAGAGCCAGTATCTCGACCCCGTGATGCGCGAGATGGAGGCATATCTCGAGACCTCGCAGCGCAATGTCTCGGGCACCGTCGAGGTGATACTGCGTCCGCTGTCATACACGCTGGTAGGCGTGGACACCCCGTTCGACCTGATGAAGACCGACTTCGGCGAGTATGGCGAGGTGAACAAGGCATGGAGCGCCGACGACGTCAAGGGATTCACCCGCATCATGGCCAACCCCATGAAGATCTATCACAACGTGCAGATGCGCAACGGCAAGGAGGAGTGACCAGATGATAAAGGCCGGAATCATAGGCGGCGCGGGCTACACGGCAGGTGAGCTGGTGCGCCTTCTCATAAATCATCCCGAGGTCGAGATTGTCTTCGTACATTCGACCTCCAACGCCGGTGCCCCGCTGGCCGACGTGCACGAGGGGCTGATAGGCGACACCGACATGAAGTTTGCCGAGAGCTATGACCTGTCGGCGGTCGACGTGGTGTTTCTGTGTCAGGGACACGGATTCAGCCGCAAGTTCTGGGAGGAGAACCCCATGCCCGCCGGGCTCAAGGTGATAGACCTCGCGCAGGACTATCGCGACGAGTCTGACGGATATGTCTACGGTCTGCCCGAGTGGCAGGCCGACAGGATAGCCAAGGCCGACAAGGTGGCCAATCCCGGGTGCTTTGCCACGGCGATACAGCTGGCCCTGCTCCCCCTCGCGGCTGCCGGACGGCTTGCCGAGGCATACGTCACAGGCATTACCGGCTCGACCGGTGCCGGCGTCAAGCCGGGAGCGACAACCCACTTCTCGTGGCGCAACAACAACCTGAGCGTCTACAAGGCATTCACCCACCAGCATCTCATCGAGATACGCCGCAATCTGGGGCTGCTCAACCACTCAGAGCCCGACATCACCTTCATCCCCCTGCGCGGCGACTTTGCCCGCGGCATTTTCGTCACCGCCGTGGTCGACGCCGGCATGAGCGCCGCCGAGGCCCGCGCGCTATACAGGGACTATTATTTGGGTGCCCCCTTCACGCACCTGTCAGAGCGTCCCGTAGACCTCAAGCAGGTGGTCAACACCAACAAGTGCGTCATCGGCATTGAGGAGCACGAGGGCAAGCTGCTCGTGGTCTCGGCCATAGACAACCTGCTCAAGGGGGCGTCGGGCCAAGCCGTGCAGAACATGAACCTGATGTTCGGCCTGCCCGAACGGACGGGGCTGTGCCTCAAGCCATCGGCTTTTTAAAAAACCGTATAAAACCTCAACAAGATAAATGACTTTATTCGACGTTTACTCTCTCTATGACATCGAGCCCGTGAGCGGGAAGGGCTCGTATGTCTTTACCGCCGACGGCACCCGCTATCTCGACCTGTATGGAGGCCATGCGGTCATCTCGATTGGACATGCCCATCCGCGCTATGTCGAGGCCGTGTCGGCACAGGTCGGACGCCTCGGATTCTATTCAAACTCGGTCAAGAACTCGCTGCAGCAGCAGCTGGCCGACCGTCTGGGGCGCCTGAGCGGATATGACTCGTATCAGCTCTTCCTGTGCAACTCGGGTGCCGAGGCCAACGAGAACGCCATGAAGCTGGCCTCGTTCGCCACGGGGCGCAGCAAGATTCTGGCATTCGACCGCGCCTTCCACGGCCGCACGTCGGGCGCCGTGGCCGCCACGGACAATCCCAAGATACAGGCCCCGTTCAACGCCACCCCCAACGTGGAGTTTGCCCCGCTGGGCGACCTCGACGCCGTGAGGGCCAAGCTCTCGACCGGCGAGTTTGCCGCCGTCATCATCGAGGGGATACAGGGCGTGGCCGGCATCAGGATGGTCGAGGACGACTTCCTGCGCACCCTGCGCACCCTCTGCACCAACACCGGCACGCTGCTGATACTCGACGAGATACAGAGCGGATATGGCCGCACGGGCCAGTTCTTTGCCCACCAGCACGCCGGCGTGCGCCCTGACATCATCACCTGCGCCAAGGGCATAGCCAACGGATTCCCGATGGGTGCCGTGCTGATCTCGCCCCGCATCGACGCCGTCAAGGGGATGCTGGGCACCACGTTCGGCGGCAACCATCTGGCATGTGCCGCGGCCATAGCCGTGCTCGACGTCATGGCCGACGAGCATCTGGTCGAGAACGCCGCCGAGACGGGACACCATCTGCTGGAGCGCCTCGCCGAGCTGGCCCGCACGTCAGACGAGATAACCGAGGTGCGCGGCCGCGGCCTGATGATAGGCATCGAGATAAAGGGCGATGCCTCGGCCCTGCGCAAGAGGCTGCTGTTCGAGGACAGGATATTCACCGGCGGCGCCGGCGCCCACACGGTGCGTCTGCTGCCCGCACTGGGCCTGACCAAAGAGCAGGCCGACACATTCATCGACACTTTCAGGAAATACGTCAACTGATGAAAAAATTCACCAACGTCAACGACATAGGCCCTCTTGACCTCGCCGTCAGGGAGGCCCTCGAGATAAAGGCAGACCGTTTTGCCCACACGCATCTGGGGCGCAACCGCACGCTGCTGATGATATTCTTCAACTCAAGCCTCCGCACCCGCCTGTCCACGCAGAAGGCGGCCATGAATCTGGGCATGAACGTGATGGTGCTCGACGTCAATCAGGGCGCATGGAAGCTCGAGACCGAGCGCGGCGTCGTCATGGACGGCGACAAGGCCGAGCACCTGCTCGAGGCCATCCCCGTGATGGGCAGCTATTGCGACATCATAGGCGTGCGCTCGTTTGCCGGACTCAAGGACAAGGCCGAGGACTATGAGGAGAGGGTGATCAGCCAGTTCATACGCTATTCGGGCCGCCCGGTGTTCTCGATGGAGGCCGCCACGCGCCACCCGCTGCAGAGCTTTGCCGACCTCATAACCATCGAGGAGTTCAAGACCAAGCCCCGCCCCAAGGTGGTGATGACGTGGGCGCCGCACCCCCGCGCGCTGCCTCAGGCCGTGCCAAACTCGTTTGCCGAGTGGATGAACGCCACCGACTATGACTTTGTCATCACCCACCCCGAGGGCTATGAGCTGGCCCCCGAGTTCGTGGGCCGCGCCAAGGTCGAGTATGACCAGCGCAAGGCGCTCGAGGGGGCCGACTTCGTCTATGCCAAGAACTGGTCGGCCTATGCCGATCCCAACTACGGCAAGGTGCTGTCGACAGACCGCGCGTGGACCGTCGACACCGAGAAGATGGGCCTGACGGACAATGCCTTCTTCATGCACTGTCTGCCCGTGCGCCGCAATATGATAGTGACCGACGACGTCATCGAGTCGGAGCGCTCGATAGTGATTCCCGAGGCCGCCAACCGCGAGATCTCGGCTCAAGTAGTAATGAAACGCCTGCTCGAGTCGCTATGAACGCTCCAGTGACGGTGATAAAGATCGGGGGCAATGTCGTGGACAACCCCGAGGCTCTGGACAGATTCGTGACCGCGCTGGCCGCGATGCCGGGGCGCAGGATTCTGGTGCACGGCGGCGGCAAGGAGGCCACGCGCCTCAGTGCCCGCCTCGAGATACCCACGACCATGATAGAGGGGCGCAGGGTGACCTCGCGCGAGACCCTCGACGTGGTCACGATGGTCTATGCCGGACTGGTCAACAAGCGCGTGGTCTCGCTGCTGCAGGCGGCGGGATGCGACGCCGTGGGGCTCTGCGGGGCCGACGGCGACGCCATACGCGCCACGATGCGCCCCAAGGAGCCGATAGACTACGGATTCGTGGGCGACATATCTCCCGAGGGGATAAACGCCGGTTTCATCAACTCGCTGCTCGACGCCGGCAAGGTGCCGGTGTTCTGCGCCATAACCCACGACGGCCACGGCACGCTGCTCAACTGCAACGCCGACTCGGTGGCCTCGGCTCTGGCCATTGGCATGGCCCGGACGGCTCCGGTCGATCTGGTCTACTGTTTCGAGCAGCCGGGAGTGATGGAGGACATTGACCGTCCCGACTCGCTGATAGCCGAGATAACCCCCGAGGTGTTCGCCTCGCTCAAGGAGAGCGGAGTGGTCAGCAAGGGGATGATACCCAAGATAGACAACGCCCTGAGGGCCGTGGGGAGCGGCGTGTCGAGCGTGACGATCAAGCACGCCGACAACCTGAACAACGCCACGGGCACCGTGATACACCTATGAGTGCCCTGCCGCGATATGTCGAGCTGCTGAGGCGGCTCGTGGCCACACCCTCGGTGTCGAGGTCGGAGGACGGGACGGCCGGAATAATCTTCGACTATCTCGCCACGCACGGCGCCGCGCCCGAAAGGCTGCACAACAATGTGTTTGCCTTCTCGACCGGATTCGACCCGTCGAGGCCCACGCTGCTGCTCAACTCGCACCACGACACCGTGCGGCCCGCGGCCTCATATACCCGCGACCCGCACAGCCCCGACATCGAGGACGGATGCCTCTATGGACTCGGCAGCAACGATGCCGGAGCCTCGGCGGTGACGCTGACCGAGGTGTTCCTCGACCTGCGTGACAAGGCACTGCCCTTCAACCTGCTGCTGGCCATCACGGCCGAGGAGGAGGTCGGGGGCGAGAGGGGCATGAGGGCCTTCCTGCCCGCCATCGCGGCGAGGGGGATAGACATTACATGCGCCATCGTGGGCGAGCCCACGGGGATGCAGCCCGCAGTGGCCGAGAGGGGTCTGGTGGTGCTGGACTGCGTGACGCGCGGCGTCAGCGGCCATGCCGCCCGCGGCGAAGGGGTCAACGCCCTCTATCGCGCCATCGACGACATCGGTCGCCTCAGGCATTGGTGCGCGCCGTTCGGGTCGGACATACTCGGCGAGGTCACCCTCAACGTCACCCAGATCGAGGCCGGAAGGGCCCACAACGTCATCCCCGACCTGTGCAAGTGGGTCGTGGACGTGCGCACGGTCGAGTGCTTCAGCAACGAGGAGACCGTCGAGATGCTGCGCGATGCCGTGGCATATACAGAGATGACCCCGCGGTCGACCCGCGTGAGGGCCTCGGTGATAGACGCCGGCCATCCGCTGGTCAAGGGATGCACGGCGCTGGGACTCAAGCCGTTCGTGTCGCCCACGACGAGCGATATGTCGCTGATGCACTCGTTCCCCTCGCTCAAGATTGGCCCCGGCGAGTCGGCCCGCAGCCACTCGGCCGACGAGTATGTGCGCCTCGACGAGATGGAGCGTGCCATAGGGGTCTATACAAGCATAATCACCTCACTCACAACACTGCAACAATGAAATTATGGAGCAAGGGCTTCGAGCCCGACAAAATGATAGAGAGGTTCACCGTGGGCAATGACCGCGAGCTGGACCTGCGCCTTGCGCGCTATGACATCGAGGGTTCCATGGCCCACATAAAGATGCTCGAGAGCATCGGCCTGCTGACCAAGGAGGAGCTTGACCTGCTGCTCGAGGGGCTGGCCGAGATAGAGGAGACCGTCGAGGACATGACATTCAACATCGAGGAGGGTGTCGAGGACGTGCACTCGCAGGTCGAGTTCATGCTCACCAAGAAGCTCGGCGACATCGGCAAGAAGATTCACTCGGGCCGCTCGCGCAACGATCAGGTGCTCGTCGACCTCAAGCTGTTCATGCGCGACGAGCTGCTGTATGTCGGTATGGCCGTCGAGAAGCTGTTCGACCGCCTGATAGAGCTGAGCGAGAAACACAAGGACGACCTGATGCCCGGATACACGCACCTGCAGGTGGCCATGCCCTCGTCGTTCGGACTGTGGTTCGGTGCCTATGCCGAGTCGCTCGTCGACGACATGCAGATGCTGGTGGCCGCATACAACATAGCCAACCAGAATCCCCTCGGCTCGGCTGCGGGCTATGGCTCGTCGTTCCCCCTCGACCGCACCAAGACCACACGTCTGCTGGGATTCGCCGACCTGCACTATAACGTGGTGGCGGCCCAGATGTCGCGCGGCAAGACCGAGCGCGCCGCCTCGATGGCCATAGCCTCGATAGCCTCGACGCTGGGACATCTGGCCATGGACGTGTGCATGTGGATGTGTCAGAACTTCGGCTTCGTGTCGTTCCCCGACGAGCTGACCACGGGGTCGTCCATCATGCCCCACAAGAAGAATCCCGACGTGTTCGAGATAATGCGCGGCAAGTGCAACCGCCTGCAGTCGATACCCAACGAGATAGCCCTGCTGACGGGCAATCTGCCGCTGGGATACAACCGCGACCTGCAGCTGCTCAAGGACATCATCTTCCCCGCCACCAACGAGATCGTAGACTGTCTGGAGATGGCCGACTTCATGCTGCAGCACATCAGCATACGCAAGGACATACTTGACGATCAGCGCTATGACTATCTCTTTACGGTCGAGGAGGTGAATCGGCTCGTGCTCGAGGGGATGCCCTTCCGCGAGGCCTACAAGAAGGTCGGGCTCGAGGTGCAGAACGGAACATACCGTCCCGTGCGCAGCGTGCACCACACTCACGAGGGCAGCATCAACAATCTGTGCAACAACGAGATAAAGCGCAAGTTCAAGGCCGTTGCCGCAAGGTTAAGAAATTCTTAACACCTTTTCAAAAAGATTTAACGCGAGGCACCACACCCCGGCTCAAACCTTTTTTGGGCCGGGGTGTTAGTAATATTGAAAGCACGAAAGAACTTCGGTTCCCGTAGGCTCTCAAAAAGGTAGCCCCCTCGGATACAGTCCCCGGGCTATGTGGAGCGAGACTCCGCAACATCCCGGCGCAGGACGCCGAATCCCCGCAAGGGGGGACGACACGTCAGGCCCCGGCAACGACGAAGGTCTTTAGCCGTAAAGACCTTGGGATGGCAAATCAGAAAAGTCCATCCCCAACACAACACCCAAGACCCGGCCATAGTGGTACCAGCGACCCAAGGCCGGGTCTTTTTTTCAATGCATGATGCGTGGTCGCCGTGTGGGGGCCGCGCATTTTTTTTGTGCGCGGGGCCCGTTGGTTGGGGTGGGTGCGGGGGTAGTTGATCTAGTTTTTCTAGTTGAACTAGTTGGACTAGGCTATGATTAATGCGAAATCGGGGTCGTGCCTGCTGGCACGACCCCGACGTCGAATTATTGTTGAGGAAAGAGAAGAGGGTCAGATCATTCGGGAACGGCGAAGATTACGATGCGGTTCCAGTCGTTGGTGTCGTAGGGCTGGATGTCTGAGCCTGCTGCCTCGAGGATGAGACGGTCGGCCGAGATGCCATAGTCGCCGGTGAGGATGTCGGCAACGGCCTGTGCGCGACGCTCGGAGAGCTTCATGTTGTAGGTCGAGGTGCCGGTGTCCTTGTCAGCATAGCCGCGGACTACGATGCGGGTGTCGGGGTTGGCCTTCATGTATTCGGCGATGTTGTAGACGTTGACCATCTCTTCGGACGATACGTATGCCGAGTTGAGCTTGAAGCGGACTGTGGGGAGTACTACCGAGCTCTCTACGACTGTCTCCTGTGCGACAACCTCGGGGCAGGGGAGCTGTGCCTCGGCTGCTGCGAGGGCTGCGGATGTGGTGGCAAGAGCGCCGCGGAGTTCGTTGACCTGTGAGTTGGCCTGATTGAGTGCGTTGACGTAGTCGCAGGGGTTGTATCTCTGGAAGTCTGAGCCGGTGAAGTGGATGATGATACCGGCAACGGCGGAGATGTCGATGTCGACGGGCTTGTCCCAAGCGATGTTGTTGAAGTTGTCGCCATAGAGGGTTGCGCGGCCTTCGGCGAAGATGTCTACGTACTTGCCCGTGCGGAAGCGGAGCTGGAGACCTGCCGATACGGGGAAGAGCCACTGGTTGGATTTGATGCCGCCGCCGTTCTCGTGGATGTTGCCGAGGGCGGGCTTATAGTCCCATACGAATGTCGAGCCGAGGCCGATGTAGGGAATCATCGAGAAGACGCGGTCGGGGTTGTAGCCGCCCATGGAGTTGAACATGTCCCACATGAAGTCGACGTTGAGGTTGGCGGTCTTGGCGTGGGCCGTGGTGTGCTCGTTCCAGTGCATCGAGCCATAGTATGCCGAGAAGCGGAATCCGATATAGGGCGAGATCCAGCGGCCGATGCCGAGGTTATACATTGCCGTCATGCGGCGCTTGTCGGTATAGGCTGTCTTGGCGTTCTCAATGAAGGGAGAGCGGATGCCTGCGCCGAGCTGGATGTACCAGTTGTCGCGCCATGAGCCGGGGGTATAGATGTCCTTGCACTTCACCTCGTCTACGGTGAAGGTGGTCTCCTCGACAACAATCGCGTTGTCCTGAGCCTTGATGTCGTTGGCTGCCATGAGCGTCACGCCGCATGCTGCCATCAATAACAGTTGCTTTTTCATTTCTCTCATAAGTTTGGATGAAACATGAAAGTTAGTTAATTTGTAAACTCGGGTGAATCTTTGTTATGTCTGATTAACACTCCGCATCCAAACTTTGTTCAATTTTAACTCAATCTATCCGTCTCGGACTTACTTTTTAACAAAGATGAGTTAAATCTGTTAACCATTGGCGATTGTCAGGGGGGCGTGACGAGGACGTGGCGCGATGAGTCGGCGTCGATGACCTCGTACCACGCGGCGCGGTCGCTGCGCGAGCGCAGGCGTACGTCGGTCAGTGCCAGCGGGCGGCCGTTGATGCCGATGGTGGCGGGGCACACCGAGTCGGGGGCGGGCGGGCCGAGTGTGACGGTGACCTCGGTGGCGCCGTCGAGGTCGGTGATGCGCAGCGTGCCGTCGGGGCCCGTGGCGAAGAGTATGCCGCCGCGGTCGTAGCGCAGGCTGACGGTGCGCCCGGTGAAGCGCCAGACGGGGTCGGCGAGCTCGCGGTCGAAGGGCGAGGGGATGTCGCCGAGGCCGGGACGATCGCCGCCGGGGTCTTGCCCGTCACCGCCCGGATGGACGGGCAGGGGGCCGCGGTCGCGCGGAGGGGTGTCGCGGTGGCACGAGCAGAGTGCCGTGACGGCGAGGATGATGGCCGTGAGGCGGAGGAGGGCGGTTTTCATATTCAGTCCGTGATGTTTATCATGACGCGCCCCGTGGTGCGTGTCGAGGCCGATGTGTATGTGAGGTGGTGGGCACCCTTGCCGAGCGACGTCACGGAGACCTTGTCGGCTCGCTCGGGGCGTCCGTCGATGCTCCAGACGGCGTCTGTGGGGATGTGAGGGGATGTGAGGTATATCCAGCGGTCGGCGGTCGTGTAGGTTGACCTGAGGGGGAGCGGCGTGCCCTCGCTGCCGCCATAAGGGGTGTCCTTGCGGTCGCCCCAGATGTGTTCGGCAAGGTCGGGGAGGTCGACGAACGGGTTGCGGTTGCCCTGCAGCAGCTCGGCGCGGTCGTTGGCCTCGGCCTCGGCGGCGTCGGGCGGGCAGGCGCGGTGCCACTCCATGAGCAGGTCCGTGGCGTATGACGTCAGGCCGGGATATGGGTCGGCGGTCAGCATCATGTAGGCCCGCGGGGTGAGGATGCGCGAGTGATAGAGGGTGGTCATGTAGAAGTATTTGCGCGCCAGCGCGCCGCGCCAAGCCTCGGGGGGAGCGTAGACCTCGGTCTCGATGCCATAGAGAGTGGCGGTGCCGGCGCTCCACCATGCGTTGGCAAAGCTGACCTGCCCGACCGTGCGCGCCGGGGGCAGGTCGCGGCGGTGGCGGGCGGCGTCACGCCCGAGCGGCATCCAGTTGACGATGTCGAGCGCCACGGTGTCGCCATAGGCGTGGTTTTCGCTCCACCAGACGGCAGGGACGGACTGCCCCGAGACATAGCCATCGGGCAGGCGTCCGCCGGTGACGCTGACCTCGGTGGCCGTGAACGGGTCGGTGACGGTGAAGGTCATGTCGGCCGCCCGTGGCAGCCTCGCGGGGCGGCACTGGGCGGCGACGGTGCGGGCAAGGCCCTCGCCGTGCTTGCCGACAAGAAACGCAACGGGCACCCCCGTGCCGGCCGGAGCCGATGCAGGGATGCCCGCTATGGCGAGGAGCATGATGGCGGCAAGCCGTCTCATGGCGTACTTGGGGTTTATGGTCAGACGTAACCGCGGATGATGCCGCGGCCGGAGTTGCGAACGAAGAGGATAATCTCGTCGCGCTCCTTCGAGGCCGGAAGCTCGGCTTCGATGCGGCTGATGGCATCGGAGTTGTTGAGACCGGAGAGATAGAGGTAGCGGTAGATTTCCTGAATGTCGCGGATGGTCTCGTTGGAGTATCCGCGGCGGCGCAGGCCGATGGAGTTGACGCCGGCATAGGCGATGGGCTCGCGTGCGGCCTTGACGAAGGGGGGGATGTCCTTGTTGACCAGCGCGCCGCCCTGAAGCATGACGTGCGAGCCGATGTGGCAGAACTGGTGTATGAGGGCGCCTCCACCGAGCACGGCAAAGTCGTCGACCACGACCTCGCCTGCCATCTGCACTGCGTTGCTCATGATGACGTTGTTGCCGACGACACAGTCGTGAGCCACGTGGCAGTATGCCATGATGAGGCAGTTGGAGCCCACGACGGTCTTGCCCTTGGAGGCGGTGCCGCGGTGCACGGTGCCGCACTCGCGTATGGTGGTGCCGTCGCCGATGATGGCCACGGTCTGCTCGCCCTTGAACTTGAGGTCCTGAGGGGGACCCGAGATGACGGCGCCGGGATAGATGGTGACGTTCTTGCCGATGCGGGCACCCTCCATGATGGTGACGTTGGAGCAGATGCGCGTGCCCTCGCCGATCTCGACGTTGCGGTCAATGGTGACAAACGGGTCGATGACGACGCTGGGGTGTATCTTGGCGTCCGGGTGGACGTATGCTAAAGGCTGCTTCATTGTGTGGTCACTGTTTGTTTTTGATAATCTGAGCCATGAACTCGCACTCGGTGACGATCTTGTCGCCGACAAAGGCATAGCCCTTCATGACGGCGCAGCCGCGGCGCAGCTCGGTCATGAACGATACGTGGAAGAGCAGGGTGTCGCCGGGGACTACCTTCTGGCGGAACTTCACGTTGTCTATCTTCATGAAATATGTCGAGTAGAGCTCGGGGTTCTCGACGGTGCTGAGCACGAGCAGGCCGCCTGTCTGGGCCATGGCCTCGATCTGGAGCACGCCGGGCATGACGGGTTCCTGCGGGAAGTGGCCCTGAAAGAAGGGCTCGTCGTTGGTGATGTTCTTGACGCCCACGATATAGTTGTTGCCCTTCTCGATGATCTTGTCGACCATGAGGAACGGGTAGCGGTGGGGGAGCAGCTCGCGGATGCGGTTGTTGTCCATGAGGGGCTCGCGGTTGGGGTTGTAGATGGGAGCCTGAACGTCCTGACGCTTGATCTCCTTGCGTATCTTCTTTGAGAGCTGGGTGTTGATGGAGTGGCCGGGGCGCGTGGCGATGACGCGGCCCTTGAGGGGACGGCCTATCAGTGCCAGATCGCCGATGAGGTCGAGCAGCTTGTGGCGCGCGGGCTCGTTCTCGGAGGTCAGGGGTATGTTGTTGATGTATCCGAACTCGGAGACCTCCTTGTGCTCGACGCCCATGAGGTCGGCGAGGCGGTCAAGGTCTGCCTGAGCCATGGGGGTGTCGTAGATGACGATGGCGTTGTCGAGGTCGCCGCCCTTGATGAGGTTGTTCTGGACCAGCGGTTCGATCTCGCGCACGAACACGAAGGTGCGGCTGGGTGCTATCTCGCCGGCATACTCCTCGATGTGCTCGAGAGTGGCAAACTGGTTGTTGAGCACCTTTGAGTTGAAGTCGATCTTGACGTCGACGCTGAAGTCGTCGTCGGGCAGGACTATGATCGAAGAGCCTGTCTCGGGGTCGGATACCTCGATGCGCTGGCGTATGTAATAGTAGTCCTTGTCGGCCTTCTGCTCGGCCAGACCCACAGCGGCGATCTGCTCGACATAGGGACGCGCGCTGCCGTCGAGGATGGGCATCTCGGGGGCGTTGACCTCGATGAGGCAGTTGTCGATGCCCGATGCATAGAGCGCCGACATGGCGTGCTCGATGGTAGAGACGCGGGCCTCGCCCTTGGCAATGACCGTGCCGCGGTTTGTGGCCACTACGTTTTCGGCCAGAGCGTCGATGACGGGCTGGTCCTCGAGGTCGACACGCTTGATCTTGTATCCGTGTCCGGCGGGCGCGGGGAGGAAACGGGCAGTGATCTCGAGTCCGGTGTGGAGACCTTTGCCGGTGAGGGTGAACTCGCCGTTGAGAGTAATCTGATTCATATCTTAGAGTAGCTTATTTTTTCTTCAGTTCTTTTTCGATGGCCTTGACCTGCTCGAACAGACGGGGCAGGCGCTTCATGTAGACCAGTCCGCGGGCATACTCGCCCATCTCGACGGCCGGGGAGCCCATGATGCGGGCTCCGGGCTCGGTCGAGCGGCTGACGCCGCTCTGGGCGCCGATGTGGGTGCCGTCGCCCACCGAGATATGGCCTACGAAACCAACCTGACCTCCCACCATGCATCCGGCGCCAATCTTGGCCGAGCCGGCCACGCCGACCTGTGCGGCCATGACGGTGTTGTCGCCGACAGAGCAGTTGTGGGCTATCTGTATGAGGTTGTCCAGCTTGACGCCTTCGCCGATGCGGGTCGAGCCCATCATGGCGCGGTCTATGGTGGTGTTGGCGCCGATCTCGACGTCGTCGGCAATGACGACATTGCCGGTCTGGGGTATCTTCTCGTAGTGTCCGTCGACGGGAGCGAATCCGAATCCGTCGCTGCCGATGACGGCGCCGGAATGGATGATGCAGCGGCGTCCGATCTCGCAGCCGTCATATACCTTGACGCCCGAATAGAGCACCGTGCCCTCGCCCACCTTGCAGCGGTCGCCGACGTATGTCTGGGGATATATCTTGGCCCCGGCGCCAATCACGGCCCCGGCGCCGATATATGCGAACGCGCCGACGTATGCATCGTCGGGAATCTCGACCCCGGGAGCGATGAACGACGGTTGCTCGATGCCGCGCTTGTCGACAGCGGTCATCTTGGTGACCATGTCGAGCAGATGGGCAATGGTGGCATACGGGTCGTCGACACGTATCATCGTGGCCTTGACGGGATGCTCGGGCACGAAGTCGCGACGCACCAGCACCACCGACGACGCGGTGTCATAGACGTGATGGGTGTATTTGGGATTTGCCAGAAAAGACAGGGCGCCGGGGTGCCCCTCCTCGATCTTGGCGAAGGTGCTGACGGTGACGTCGGGATTGCCCTCGACATCGCCGCCTATCATTGCAGCAAGCTGTGATGCAGTGAGTTCCATTCTTGCTTGTGTTGGCA
Source organism: Bacteroidales bacterium M8 (assembly GCA_001689495.1). Lineage (GTDB taxonomy): Bacteria > Bacteroidota > Bacteroidia > Bacteroidales > Muribaculaceae > Duncaniella. Next base: position 21,169 of record LUJS01000010.1, on the reverse strand, counting down.
GTTTGTAAGGTTAGACTGCGGAGCGGTGCGGACGCACCACCCCAATTTCACCGCAAAATTAAGCAAATTTCCGATAACCGCCTACTAAAATGCCAAAAATCGCTCTAATAGTTCATGCCGAAGGCCCATAGCGGAACAAACTCTCCATGACCGTATTCGATGTCGTCGCGTACGACAATGCCGTTGGCAGCCTTGTCGAGCTGACGCTTTCCCTTGCCGTGGCCGCCGACCTCGAACGTGTACGCGCCTATCTGAAAATCGGAAATGCGCGACGACGTGACGTCGTTGCGGACGCGCGTCTGGTTGTAGAAGAATGTCTCGCGCAGATTGCCTATGTCGGGATTTCCGCCTGCAAGGACAGTCATCAACGACGGGTTGTCAAGATAGACTTTCTCGAGCTTGCCAAGGCCGCGCAGTCCGCCGGTGTCGTCGCGCAACTGGCCTATCATGCCGGCCTTTTCGAGATAATAGAGATAGTCGGGGATGTCGTTCTTGCTCACCTTGAGCTCGACGCTGAGATTGAGCATGTTGGGCTTGAAGGGTGAGAGGCCGCTGATTATGGCCAGCAGCCTTTTCAGCTTGCGCGAAGTGGCCGGTGTCATGTTGGCGTATTGAGGTATGTCGACCTCAAGGGTCTGCGCCACCACCTGCTGAATCCTTATGTCGAAACGGGGCTGTGAGGAGAAGGGGTAATAGCCCGACGCGAGATATTCGCGGAACAGTGGCAGGGGGCGGACCGTGTCGGGCAACGTGACCTTGTTGCCGATAATCTCGTCGAGCGATGCAGCGGGCACCTTTACGGACTTGAAGAGCTCGAGATACTCCCTGAACGACAGGCCCTGCATCTCGAACACCAGCGCTCGTCGGCTCAGGTCGGCTACGCCTTTGCTTATGTCGAGGACGGACGAGCCCGTGAAGATGACCTGTAGGCCGGAATGGATGTCGTAGATCTGTTTAAGCTCGCGCGACCATCCGGCATACTTGTGTATCTCGTCTATGACAAGGTGTCTGCCTCCCTCCATGACAAAGCGGTCGGCCAGCTCGGCCAACGTATGGTCGGCAAGATATGTGTGGTCTGCCGAGACATATAGGTATTCGTCCTTGCGATCGCCCTGCGCGAGGATGTGCTGTTTGACCAGCGTGGACTTGCCCACCCCACGGGGACCGAGAATGCCGATCATGCGGTCTTCCCACGGAATTTCGTGCATGAGGTATCGCTCGAAATCGACAGGCGTCGACAGGAGTTCCTCGCGCATGTAATTATGTAGTGTAAGGTCTATCATAGAAATTGCTTTTTTGCAAAGATAGTGATTTTTCCCTTTAAAAAGGGAAAAAATCGGTGAAATGTCACTTTTAAAAGGGAAAAATGCCGTCAATCCAACGATGCGGGGGATGGGAGCGGTTAATAAGGGCCGCAGGGACACTGGGTCAAAATAGCCGGGCACAACGGCCACGTCGCGGTGCATTGTTATATTTAATCCGTGTCCAAGGACACGATTATTATATTGTGTAATCCTTGATCCGGGCACATCTCCCGGTGGTCGATGTTCCCGGCTATGCGGAATCCATGTCCCTGCGGGACATGTTTTTTGTTGACATTCCCCACACCATCGCTCGATGGGGGGCTTCGATTGCACCGCCGTTTCACGGCTTGAACGGGATAGGCGCGAGGGTTGGAAAATGAGTTTATGCCGTTGTAACGTGCGGTGAATCAGTCGTATAAGTGTGACTTTTCTTTGTAAAGAAAAGAATTTGGTGATTTTCTTTCTTTCTAAAGAAAAATATATGTAACTTTGTGGAAATTTGAAGATTATGGAACGAATATATGAAATATCCGGACGTCTCATCGAGGATCTTGATGCGCCGATACGCCGTTATCTCTATGACAGCATAGCGTGGAGTGACCGACTGATAATGATAAAGGGCGCCAGAGGCGTTGGCAAGACCACGATGATGAAACAGCGTTGTAAGGAACAGAGTGAGCGCGGTGTCTATGCATCGCTCGACCAGTTGTTCTTTAACGACCATACGATCGTAGAACTTGCCGACTATCACTATAAGCATGGCGGGACGCATCTGTATCTTGATGAGGTGCATCTGTATCCGCGGTCAAACTGGGAGCAGGAGCTGAAAAATATCTATGACAGCTATCCGAGCCTGCACATCGTCTTCACGGGGTCGTCGCTGTTGCATCTCAACAGCAAGGTGGCCGACCTGTCAAGACGTGTGGCCGTCTATGATCTGCGCGGACTTTCATTCAGGGAGTATTTGAATTTTACAGGCAACTACGGTCTGGAGCCGGTAGGGCTGAGGGAGATTCTGGACAATCATCGTCTGATAGCCGGTAAGATTACATCGCGCATAAGGGTGATAGGCGAGTTTGAGAAGTATCTGAAGAAGGGGTATTATCCGTTCTTCATGGACAGTTCGGAAATCACTTATGCCCAGAGGGTGGAGAGGCTCGTGCTGTCGGTGATTGACATTGACATACCGGCTGTCACGTCCATCGAGTATGAGACGCAACTGAAACTGAAAAAACTGTTGACCGTTCTGGCCGAGCAGGTGCCGTTCGTGCCGAACATGACCAATCTGTCGAGAGATGTCGAGGTGACCCGAAACCAGTTGATGAAGCTGTTTACCCTGCTGTGCGAGGGTGCCATTCTCAGGACCCTGATGGATGCGACGACCCAGCCAAAGAGGGCATCCAAGCCTGAGAAAATACTGTTTGACAATCCGTCGGTGATGCAGGCTCTCGGCATCATAAACAAGTCGGGAACTGTCAGGGAGAGTTTCGTGGCTTCGATGCTGAGTTTTGCGGGACAGCTATATGCCGCCAAAGAGGGCGATTTTCTGCTTGACCGTACCCTGCTCTTTGAGGTCGGCGGCAAGGGCAAGGGATTCTCGCAGATTGCCGACAAGCCTGACAGCTATGTGATAGCCGACAATATCGAGACCGGCGTCGGCAACAAGATTCCGATGTGGCTTTTGGGTTTCCTGTATTAGACCATGTGACAAGGCATATCGTCCGAATAAAATGAAAAAACCGCTGTCGGGTTGTGGCCCGGCAGCGGTTTTGTTATGGTTGGCCTTGCGGCTGTGTCATCAGATCCAGCGAACGAAGGCGAAGTCCTGACGGTGGGGCAGGAGGTCGTTCTTGGGATATACGCGATAGCTGTAGCGGAATACGCCGGGATCCTTGAGACGGTTCTCGACACGATAGGTGACGATGTTGCCCTCGCGCGACACTACCTCGAAGGGTACGATGAAGGCGAGCTTGGTCTCGTTGTCCTGTACCTTGTCAACGACGAGCTCTACGCCGAGGTCGTCCGAGAGGCCGTTGGTGTCGAGCTTGACGGTGGTGGTGAAGGGCTGGCCGGTGATGTTGTTCTGGTGCAGGTCCTCGTTGGTGTGGATGTCGAGCACCTTGATGCCGTCCCAAGCTGCGGCTACCTTCTGCTTCCAAGCGGCGATCTGGCGTGCAACGGCATAGTCGTCGGCGACGAGCTTGGCCGAGCGCTTTGCCTCGGGCTCGTAGAAGCGGGCGATGTAGTCTTCGATCATGCGCTGCATGGTGTACTCGGGTGCGATGTGGCCGATGGAGCGCTTGATGTACTGTACCCACTCGGGCGAGTAGCCCTTGGAGTTCTTGGCGAAGTAGAGGGGGATGATCTCGTTCTCGAGCATCGAGTAGATGGTGGCTGCATCGAGCTGGTCCTGCTGGCCCTGATCGGTGTATGTGCGCTTGTCGGTGAGTGCCCAGCCTGCCTTCTCGTCGAGACGGTAGCCTTCATACCACCATCCGTCGAGTACGGAGAAGTTGAGCACGCCGTTCATCTCGGCCTTCTCGCCCGATGTGCCCGATGCCTCGAGGGGACGGGTGGGGGTGTTGAGCCAGATGTCGACGCCGGTCACGAGACGCTTGGCGACGATCATGTTGTAGTCTTCGAGGAAGATGATCTTGCCTTGGAACTGGGGCATTCTCGAGATCTCCATGATGCGCTTGATGAGGCCCTGACCTGCGCCGTCGGCGGGGTGAGCCTTGCCCGAGAATACGAACTGCACGGGGAACTGCTCGTTGTTGACGATGCGGGCCAGACGGTCGAGGTCGGTGAAGAGCAGGTGTGCGCGCTTGTATGTGGCGAAGCGGCGTGCGAAGCCGATGATGAGTGCGTTGGGGTTGATCTTCTCGAGGATCTTGATGACGGCCGAGGGGTCGCCCTGATTGGCGAGCCATTTGGCCTTGAAGTCACGCTTGACGAAGTTGATGAACTTGTTCTTGAGCTGTGTGCGCATTGCCCAGATCTCCTCGTCCTTGACCTTGAAGATGCCTTCCCAAGCCTTGGGGTCGCTCTGGTGCGAGAATACCTGCTGGCCGAGCTTGTCGGCATAGAATGCCTTCCACTCTGATGCGGCCCATGTGGGCATGTGCACGCCGTTGGTGACGTAGCCTACGTGGCTCTCTTCCCAAGAGTAGCCCTTCCAGAGGCCGGCGAACATCTTCTTTGACACCTCGCCGTGCAGCCAGCTCACGCCGTTTGCCTCCTGACAGGTGTTGAGGGCGAATACACTCATCGAGAAGCGGTCCTGACTGTCGGGGTTCTCGCGGCCCATGTTCATGAGGTCCTGCCAAGAGATGCCCAGACGTGCGGGGAACTCGTTGAGGTATTTGTGTGCGAGGCCCTCGTCGAAGTAGTCGTGGCCTGCGGGCACGGGGGTGTGTACGGTATAGAGCGACGACGAGCGCACAACCTCGAGGGCAGTGTTGAAGTCGAGGCCCTTCTCCTGTACGAAGTCGGCGAGACGCTGCAGGTTGAGCAGTGCTGCGTGACCCTCGTTGGCGTGATAGATGGTGTTGTTGATGCCGAGTTTCTTGAGGGCGAGGACGCCGCCGATGCCGAGGAGGTATTCCTGCTTGATGCGGTTTTCCCAGTCGCCGCCATAGAGCTTGTGGGTGATGGGGCGGTCGAACTCGGAGTTCATGTCGAAGTCGGTGTCGAGCAGGTAGAGCTTCATGCGGCCCACGTTGACGCGCCAGATGTGCGAGTAGATGATGCGGCCGGGATAGGGCACCTCGAGGATGACGGGGTGGCCGTTCTCGTCGACAACCTGCTCGATGGGGAGCTGGTTGAAGTTCTGGGGCTCGTAGTTGGCGATCTGCTGACCGTCGACGCTGAGTGTCTGGGTGAAGTATCCGTAGCGATAGAGGAAGCCGATGGCGGTCATGTCGACGCGCGAGTCGGATGCTTCCTTGATATAGTCGCCGGCGAGCACGCCGAGGCCGCCGGAGTAGATCTTGAGGCAGTTGCAGAGGCCATACTCCATCGAGAAGTAAGAAACCGAGGGGATGTCCTTGCGCATGGGCTCGGCCATGTAAGCCTTGAACATGTCGTAGACGTTGGCGATGCGGTCCATCATCTCCTTGTCGGCCATCACCTCTTCGAGGCGCTCGGACGAGAGCTGCTGGAGGAGCATCACGGGGTTCTCTCCGGTGGCACGCCACAGGTCGTGGTCGAGGTCGCGGAACAGGTTCTTGGCGTCGCTGTTCCATACCCACCAGAGGTTGCGCGAAAGTTTTTCAAGGGGTTTCAACGCCTCGGGGAGCTGCGACTTCACTGTGATGTCGCGCCATACGGGGGCGTTGGTGTTACTTACGGGAAGTTTCATATTGTCTATGATAAGTTGGGGAGTTATTTTTTGATTTTGGATAGGGCCAGACAGTATGCCTCTTCGTAGTAGACTATGAAGTTGGCCCATGATGCGCGCGTGGCGGTGCGGCGCGCGGCGTTGGCTATGCGCTGCAGCGATCTGGGATCCTCGCAGGTGAGATAGCGCAGCGAGGATGCGATGTTGGCCACGACGTCGCCATAGTTTGAGTCACCGCGTCCGATGACGTTGACTCCGCACTCGTCGAAATAGTTCTCGGAGGTGTGGAGCACCCACTGGCCGAAGCCCGAGAGCGACGTGGTGACCGTGGGGACGCCGAATGCCACGCTCTCGAGGGGGGTGTAGCCCCACGGCTCGTAATATGAGGGGAATACGGTGGCGTCGGCGCCGATGAGCAGGTCGTAATAAGAGCGGTTGAAGATGCCGTCGTTGCCGTTGAGATAGCAGGGGACGTATATCACTGCGACACGGGGGTCGACGTTGCAGAATCCGAGCTGGCGGATGCGGCAGATGACTGCGTCTGAGTCGGGGTTGTGGAGCTCGTGCGTGATGACGGGCTCGCCGAGGGGTGTGTCGAAGTGTTTCTCGCCGCTGTCGAGGCGCGCGCGCAGGTCGGCCCGGGGCTCTCCGGCCCAAGCGGGCACCATGACGAAGGCTATCATCTTGCGGCAGGTCTCGCCCGAGTGGCGCAGGGTGGCGGCGACGTCGAGAAAGACGTCGATGCCCTTGTTGCGGTATTCGCAACGACCGCTGGTGATGACTATGAATGTGTTGTCGTCATAGTTCTGTCCGGTCAGGGCCGATGCCACGTCGAGCATAGAGCGGCGGGCGGCGGTGCGTACTGTGTCAAAGTCTTTGGGGCCGGGCACGAAATTCTTCTCGAATCCGTTGGGCGTCACCACGTCGGGCTTGCGGCAGAGCAGCTGCTCGCACTCGCGTGCGGTGATCTCGCTGACCGTCGTGAAGGCGTCTGCCTGATGTGCGGCGGCTTTCTCGAGCGAGTGCTTGGCCTCCATGTTGAGCTCGCGGGCCATCTGGTCACCGTCATAGCGGTCCATCTGGTCGTAGAGGGGCTTGTTGTTGCCGCAGATGCTGCGGCCTATGCTGGTGGCGTGTGTGGTGAACACCGTCGCCACGTTGGGTAGCTTCCATTTCACGTAGAGAAGGCCCATGCCGGTGGTCCACTCGTCGAAGTGTGCCACGACGTCAAACTTGACCTTCTTGGGCCGTCCCTTCTGTCCGGGACGGCGGACGGCGTCGGCGGGGAGTCCGTAACCTGACGCAAGAATCGATTCGATGACTATGCCTGAGGCGTGTGCGAACGCGCAACCTTCGTCATAGTCGCCGTAGGCGTGGAGCGAGTCCACTCCGAAGCGGCGCCACATCTCGCCGTAAAACTCGTCCTTGACGGCATACATGCCGTCGAACTTGACGAGCACGGCTATGGGACGTCCGGGAATCTCCCATCGTCCCACGCGGACGCTCACACCATCGGGCAGCTTTGCCTCCTTGGCCCAACGGCTCAGACCCTGTACTCCGCACTCCGTGAACCACGGCGAGGGGTTTGATTCGGTCCAAACGTCTGGACCGATGAAGACGTTCTTGTCTTTGTTGACTTTCTGGAGGGTCTTTGCTTTGGTGGAGAGCACCGTGTAGATGCCTCCGATCTTGTTACACACTTCCCAGCTCACTTCAAACAGCAGGTCGGGACAACATGTAGCAGGTGATTTGTCCATTATCGTGTCAATTTTTCTATTTTCAAGGCGCAAAGGTAGTAAAAAAAATCGGAATGACAGCCATAAATCTTGAAAAATCAGCGGGAGAGGACAAAAATGGGGTGTCGGCAGAGGGGTGCCGACACCCCGTTTTCATGGCTTGCGGGGGGCTGTGGCGCGGCTCAGCCGAATCTGAGGGCGTCGGCGCGTGTGCCACGCAGAAAGTCGGCCACGGCCATGCGGCGTTTGCCGGGGGCCTGTATGGAGAGTATCTCGAGCGGGGTGCCCGAGGTGCCTGCAAACATGCGGTCGCCCTCGATGGCGATACTGCCGGGCGTGGCCTGCGGGCGCGAGGTGCGGGCGGTCTCGAATATCTTGACCTGTCCGAGCGGGGTGTCGCCGTCCATGAGCTCGCACCATGCGCCGGGATAGGGCGAGAGGCCGCGCACCTGATTGTGGGTGGCGGCGGGGGCGGCGTTCCAGTCTATGCGGCAGTCCTCCTTGAATATCTTGGGGGCGGGCGTGGGCTCGGTGTCGGCTATGAGGCGGTCCTGAGGCACGGGCTCGAGTGTGCCGGCGACGATGTCGGCTATGGTCTGCATGGTCAGGCGGGCGCCGATGTGCATCAGCTTGTCGTGGACGGTGCCGGCATTGTCTTGTGGCAGGATCTCGATGCGTTCCTGTGCCAGTATGTCGCCTGTGTCTATCTCGTGCTTGAGCATGAACGTGGTGACGCCGGTCTCGCTGTCGCCGTTCATGACGGCGCGGTTGATGGGGGCGGCGCCACGATAGCGGGGCAGCAGCGAGGCGTGGAGGTTGAACGTGCCCAGACGTGGCATGGTCCAGACGACCTCGGGGAGCATGCGGAAGGCTATCACCACGAACAGGTCGGCGTCGAGCGCCCGGAGCTCGTCGACAAACTCGGGGTCCTTGAGCCTGACGGGCTGCATCACCTTGAGTCCGCGCTCGAGGGCGAAGAGCTTGACGGGCGATTGGAACATCTTGTGTCCGCGGCCCGCGGGCTTGTCGGGCATGGTGACCACGCCGACCACGTTATAGCCGCCGTCGACGATGGCCCGCAGGCTCTCGACGGCAAAGTCGGGTGTGCCGAGAAAAACTATGCGCAAATCTTTTTCGGTCATTTCTTTACGATTGTGAATTGTATTTCGGGTGTCGATCCATAGCGCGACGCGGTGTCGTACATGACCGAGGCGCGGTATGTGCCGTCGGGCGCGGGGGTGCCGTCGGCGAGGCGCAGGTCCCATGTATAGGGGTATGTCACGCCGCCGAGCGATGCGACCGTCTCGCCGGCCGAGTCGCGGATCAGGAGGGTCGATTCGGGCGTTATGCCCGAGGCCAGACTGAGGGTGAACTCGACGCTCTCGCGCGCGATGTCGGTGTCAGCCGCGAGGGTGGCGGCGGGGGCGGCGCGGTCTACTATGAATCGGATTGTTTCGGTTGATGTGTTGCCGGCGATGTCTGATGCCGTGACGGTGACCGCGTGCTCGCCGTCAGAAAGGTCTGTCAGCGGCAGCGAGGCGCGGTACGTGCCCTCGGCCACGGGGCGGAACGAGTTGCCCGACTTGTCGATGGTCTTGCCGTCGACCTTGACGCACGGGACGGTGCCGATGCCCGAGCGGACAATCCGTGGCCCGGAGCCGGTGTCGCTGAGGATGACCTCGAGCAGCGGGGACTCTGAGGCGTATTCGATCTCGCCCGGGCCGAGGCCGTCGACGGTCAGGATGATTTCGGGACCTTCGATGTCGTCGACCGGGGTGTCGCCCGTGGCGTCGGTGATCCTGATGGCCTTGGCGCCGCCGGAGGCCACGCGCCTGTCGTTGCTGACGGCATGGAGGGCGATGCGGTTGGCGCCTATCGAGTCGGTGAGGGGCGGAATGACCTTGAGCGACCATTTGCCGGCCCTGACGTCGGCCACGGCCGAGTATATCTCGTCGTCGTCGGTGACGATGAGTTTCTTGCCGTCGTTTTTGTCTGAGGTGTCGGGCGAGTCGGTGATTCTGTTGCGGGCGGGCGCAAAGATGGTCAGGTTGACATATCCGTCAAACGTGGTGTCTATGGTCTTGCCGCCGGCAACCGTGACGACCCCGCTGAGGGTGACCGGCTTGAGCGACGGGGTGTCGATGAGCCGGCTGTTGGGCGCGAGTCCGCCGACCGACTTGAGCTCGACGGTGCCCGATGGAGCATAGCTCGGGAGGGCCGGGTCGCCGAAGAAGTGATAGCTGCAGTTGTTGATGACCTGATCTCTGGCCGCCGATGTCGATGAGAAGACGTGGCTCGAGTTGAGGGCCTTGGTGAAGATGTCGCCGAGGGTCATGTCGGGAGTGGCCGACACGAATGCGTCGACGAGGCGGTTGTTGAGCACGTGGTTGTTGGCCATGTAGACCTCGCGCGTGGTGCCGATGAGGGCTATGGGGCCGTTTGAGTCGGAGAGCATGCTCGTACCGATGCTCAGGGTGCCGGTGTCAAACTGGCCGGTGCGGCATCCGGCGGTGATGAAGAGGGGATAGGAGCCGTATTTAATTGTCTTCTCTTCGGCAATGGAGAAGTTGAGTCCGAGCAGCTTGAAGTCCGAGTGTCCCGTATAGTTGACGAGTCTAGTCTGGCCGGATAGCGAGGACTTGATGTAGTCCAAGGTGGCCTTTGAGGTCGTGCCTTCGCTCTTGAACAGCACCTGATGGCCTTGGTGGACGGTTGCGTATGGGTATGCCTCGGCGAAGGCGTTGGCCTGACGCAGCGCCGACGACAGGTGCTGGTTGGCATCGCCGTATCCGGCAAAGAACAGTGCCTCGGTGGTGCGTCCGGCCGCGGCGGGGTCGGCCAGATATGCCGTGCATTTGTCGACGAATGCCTCGGCCTCGGCGGCACTGCGCGTGGTGGCGCGCCCGACGTTGATCTCGAGCCTGACCGTGGGGTCGGTGATGCGGGTGCCGGTGCGGTCGGCGGTGAGGACGAAATACATGTCCGAGCAATGGTTCTTCGAGTTGTATCTGTCCTCGTCAGTATATTCGGTGTGATATGTCACGGCGTTCGACGACGCAATGGTCTCGCCGGCCTTTAGAGGATAGTTCTGTCCGTAGCCCATGATGAGGAGGTGGCGCAGGCCGCGTCCGGCAAGCATCATCACCATGTGGCGCAGTGCGTTGGGGTGATATGCGCCCGACGAGAACTCGTTGAATATCTCCTGCTGGCGCGTCACCGCCACTGTCATGCCCTGATATTGCCTGTGGGCCTCGGCCAGACGCAGCGCGGCATCGTAGGCCACGTCAGAGGCCACGATCAGCAGCTCGGCGCCTGTGATGGCGTGGAGGTTCTGGTTGGGCACCTCGCCCTCGAATACCGGCATCGGCACGGAGCTGTCGGGCGTGAAGAGGACAATGCGGCTCGATGCCGCGTCTGTCGGGTTGGCCGTGACCAGAAGGGTATTGTCGTCGTCTCGCTGCTGCCCGAGGCTCTGTGGATGGCGCGGATTGGTGACGTCCCAGATCACCAGTCCCTCGGGGGCGTCGTTCATGGCGATGACGTCGCCGTTCCAGACGGAATAGAAGTCCCACAACTCGGGCAGGCGGGTTATGGTGTTGGGTGCGTCATGACGCAGGGTCATGTCGCTGACGCAGAGCAGGTCGAATTTGTCCGTGGGGTCCGACACAGACACCTCGACCGCGTCCGCGAGACCTGAGAGTCTGTATCTGTGTGTGTCCGAGGCCACGTACTCGACATTCGAGGCGTTGGTGCCCTTGATGCCTGCGACCGACACGTCTGATGCGCCGGCGCCGCCGAAGTCGACCTGAGGCGCGACAATGGCGGTCGCCGAGGGGAAGCCGATGTATCGGTATGAGAACTCGGCATTCGAGGCGCCCGGCGCAATCTTCCACGTCTGTGAGATGGCGGGATGGTTGAGCTTTATGTCGTGCGAGAACATCATGGCTCCGGCTCCGAATGGATGATGGTCGTCAAACCGACGGCGGTCCATGACGATGTGGGTGTCGACTGTCGTGCCTGTCGTCGCCGTGAACTCTGTCTCCGTTATTTCGGGCGAGGAGATGTCGGTGCGGTCGGTAATGAAATAGTATGAGCTGCGCGAGAAGTTGTTGAGATGCTCGGTGGGGTCATATCCTGTGCCGCGTGGCGAGAGTCTCGAGGGACCCTCGGCATAAAAATACAGTGCATCGGCTCCGCGCATCACCGGTATGGGGGGCAGGTCGTCGGGGGCCGACTCGAGCGTGGGCGTGCGCTCGACGCTGCCATATCCGCACACGGACACCTCTTGTGGGTTGCCGAATCCCCATACGGCAAGATCTGCATATGGTATGCGATATACGCCTGAGGCATCGACTCTGACCTTGGTCCAGCGGCCTGACGAGAGGGCGGAGACCGTGGCGAAGTTTTCGGCGATGGCCGCTGTGGCCGACGCGAGGCAGAGCATCAGTGTGACAAGGTATCGGGTATAAGGTTTTTTCATCGGGGCGGGAGGGATGTGATGATAGAATCAAGGCGGTCCGACCTCGTCCTCCGAGGGAGGAGATGCTCAACCGCCTGAATTGATTTTTGGTACTGTATGTAGTTGTGTGCTCGAAGCGGGACTCGAACCCGCACGGTCGCAATGACCAAAGGATTTTAAGTCCTTCGTGTCTACCATTCCACCATTCGAGCGTTAGACGCTGCAAAATTAGACCTTTTTTTCGGTTTTTGCAAATTTTTCAGGTTGTGCGTGTATAGTTTTGGCCATAAATGGAAATTGAGTATTTTTGCATCTCACAAAATTTGAAACACGGATTGCTCTATGATAAATTCGCTACAGTCACTGCGCGGCATTTTTGCGATAATGACTTTCATGCATCACTGGCATTTCGATTCGGGCGTGCAGTTCATGGCCGGAGGTGACTGCGGCGTCGCGTTTTTCATCATGTTGAGTGGTTTTGTGATGTATGCCGCCCACCGCGACAGGCCGATTGGAGATTACAAGGACTACATCACCAAGAGAATCATACGGATATACCCTCTGCATCTGCTCTGCCTGATTGTGGCGTTATATCTCGACGGCTTTTTTGTGTCGCCGGGTCCGGGTCTATTACCGGTGGCGTCAAACCTGATGCTGTTGCAGAGCTGGGTGCCCTTGCCCGAGTATTATTTCTCGGGTAATTCAGTCTCGTGGTGTCTGTCGGACCTGTTGTTCTGTTATGCTGTTTTCCCGCTGCTCTTCGGAGTGATGAGGGCGCATTTTCGGGCCGTGCTCAAGACTGTCGGAATCGTCATCGTCGGCTATCTGTGTCTGATATGCTTCGTTCCGTCCGATCTGGTCACGCCGCTGGCATATATAAATCCGTCCTTCAGGATACTTGATTTTGTGCTTGGCATGATCTTGGCGCATTTTTATTTTGGCGGTTGTCTGAAGGCTCCTGAATCTGCCGTCGGCAAAAACGTCATGGAGACGGGCGCGGTGTTGCTTTTGGTGGCTGCGGTCTTGTGTTATGGCCTTGTTCCGGAGCGATTTGCGGTCGCGTCGTATTGGTGGGCCGTTGTCGCGACGGTGATTGCCGTATTTGCCGTTACTGACCGTAGGGGAGGATGGCTGACAAGGGTGCTTGACTGCCGGATGTTGGTCCTGTTCGGCAATGTGAGTTTCAGCTTCTATATGATCCATGTCCTGTTTGTCAGGACGCTGGATATAATATGCGGCAAGGCGGGAATCGTGTTGTCGGGCATGCCGAAACTTGCGGTGTATCTGTTGCTGACCATAGTCACTGCCTATATATGCAACAGGCTTTTTGAACAGCCGGTGTCAAGGCTGCTACTGCGGGTTTCGGGTTTCGGGAGGCGGAAATAAAAAAATCATCCGCGGAGGAGGCTCCACGGATGATTTTTTTTATGACTGTGCTGGGGAGTTATTTGCAGAGGGTCTTGTCGACGGTGCCGTTGGAGTAGCGTATCAGGACGATGCCCTTGTATCCGTCGGTGACCGGTCGGCCCTGCAGGTCGTATCGACCGGTCTCGGTGCGGGTGTCGGCGGCGTTGATGCCGGTGATGGCCGACTGTCCGGGCTCGTTCTCGGATTCGAGCTTGAGGCAGTCGTACATGACGCCGCCGTTCTTGCTGATGCCCGACATGACGAGCTCGATCGTGTTCTCGCCCTGCTTGAGCAGCGATGCGGGGAACGTGCATGTCTTGACCACGTGGCGGCCGGCCTGAGTGGCGCTGCGATAGATGGCGGCGTCGTTGTTGGGGAAGCTCCATGTGGTCTTGGAGGTGCCGTTGACCTTGACGGCGACCTTGGGCTTGTTGGTGGTGCCGGCTATCGAGGCGGTGAGGTGCATGTTGCCCTCGAAGGTGTCGTCAAGGTTGAACTTGACTGTCCATGTGCCGTTGTGGCACTGCGCGTAGTACCAGTCGGTGGCGGGGTCGCTGACTCCGGGTTCGAATGTGAGGTCGGCGGGGACCTTCTCCCACAGGCCATAGGCGCGCGGGTCCGAGCTGACGTTATATCCGTCGGCGCGGCGGTTGTTCTCGCCTATGTTCCACAGCAGGGTCTTGTACGTGACCGGTGTCCAGTCGATGGTGCCGAGGTCGAGGGTGGCGTCGCTGACGGTGACGTCCTTGTGCTCGAGCTCGTCGGTGACGGTGCCGGTGGTGGCGTAGGCATAGAGCGAATATTGGCCCTTGCGCACGTTGGGTATGCTGAAGTTGCCCTCGGCATCGGTCTTGGCCCAGAATATGTATTTCTTGCCCTGACGTATCAGTTCGGTGCCGGGTTCGGCCAGTACGACCTGAATGTCGGCGTTGCCCTGTCCGGTGGTGACGTTGATGCGGCCCGAGACTGTGGCGCGGTCGAGGGGATAGAGCTCGTTCTCGAACCACGCGAAGGGCCATTCGCCCATCTGCCGGTGTGCCTCGGCCTTGGCGTCGGCTATCATCGCGTCCTTGTCGGCGCCCGAGTTGACATAGATAAAGAATGGGCCGAAGATCTGCTGCTCGCCCTCCTTGTAGTTCTGCAGCGCGCCGCCAAGATGCTCGCCCTGAAGCATCTGTATGGTGATGGGCGACTTGCTCGTGGCGTGGACGGTGAGTTCCTGACGCATGGGGCCGCCGTTGAGCCACTCGTAGCTGCAGGGGATGTTCCAGACACCGACCTTGTCGTTCATCAGTCCGTGCACGCTGTCGTTGGCTATGAACTGGGCCCAGTTGTATTTGGTGTAGATCGAGCCGTCGGCCATGCGGTATGTGGCGTCCTGAATCTGGTTTTCCTTCTGCTCGGCCACCTTCATCTCGGCGTTCGAGGGGATGAGGCCCTGCATCGAGTCGTCGACATATCCGTTGAGGAATGTCGAGGCCAGTCGGGTGCAGACGCGGGCCTCCTTGACGTTGACCGATGCCGATGTGGCGGTGCCAGTGGCGATGACGTATGTGTAGACGCCGCTGACGCCCTTGCGCAGGATGTAGCCCTGACTGAAGCGCAGGTCGCCCGAGGTGTTGGTGTAGAGGATTTCGGCATGGTCGTCGGTGAGCTTGATGATTTCGGCCTTGCCGGGCGAGAGGGCGCGATTCTTGTCGGCGGTATAGTCGAAATAGATGCCCGAGCTGCCCAAGATGTTGTCCGAGCCGTTGGCGGCGTGATACATTTTGCTGGCGCGGCCGTCCTTGCCGATGTTGAGCGTGATGATGCCGTTGGACATCGTTCCGACAAGGCCGTCGAGGGTGGCCGTCATCTCGCTTTGGGCCGACACGCTGAGGCCCATGGCGCAGGAGAGCGCCGCGATGAGTGATTTTTTCATGTCTTTAAGGTTGGATGAATGTTTTACTGTCGGCAAAGTTAGGCAAAAAATGTCATACGGCCAAAACCATAGTGCCGCGGCGATTGTTTTGATTTAAGACTATCCATCCACCAAACACGCTCAATGCTATGAATATTCTCGACTATCAGGACCTCATGATGTGGGGTGTGATCATCGCCCTTGTCGTACTCGCCACCATGACGGGGATGTGGCTGAACCGCTTTTTCACCCACAGGGCCCACCGCAGGGCCATCGCCGAACTGAGGCGCCGGGCCATGATGGCCGAGTCGGGTCTCGGGGTGGAGCCGCGCGGCATGCCGGTGTCAGACAAGTGACCTCAGCACCGCCAGCGACCTGAGTCCGCCGAGCGGCGCGGTGTGTATGGAGAAATAGCGCAGCGCCACGTCGAGCGCCCGCTGCCGGGCGGCGTGGCCGAGCCTGAAGCGGCCCATGTTGTCGAAGGTCATGCGCCCCAGCAGGGCGGCGGCCGACGACTCGTCGGGGGTGAGATAGTCCGGATGCAGCGGAGGGGTGGCCCTCCAGACGCCGTCGCGCATGTCGAGCACGCGGCCTTTTTTGTATGTAGACCTGTCGGGCTCGATGCCCGTCACCTCGGCCAGACGGCACAGGAAGCAGATGTGGAAGTTGGCCGTGGCCGCCTCGTCGGCGCTGTCGAGCCTGAGAGCCGCCGAGGCCACGAAGTCGAACAGCACCGGGTCCTCGCCCCCCTGACGCATCACCAGACTGACGGTCTCGGCGACGAACATCGCCATCATCTGCTTGACGGGGTGGGAGTGCAGCGAGGCCGTGACCCGGGCGGCCGCGGCCTGACGTATGGGCAGTATCTCCTGACCGGGCCGGGCCACGGTCTCGCACGTCAGCACCGACAGTGGCATGGTCAGCGCCCTGAGCCGCCGCGCCTCGCGGCTGTTGCCCGCCGGGACGCCCATGGCCACGCGCCCGGCCTCGCGACTGAGGGCCGTGAGTATGGAGCGCGAATCGCTGTGCCGCGTGAGGCGTAGGCAGATGATGGTCAGTTTCACGGAGGCAAAATTAGCGTTTTTCGGTCAAATCGTTAGGCGTGACGGCAAAAAAGGTTGGAGAAAAGAAAAAAATCATAAAAAATTTGTCTGATTCAAAAAAACTGCCTACCTTTGCAACCGATTTCGAGGACGTATTGCGTCTTGGAATCAACGGGACCATTATGGCCGGCCCATTCGTCTATCGGCTAGGACGCAAGATTTTCATTCTTGAAAGAGGAGTTCGATTCTCCTATGGGCTACGAAACGCTGCCGGGCTGCCGCCACGCAAGTGGAGTCGGCTCGACCGCTTAGTCAAGAATCAATCCATAGGAATCAAAAAAACATTTCTTAAAACAAATGGCAAATCATAAATCATCACTTAAGAGAATCCGTCAGACCGAATCACGTCGTCTTCGCAACCGCTATTACGCAAAGACCGCCCGCAACGCCGTGCGCAATCTCCGCAAGATGACCGACAAGGCTCAGGCCGAGGAGACATTCCGCAAGGTAGGCGCCATGCTTGACCGTCTGGCTTCGAAGAAGGCGATCTCTAAGAACAAGGCAGCCAACCTCAAGAGCAAGCTGGCCCATCACATCGCCAAGCTCGCTGCCTGAGACAGGCGCGGACACCTCGTCACAGAGAGCAACGACCCGCACCGCGGATTGCTTTCTTGATTAAGGAAGGGCCCATTCGTCTATCGGCTAGGACGCAAGATTTTCATTCTTGAAAGAGGAGTTCGATTCTCCTATGGGCTACCCCTTTTGTCACACCTTTGCATAGGCAAGTCCCTGTCACCCCACCGGGCCGACAGGGCTTTGCTGCATTTGGGAGACAGTAATTGAGGTTTTATGATCACGGTGTCGGTTGTCACATATCACACTCCGCCCGACGAGCTGAGACAACTCTTCGGGTCGCTGAGTCATGTCGATGCGTCGCGAATATATGTGGTTGACAACGGCTCGAGCGATTATATACGCGACTTTGTCACAAGCCGTGGCGCCGTATATATTCCCTCAGACAATGTCGGCTATGGCGCGGGGCACAACAAAGGAATGGCGCGGGCCAAGAAGGACTGGCCGGAGATGACACAGCATCTTGTGGTCAATACTGATATTAGCTTCGAGCCTAAGGCGCTGTCCGACATGTCTGCATTCATGAGCGCCCGGCCTGAAATAGGATGTCTGCAGCCAAAGATACTGTCGCCTGACGGCAGCTTGCAGCACACCTGCCGCCTTCTGCCCACTCCGTTCGACCTCATACTGCGCAGGTTTCTCCCCTCAGGCTGGTTTTCCCGCAGCCGGGACAGATACCTGCTCAAGAATCTTGATCCGTCAAAGGCGTGGAATATCCCCTATCATCAGGGCAGTTTCATGCTGCTGTCTCGCGCCGCCATAGACTATGCCGGAGGGTTTGACGAACGCTTCTTCATGTATCCCGAGGACATCGACCTCACCAGACGCATTCATCGGCGCTTTGTCACGCTATATTGGCCGGGAGCATCGGTGATGCATGATCACAGGGCTGCATCATACAGCTCTCCGAGAATGCTCGGAATACATATTGTAAATATGATACGCTATTTCAACAAGCATGGCTGGTTTTGTGACGGCGAACGCCGGAGATTCAACGCCGAGACAGGCGTGGCTCCGTATGTAGACTGAATAATATCCACGCCCCTACACACCCAGCCCTGTCGGCGGGGGGCCGGCAGGGCTGGGGCTGAATACTTTTTTAAATCACAGGGAGTGCGCGGGCTCAGAACTCATAGTCGAGAGCCATGTAGTGCTGATAGGGATGGTCGCATGCGGGGCATACCTTTGGCGGCTCGGTGCCCTCGTATATGTAGCCACATACCAGACACTGCCACTTGATGGGTTTGTCGCGTTTCCACACGGTGCCGTTCTTCACCTGCTCCAGATAGTGCTCGAAGCGCATGCGGTGATGGTTCTCGACCTCGGCGATCTCGCGGAAGTGCTCGGCAATCTCGGGGAAACCCTCCTCGTCGGCCACCTTGGCGGCATTGGTATACTGCTCGACGCCCTCGGACATCTCCTCGTTGATGGCAGTCTGCAGGTTGGATGCGGTGTCGCCGATCACGCCGGCATCGACCCCGAGAGTCACGGGCACCTGACCTCCCTCGAGAAACTTGAAGAAGACCTTGCCGTGATGCAGCTCGTTGGCCGCAGTCTCGTCAAATACCTTTGCGATGGGGAAATAGTTCTCTTTGGTGGCCTGCTGGCTATAGTATGTATAGCGCGAATAGGCGGCAGACTCGCTCATATAGGCAGCGACCAGATTCTTCTCGGTCTTGGTGCCCTTGATGCTTTTCTTAGTGCTTGTAGCCATAGTGCAATAACGGTTTTTAGTTGTTGACTGCTATATTAACAACCCTCGCCCCGAAAAGGTTGAGCCTCCCTGCGCGATAATGCCCGATTTTCGGGCCGGCACTTGCACGGGCCGTGCGTTTTGCCTAACTTTGTATCAGGAATCATGCGACGGCTTATATTCATACTCGCGCTCGCCCTCCTCGTCTGCCTCGGCATCGGGGGGTGCACTCCCCGCCGGGTGGGCGAGGCGATGAATCGTGCCGACTCGCTGATGACGTCGGCGCCCGACTCGGCCCTCGCCCTGCTCGACGCCATCGACCCCGCCACCCTCCGCACCGACGCCGCACGGGCGCGCCATGCCGTGCTGCTGACCCGCGCGCGCCATCTGGCCTATGTGCCTGTATATGACGACTCGCTCATCGCCATTGGCACTGACTATTACGCCACGCACGGCACCCATGCCGAAAAGGCCGAGGCATTCTATATGTCGTCTGTTGTCAACAACTATCACCAGCGCTACGAACAGTCGATAGTCGATGGCCTCCGTGCCGAGAAACATGCCCTCGCCACATCAGACCACCTGCTGCTCGGCCTCGTCTACCGCACCATCGCCGACGGCTTCGACCGACTCTACGACTGGTCGAGCGCATTGCACTACTACACCCTCTCATACGACAATTTCAAGATCGCCCCCGAGAATATATATACCGACTGGGCTCGTTTCGATCTCGCCCGTGGATATTCCATACTCGAAGACTATGATCAGGCCTTCAAATTACTGGACACCATCCATGCAACAGTGTTGTCGGCTAATAATACCGCGCTATTGTCTACATCATTGACTCTAAAAGCGAAATGTGGATTCGACAATCAAAATTATGAGGTCGCCATCAATTCAATCAATCTGAAACGATTGTTGGCTAAAGAAACACTGTGTCCTACAGATTACCGTATGTTGGGCGTGGCATATGTATATGTTGGTAAACTTGATTCAGCAAAAATCTTCCGTGATTCGTTACGCAATGTAGATCCTCAAGATTTTAGCATTGATTATGAGATTAATAAAGCAGAGGGAAATTACAAGCAGGCCAATTCGCAACTTGAGGTTCTTGTAGAGTCGGACAACTCCCAACTGAGCAATGTTCTGAAACGCAACTATGCCGCTACCATATCATCGTTTTACGACAAGGAGGCTGCTAAAGATCTGGAATTACTAAAACGGGAACGCATAAACAAGTACCTATTGGTTATTCTTGGTATAATGTCAGTGATAATAGGCATCCTGTTCTACAAACGTAGGACACAACAGTTGCGTCAGAAAATTGATGAGACGATACTTGTGGCATCCACGCTTAAATCTATGCTTCAGATGAAAGAATCATCTATTGACAGTCTGAGAAACAGCCTTGCCAATCTTCAGGCGGATTCAAGACTGATGGAGTCGACAGTTTCTGATTTAAAGGATAAATTGGCAGAAAAAGAATTAGCTATGGAGGCAGTAAGGTCCAAGACTAGAGCTGCCCTTGCTACTAGATTTGATACTATCGAGAGGTTATGTGAGTCATATCAGTTTTATTTTGACAGACCAGATAAGCAAGCAAAAATTTATGCTCAGGTCGCTTCATTGATCGAAGGCATCAAGTCTGATAAAACAATTATTGCTGGCTTTGAAAAAATAGTAAATAAGCATCTTGATAATCTCATGAAGCGTTTTCGCACCGACTTCCCAAAACTTCACAGTTGGGAGTATTCTATGTTTCTGCTCTTTACTCTAGGTTTTTCCGCTAATGCAATCGCTATAATACAGGGTGTGAAAATTGATATTATTTATTCCCGAAAAGCAGCTTTAAAACGTAAGATCAAAGAATCGCACGCTGAATCAAATCTCGAGTACACAGAAGTACTGTCTTTAATAAGTAATAATCAATACATTATAGCCAAGATTTGTTGTATCGTGTTGTAACTTATTGAATTACAGCTGTTTATCCCTTACTCAAATTTTTAAATTTGAGTAAGGGATAACTACTTGTATATCTGGATATTAGTAGCTTTAAAAACCAAATTTAAGCGTCAGGATTATTTGGATTACCACATTGTTATTGTCTAATTTTGCATATCCTTAATTATTTGATATGCAAAAAACATTAGTTACATTTTTGATTATAATGCTATCAGTCGCATTATTTTCACGTGCAGAAGATTCTTCTGCCCCAGTTCCGAAAAATAAAAGCACAGTGTTAAAGAAGTCCAATGTACCTACAGGACTTCGTCCCCATGCCCCCTCCAATCAGTTCATCGTGATGAGCTATGATGCGGAGCAAGGCATCTGCACCTTCGAGCTCCCCGAGGATGTCTCGTTCATCACCGTCGAGTTCACCGAGACCGAAACCGACTGGACCGTCACCGAGACCGCTCCGGCCACCGACCCCGTGATTCACATCACACTCATGCCCGCCACCTACACCGTCACGTGCACCACCGACAACGGCAGCGTGTATCGAGGCGAGTTCTCAACTACCGATTTTTGATCGGGTATGATACTGTTTCAACAACTATTTAACCAAAATCACATTCCAGAATGAAAAGACTTCTAATCAGGTTGTCTCTCATCGTCTGCATGATGGTGATTCTGCCGTCCGTGATGTCGGCGGAA
>LUJS01000009.1:25421-26958 GCA_001689495.1 Bacteroidales bacterium M8 | reverse complement strand
GCCCGCAAACTCCTTGAAAAACTCGGCTTACAATCCAAAGAACCGAGGCAAAGCCGAGGACGCTCTATATAATCCAAAAAGAAATCCACTGAGGGAAATTTTTATTTCTCTCGGTGGATTTTGAAATTATCGTATTATTTTGCTGTCAAGTATTGCTTTGCGAACTCAAGCTGGGTATCTCTATTTTTGATGAAATCGGAAACTGTTTGAGAAATAAAATAATCTGGTGCAACTCCAATTCCTTCCAACGGAAATCCTTGAGGAGAAACAGATGGTGATGCTGTCGGAATACGGAAACACATTCCATTGGAAGTCTTAAATGTTTTAGGTCTATTCCCTGTATCTCCAGCTGTTGGTTCTCCAATCAATACTACGTTTCCGCTTTCTTTCATGTCTATGACAAAGCTTTCAGCTGCTGAGAAAGTTATAGGGCTTGTTAGTAATACAATCTTTCCTTTATAGGCATTGTCAACGGGTAACATATCTCTGTGGTCAATACAATGAGGCTGATTTTTATGTATGAAGTATCGACATAATTCTCGTCCATTTCCACTATTGCCACCTTCGTTATTGCGAACATCTATGATAAGATATGGAAGATTGCTGACTTTCTCGAAATCAGAAACAAAACTTTCAATGACGCCATCCATCATTGTGTTAATGGCGAGATAGCCGATACTGTCATTAAAAACTTTGCTGTCCGTCTTTGCTAAAACGGAAGAAGGTATAGAATCATTGGTAACCAAAGGTAGCTTTACCTCTATTGTATCATTCCCACGGCAGACAGTATAGTTGCGTATTGTATCTGAAAGACTCCTAAAGATATTGGCAGCAGTGAAAAGCCGACGATTAAGTGGAGTAGAGGCGGATACATATTTTTCATTACGGTTCATCCAATCAATTACTGGTTCACCATTGACTGCTATGACTCTATCTTTATCACGAAGTCCGGCTCTTGTCATAGTATAATTTGGCTTATTGATAAAAATAGAGTCATGGATAACCGTCGGGAAAGTACCCACAGTATAATGCTTCAAGTAGATGAACGAATGTCCTACTTGAAGAGAGGCAAAAAATTCCTCAAGCATCTCACCATATTCTTTCGGTGAAGATATATCATTTATCCGTGCTGCATATGAATCGCATAGAGAATCAAGATTCAGATTTTTGTATTCAGCAAGCGAATAATTATCTTTCACAATAGAGGAAATCTCGTTAAAGTCCTCAGGGAAATGATCGTTTGACAATGGCAAAGAATTAACATAGTAACTTTTCGTATCCATGTCGTCAGATGAATAGAACCATTTGAAATAGACTATTAATCCACTAAACGCAAGTAATGCAAGTCCCACAATTGCAAGTAAGACTTTACCAATGATTTTTGCCGCCTTTTTATGTGTCGAATTCATGTTATGATTACTATATTGTTTCTTAGCCATAAAGCCTTAATTGATTGGCTTAAATCCGACTGCAAAATTAACGATTTTTTCTCAATGCCAGTGTTTCCGAGCCTCAAATCCTCGGAAAATCCATCGAA
>LUJS01000009.1:0-25383 GCA_001689495.1 Bacteroidales bacterium M8 | reverse complement strand
ACTATCAATCCTTTCGTTTATCTCCTCAAGCAGTACAACTTTAGTACAACCTAAAAATCGTAATATATTGATAATCAATCAATATATGCTATTATCTTAAAGCAAGGTGTGCTTAAAATATCTGGAAAAGGAGAAATGCCAGATTTTGATGACGATGTCCATTGGCTCTCTGAAATTTACGATTTCCCTAATTCGATACATCGTATAGAAATAGGTGAAGGCATAACGTCTATCGGCGCGAGTGCTTTTCACGGTGATTCGAAAAAAAATTCAATAGCAAAAAGTGTTTCTCTAAAATTGCCGAGCACTCTTAAAGAAATCGGGGATTTTTCTTTCATGGAACTGAACATCTCAGAGCTGATTATTCCGGAATCGGTGACTGAGATAGGAATGGGTTCATTTATGTGGAGTCGTTTTTCACGACAGACTCTTGTAATTCCGAAAAATGTAAAGATTTGTTGGATATGTGCATTTGATAATTGTAACATAAAGGAGTTGATTGTTGAAGGCGATTTGAAAATCCATGGTGGTTGTTTTTCAAATAACCATGCTCTTGAAAAGGTCGTAATAAAGGGTTCATTGGCTAAATTCTCCGATAAGCAAGACTCCTTTTTTGGGGGGTGTTCAGACTTTATGGTCATAGCCGACAAGCCTGAGTCATATAAATATTTATTTAATGAGGCTGAAAATGTAAGATTTGCCGCATTTAATGATGATAATGTATCCGGCTTTATTGCCAATCGTCTTGCTCCATGGAATGAATTCATAGACAGCAAGACAAAGGATCTTGACATCCCTAATGCAACATCAGTTAAGCGTGTCATAGAAAATAATATAGCACGCTGGCAAAAGAAGGATGAGTTTGAGACGACTGCCCAATGGCAAAAGCGTGTCAACGACCGCACACGTCAGGCAAGGATTGACTCGTTGACTACCATCTATAAGACACGCATTGCGCGTGCCCAAAAGAATTATTCGGCCCGAGTTGAGTCGTTAAAAGCCGAATACTCCAAATTGCGCCAAAAATATGCCAACGAATTTTATTCCGGATTGGCAAAAGATCTTAAAAAGGAATATAAGAATGACCCTCCGCGTCTTGACAATCCGTATGATGCCGACAACGAGACATATCTGCTCAACACGGACAATCACGGCGATGTGTTGCTGAGGGTGCCCAGAGCCGAGGCAAGGGCCTTCAAGCAGAACTGGCAGCAGATTCGCAACAATATCACTTATGAGTTCGCCCCCGCCGACGAGAAATCGGTGGCGCTGACCAAGATGGTCTTCAGCAATGCGGGCAAGAAGTATGTCTATGACGGCAAGACGGACGCGGCATACGCCATCGCCGAGGTTGACTATAACTTTGCGCCGCTCGAGATCGGCAACCTGAACTTCGACGCCATGTCGCTGCCCGAACTGGCCGAGGAGACCACTGCGCCCGTGCGCACCATAGGCGTGGAGGGGATAGGCAACCGCAAGGTCGAGGTGGAGCGCAACAAGCTCACCGCGGGCAACGGCACCGTGCCCGGGCGCTCGGACGTCGACGTCAACGTGCCCAAGGGCAACCGCAAGAGGCCCGACACGTTCGCGCTGGTCATTGCCAACGAGAACTATCGCCGCGTGGCCAAGGTGCCGTACGCCCTCAACGACGGCTCGATGGTGAGCCGCTACATGCGCGAGACCCTCGGCATACCCGAAAAGAACATCATCCACGTCAGCGACGCCTCGCTCAACGACATCAACTATAACCTCGAGCGCCTGCGCGACATCTGCGAGGCATATCGCGGCGATGCGTCGGTGATAGTCTATTATGCCGGTCACGGCGTGCCCGACGAGGCATCGAGAGATGCCTACCTGCTCCCTGCCGACGGCTATGCCGAGGCAGCGGCCCGCTCGGGCCTGTCGCTGGCGGGGCTGACGTCGGCCCTCGAGGCGATGCCCACCAAGCAGAGCATACTGTTTCTCGATGCCTGCTTCAGCGGCGCCGGACGTCAGGGCGACATGCTGTCGAGCGTGCGCGGCGTCAAGTTGAAACCCAAGGAGAATGCCGTCAAGGGGAATCTGGTGGTGTTCTCGGCCTCGCAGGGCGACGAGACGGCCCAGCCGTACGCCGAGCAGAAGCACGGCCTGTTCACGTATTATCTGCTCAAGAAGCTGGGCGAGTCGGCGGGCGAGATTACGCTGGGGCAGCTTGCCGAATACATCACGGACCAAGTGCAGCGCACGTCGGCGGTCAACGGCTCGCGCCAGACCCCCGCGGTGACCACCGCCCCCGGCAATGACCAGTGGCACTCGAGGAAACTTTAGGGGAATGGATGGTTGGTCTAGTTGACTTAGTTGACATAGTTGACTTAGTTGACATAGTTGACCTAGTTGAACTAGACCAACTATAAAAAACATAGCCCGAACAATCGTGCCCATGCGCACGCGGGTTTGTTAATGAATACTAATTTTGTGGGTTTGGTTTTTGTTTTGATGGTGTAGGGCAAGGTTATTTGGATTTTTTAAGCTAACTTTGCCAATAACTATCTCTTTAAATACCTTAATCAAAATACATCATGTCTATCTGGAACGGTGTGAAACGAGCATTCGGTTTTAGCCCCGAGGATGACGACGAGGATTATGCCGTAGAGGATTATGCCCCTCCGGCCCCTGCCGACATTCCGGAGGTCGCCGTGCAGCAGCCCGAACCGCAGGCTTGCGACGAACCCCATGAACCGGCCGGAGACCCCACTCTGCCCGCCGATCTGTTTGATGCCGTTCTGGCTGTGTTCAATTCGGCGCAGCCCGACTTCATACGCAAGTGCATATCGACCGACGCCCAGCGCGAGTATCTGCTGGGGGCCCTGTCCGAGCGTCTGCGCTCGCGCCTGTCGCGTGCCGTGGGCACCGAGGCCATGGCCGCCGACGAGGAGCTGCGCGCCCGGTGCAACAGCATGGCCGAGCGCGTGGCACAGCTCGAGGAGGAATCGAAGGCCGCCGACCGACTGAGACAGGAGAACAAGAAGCTGCGCCTGAGCATCGAGAACCAGAAGCGCGCGCTGCAAGACCGCATCAACGACCTCGAGGCGCAGGCGGCACGCCGCCCCGACACCGTGGCCGTGACCAAGGCGCAGGAGCGCGTGGCACAGCTCGAGGCCGAGATCGAGGAACTGCGCTCGCGCCCCGAGCCGGAGCCCGCACCGGCCCCGACGCCCGAGGCCGACCCCGAGATAGTGGCCATGACAGCCCGCGAGCTGCAGCGCCAGACCCAACTGCGCGAGCAGGCCGAGATGAAGAGCCGCATGGCCGACCAGATGGTGAGCGACATGCGCAACCGCGCCGCCGAGGCCCGCAAGGAGCTGGAGCAGAACCATGCCGAGCAGACCGAGGCGATGGTGATGATAGAGGAGAAGTTCGACGAGTTCGAGAAACTGAAGAAGCGCCTCGAAGCCCGCATAGCCGAGCTGCAGGAGGCCCTCAAGGAGGAGCGCGGCGAGGACCGCAAGGCACAGATTGCCAAGCTGAACGACGAGAACGTGCGCCTGCGCCACACCATCGAGAACAATCTGTACAATCAGGCCAACTCGGAGATGCGCCTGCGCAAGGAGATAAAGACACTCAAGGAGCAGCTCGAGGCAGCGTCCACGGCCTCGGCACAGACCGTGGCCGAGCCTGCGCCGACCCCATATCAGCCCCAGACCGCCGCACCGGCCCCGCGCCGCCGCGGACGCCCCAAGAAGGCACGCCCCGACACCGACCTGAGCAGCACCGAATGGTATGCCGCGCCCGAGGGTGGCGAGTCAAAGGCCCGCGCGGCCAAGGATGACCCCGACTTCGGCTATCACGAACCGGCCCGCCGCCCCAGCAACGACAACGAGGCACAGCTGTCGCTGTTCTGACCTCAACCCCGACCCACAAAACCAAGAAACGAAGTATGAAAACCATCATAACCGCTCTCTCCCTGCTCGCGGTGCCGGCCCTGACGTCGGCAGCCGTCAATCCGGCGGCCGTCATGGACGACATGGCGCCCTATGTCTATCCGCAAAACGCCGCGCCCACCCCCTCGAAGCCCTTGTTCATGCCCGACGGGCTCTCGTATCTCGAGATTTCGGACGACGGCCGCCGCATCGTGAGCCGCGACGTGGCCACGGGCAAGGAGAAGGAGACCGTGATGGACATGGCCACCACCCGCGAGAACAAACTGCCAGGCGTCATCGAGGAGTTTGCCCTGAGCCCCGACGGCTCGAGACTGCTCGTGGCCACCGGCAAGAACATGATATACAGGCACTCGTACGCGGCACGATATTATGTCTACGAGATACGCACCCGCCTGCTGCACCCGCTGTCCGAGACTCAGGCCACCCAGCGCGCCCCGCTCTTCTCGCCCGACGGCAGGATAGTGGCCTTCGTGGGCGAGGACAACAACATATACCTCAAGAAGACCGACTATAACACCGAGGTGGCCGTGACCAAGGACGGCGCCCCCGGGTCGGTGATAAACGGCGTGCCCGACTGGGTGTACGAGGAGGAGTTTGCCACCGACTGCTCGATGGCTTGGGCGCCCGACTCGCAGACGCTCTGCTACCTGAAATACAACGAATCGGCTGTGCCCACATACTCGTTCCCGCTCTACGAGGGCACCTGCGACCCAAAGAAGCAATATGCGCTCTATCCCGGACAGTTCACCTACAAGTATCCCGTGGCCGGTCAGCCCAACTCGACCGTGACGCTGCACTCCTATGACGTGGACAACCGCAAGGTCAAGGACCTGACGCTGCCCGACGGCAGGATGGAATACATACCCCGCATAGCATACGGCGGCGACTCGGCCGACCGCCTGATGGTGGTGACGCTTGACCGCGACCAGACCTCGATGCAGCTCTATGCCCTCAATCCCCGCTCGGGCGTGGGCAAGATGATATACAGCGAGAAATCTGACGCTTGGCTGGCCACGGCCACCTACGAGCAGCTGACCTTCGAGAAAGACGGATTCGTGATGCTGTCGGCCCGCACCGGATGGCAGCACGCATACTTCTGCACCTATGCCGGCTCGGACCGCGCCCTCACCTCGGGCGACTATGACGTGACGGCATATTATGGCGTCGACGCCAAGGGCAACCGCTACGTGCAGACCTCCGAGACCGGCAGCAAGAATCGCACCATCGCCAGAATAGACCCCAAGGGGGTATCCAAGACAATATCGCCCGCCGAGGGATGGAGCACCGCATGGTTCACCCCCGGCCTGACGCACTATTGCCTCACCCACAGCACGTCGGCCACTCCCCCCACCGCCACCCTCTATGCCACGCAGGGCGACAAGAAGGTGCGCGTGCTCGAGGAGAGCAAGGAGATAGCCGCGCGCTATGCCGCGGCGCCCCGACGCGAGTTCTTCACGCTCAAGGCCGACAACGGCTCGGAGATGAACGCCTATGTCATCAAGCCCCGCGACTTCGACCCCTCGCGCCGCTATCCGGTGATAATCAACCAGTACAGCGGCCCCGGATCGCAGGAGGTCTGCGACCGCTGGCGCACCGACTGGACGCAGTATGCCGCCCTCAAGGGCTATGTGGTGCTGTGCGTCGACCCCCACGGCACCGCCGGCAAGGGGCGCGCGTGGGAGACCTCGGTATATCGCCGTCTGGGCGTGCGCGAGGCCGAAGACCTGCGCGCCGCGGCCCGCTGGATAGGGTCGCAGGGCTATGCCGACCCCGACCGCATCGGCATAACCGGCTGGAGCTATGGCGGATACCAGACACTGATGTCGGTGACCTCGGGCTCGGGCGACAGGAATCCCTTTGCCGCCGCCGTGGCCATTGCGCCCGTGACCGACTGGCGGTATTATGACACCGTCTATGCCGAGCGCTACATGCTCACGCCGGCCCAGAACGCCGACGGATACGAGGTGTCGGCCCCGCTGACCTATGCCGCCAACCTCGACATACCCCTGCTGATAATGCACGGAACTGCCGACGACAACGTGCACCTGATGAACACAATGCAGTATGTATCCGTTATGCAATCCGCAGGGCGTCTCTGCGACATGCTGCTATACCCCAACATGAATCATTCGATAAACGGCTGCGACGCGCGCCTGAGCGTCTACTCGAAGATGCTCGACTACTTCGACCGCAACATGCGCTGACCGTTTGCACGCAAACCTACATAGAGAGAGTCTATGAAGAATACTCCCGACCGCAATATCACTCACGAGACCGCCATATTCAACCTGTGGCTCAACTGGATCGTGGCATGCGGCGCGCTGGTGCTGCCCAATCTGGTCAGCGTCTACACGCCCGCCATCACGGTGCCGCTGGTCACATTCCTGCTGGCGGGCCTGCTGAGTGTCTATAACCACACGTCGCTGCGCTCGCGCTCGGCGGTGTGTCCGTTGCTGCCCACCATAGCCATCCGTTCGCTGGTCATGTCGGGCATCATCATGATATGCATCCTCATCAGCTACACGAGGGGGATAGTAGACCAGTTTTTCGAGACCGAGCTGCTCAACCGCCAGATACCGTTCCTGACGGTGCTGATAATCTCGCCCGTCACCCTGACCAACGTCGTGTGGGCCATGCTGCGGGGCCACCGCTACGAGGCATGCCGCAAGTGCCGCGTGCTGCTGGGCACAGAGACCGAGCGCGGTTTCATCGGTAGCATCTTCGCGCAGGAGAGCCGCTACCAGCGGTCGTTCCTGCTTGCCATCTCGGCGGTGCTGACGCTGACGTCGTGGGCATACTACACGTCGTTCTACATCAACGTCAACATCAACGTCCCCGACAAGTTCTTTCTGGGCTGGGTGCCGGTGATATTCTATCTCATCTCGATAGTCTATCTGGCCACCCGCTACTTCACCATCTGGGCCTACTACTATCAGACCATCGAGAGCAACGACCGCGTCAAGGGCTCGTCGACCATCGTGCGCTATCTGGTCATCAGCGGCGACAGCATCTTCCTGAGCCGCAACGACGAGTTCTATGACGTGCCCGACAGCTCGAGGTTCGACACCCCGGCGCTGCTGGCCAAGAGCTATCAGAAGGAGGTGAGTCTCGACGC
This sequence comes from Bacteroidales bacterium M8, assembly GCA_001689495.1. GTDB lineage: Bacteria > Bacteroidota > Bacteroidia > Bacteroidales > Muribaculaceae > Duncaniella. The sequence continues at coordinate 18,348 of LUJS01000009.1, read as the reverse complement.
GGCCCGCACCACGTTCGCCAACATATCGCAGATACCCTCCGAGGGGTTCGACCTGCGCTTCATGTACTACTCCGAGGACAGCACCGGGGCGCACAACATATTCCATTATATCTGCTGCCTGCCCGACAAGAGCGCCACTGACGGCTCGATGTTCAGGGGCAAGTGGTACAACCTCTCGCAGCTCGAGCGACTGCTGCACAACCGCGAGCTGTCGCCGATGCTGGCCGCCGAAATACACCGCCTCTACACCGTGGCCATGGCGTGGAAGACATACGACGCCGAGGGGCGCCGACTCTACAAGGTCAAGAACTATCGTCCGGTGTTCAGGCTCAACGGCATCTGCCAGTGGGATGTCGACTTCAACTCGTCGCTGTGGCTCAAGGTGTCGCAGCTCAACGAGGACAAACCGTTCTTCCGTCTCAGACGACTGCTGAGCCGCATGGGAGGGGGCGACAGCCTATGAGCGGGACGCTGATCGTAGTGACCGGCCCGACGGCCTCGGGCAAGACCCGCAGGGCCGTGGATCTGGCGCGCCGCATCGGGGGCGAGATCATCAGCGCCGACTCGCGTCAGGTCTACAGGGACATGGACATAGGCACCGGCAAGGACATGGCCGAGTATGGCGACGTGCCGGTGCATCTGGTCGACATCTGTCCCGCCGGATACAAATACAATCTCTATGAGTATCTGCGCGACTATCGCGCCGCCCGCGCCGACATCGAGGCCCGCGGCAAGACGGCGATAGTGTGCGGCGGCACGGGGCTGTATGTCGAGAGCATACTCAAGGGGCTCGCCCTGCCCGAGGTGCCCGAGAATCCCGCGCTGCGCGCCTCGCTCGAGGGCCGGAGCCTCGAGGAACTCACCGCCATGCTGGCCTTGATGAAGACCCTGCACAACGTCACCGACGTCGACACGGCCAAGCGCGCCATCAGGGCCATAGAGATACAGACATACTATGCCGAGCATCCCGAGGCGGCGGCCCGGGCCGAGCCTCACCCCGAGACCGACGCCGTGGTGATAGGGGTGGACGTGGACCGCGACACCCGCCGCAGCCGCATCACCCGCCGTCTGCACGAGCGCCTCGACGAGGGTATGGTCGACGAGGTGCGCCGCCTGCTCGACAGCGGTATTCCGCCCGAAGACCTGATATACTATGGCCTCGAATATAAGTTCCTGACCCTGCATCTGACCGGTGCGCTGGGTTATGACGAGATGGTCTCGGGCCTCGAGACCGCCATACACCAGTTTGCCAAGCGGCAGATGACGTGGTTTCGCGGCATGGAGCGCCGCATAGCACCCATCGGGGTGCACTGGCTGCCCGCCACGCTGGGCGCCGACGAATTCACTTCGCGAATTCTTGACATAATACCATGATACTAAACCGACTGCTGGCGGCGGTTATGGCCGTCGCCGCCATTACACCCGCTTTTGCCGAGGCACCGTCGGGACTTAACAGACGCGAGTTTGACCGCTATTGGCGCATCGAGTCCGAGGGCCCGCACCGACTGGAGTTCAGGGGCGACACCGCCGAGATAACCGCGCCCAAGGGGCTGACCCTGTGGCGCAGGGAGAAGATGAGCGGACGCACCGTGATAGAGTATGACGCGCAGGTGGTGACCGAGCGCGAGGGCGACCGACTGAGCGATCTCAACTGCTTCTGGATGGCCACCGACCCCTCGGCACGCGACATCTGGCAGCGCGCGGCCAAGCGCGGCGGGGTGTTTGCCAACTGCTATGGCCTCAGGCTCTATTACATGGGCTATGGGGGCAACTACAACTCGACCACGCGGTTTCGCCGCTATGACGGCGACGAGCGCGGCATCACCGACACGGCCCACCGCCCGGCCATCATCAAGGAATATACCGACTCGGCCCACCTGCTCAGGCCGGGCCTCTGGCATCATGTCAAGATAACGACAGACGGCACGGGTACGCAGTATTACATTGACGGCGAGCGACTTGTCGACTATCGTGATCCCGAGCCGCTTACCGAGGGATGGTTCGGATTCCGCACCACGCTGAGCCGCACGCGCATCACCAACTTCAGATATACCTGCGAGCCCCTGCAGCCCGCCGAGGTGCCGCTGGCATGGGTGGGCGAGGCTCCGGCCGCAGACGCCGCCGTGACGTTCGGCGTGCCCTTCGACCGCGGTGCCGTGACCGATGCGGCCACGCTGAGGCTGATGGCCGACGGGCGCGAGATAGCTTCAGACCGCCGTCCGCTGGCATTCTGGCCCGACGGGTCGGTCAAGTGGGCCGCGGTGGCATCGACCATCCCCGCAGGTGCCTCGCGGATGACCGTAGATATAACCGCGCCCCAAAAGAACAAGAAGAAGAAAGGAGCTGCACCCGTCGCGCTGGCCACCGTGACCGGCGGCGGGATTGTCGTCGACAACGGCGTCAGCACCATATATATCCCGCGCGCCGGGGGCCGGAATCTCATCGACAGCATCGTCTGCGGCGGCAGTAGGGTAGGCGGCGCCACGACCCTCGCGGCATCCGTGCAAGACACCCCCGCGGGCGACCTCATACGCACCACGCGCATGGAGAGCGTGGTCGAGAGTGCCGCGATAGAGCGCAACGGGGCCACATCGGCGGTGGTCAGGCTGGACGGACGCCACCGTGCCGCCGACGGCCGCACGTTGCTGCCGTGGACGGTGCGACTCTACTTCCACGCCGGCGTGCCCGACATCAGGATGGTGCATACGTTTGTCTATGACGGCGATCAGGACCGTGATTTCATCAGCTCGCTGGGCGTGCGCACCGAGGTGCCCATGCGCGAGCGCGACTATAACCGCCACGTGGCCTTCGCCATGCCCGCCGGTGGCGTGTGGAGCGAACCCGTACAACCGCTGACGGGGCGCCGCGTGCTCACCCTGCCGGGCGATTCGCCCAAGAAGCGCGTTCCCGCCGCGCAACAGATGCAGATGCGCGGCGAGAGGGTGCCCGACTATGCCGAGTTCGACTCGCTGGGCCGTTCGCTGATAGACGACTGGGCCTCGTGGGACGGATACAGGCTGTCGCAGCCCGGGCCCGACGGATTCACCGTGCGCAAGCGCGCCACGGCCTCGTCGCCGTGGATAGGCACCCACAGCGGGTCGCGGGCGCCGGGATGCGTCTTTGCCGGCGACATCACCGGGGGCATGGCCGTTAGCATGAAGGACTTCTGGGAGTCGTGCCCCTCGGGTCTCGAGGTCTCGGGCGCGCGCGACTCTGTCGCCGTGGTCACCGCGTGGATGTGGAGCCCCGACGCCGAGCCGATGGACCTGCGCCACTATGACGTGCGCCCCCACGGACTCATGTCAAGCTATGAGGATGTTCAGGAGGGCATGAGCACCCCCTACGGCATAGCCCGCACCACAACGCTCACCCTGCGCCCCACGCCGGGATACGAGGGCAAGGCCCGATTCGCAGGTCTCGCCGCCGACATGACCGCCGAGCGCGTGCTGCTCCCCACGCCCTCATACCTGCACGACCGCAGGGCATTCGGCATCTGGAGCCTGCCCGACCGCTCGACCCCGGCCCGCGCCTCGGTCGAGGAGAGGCTCGACACATACGCCGACTTCTATGACAAGGCCATCGACCAGAATCGCTGGTATGGATTCTGGCACTATGGCGACGTGATGCACGCCTATGACCCCGTGCGCCACTCGTGGCAATATGACGTGGGCGGATTCGCGTGGGACAATACCGAGCTCGGCTCCAACCTGTGGCTGTGGTATCAGTTCCTGCGCACCGGCTCGCCGCGGCTGTGGCGCATGGCCACGGCCATGACCCGCCACGCCTCTGAGGTCGACGTCTATCACATCGGTCCCAACGCCGGACTGGGCAGCCGCCACAACGTGAGCCACTGGGGCTGCGGCGCCAAGGAGGCGCGCATCAGTCAGGCCGGATTCAACCGCATCATGTACTATCTCACCGCCGACGAGCGTCTGGGCGACCTGATGAGCGCCGTCACCGACAGCGACCACAAGCTCTATGAGATTGACCCGATGCGTCTGGCACAGCCCCGCGACCAATATCCCTGCACGGCACCGGCGCGCCTCAGGTTCGGTCCCGACTGGATGGCCTATGCGGGCAACTGGATGACCGAGTGGGAGCGCACCGGCAACACCGCCTATCGCGACAAGATCAAGGCCGGCATGACCAGCATCTGCGCCCTGCCCGGACGACTCTTCACGGGCCCGCTGGCACTGGGCTACGACCCTGCCACGGGCATCATAACCTCTGAGTGCGACTCGACCCTCCGCACCACCAACCACCTGATGACGATAATGGGCGGATTCGAGATAATGAACGAGATAATGGACATGATTCCCGACGACGACTGGCGCGCGGCTTGGCTGGAGCACGCCACGCACTACAAGCGCATGGCCCGCGAGATAAGGCGCAACAAGTTCCGCGTCTCGAGGCTCGCGGCCTACTCGGCATGGCAGCGCGGCGACAGCCGGTTGGCCGCCGAGACTTGGCAGGACCTGCTGACGCGCGCCGAGCACTCCGAGGCCGAGCCCGTCAAGGTGGCCCGCGTGAGCGTGCCCGAGGTGCCCGCCGACATCGACGAGGCCCTGCCCATCTCGACCAACGACGCCGCCCTCTGGAGCCTCGACGCCATCTACATGCAGGAGACCATCCCCATGGACTGACCCTGTCTACCCCCTGAAAAGATTCACCGCCGGTCTTGTCGTCTCGGACATGACCGGCGGTGCCTATATGCGGATGTTTGTGATTGTTTGAAAGAAAGGGCGCTCAATGTTTTCGGATATTGACCGCCACATTTTTCTCACCTGCAGCTATTTTAGATGCGGTGGGGCTCGATGTGGTAGATGAGCGCTGCCGACTGGCGATACCATTCGCGCATGCGGCGATAAGTGTTGTTGAGTTTCATTGTGATGTCTTTTTTAAAGGGTTAAACATCGGGTTCCGTGACTCTCATGGCGAGAGTCTGCGTGTGTGTCATTCAAGCCTCGGTGGCGTGGGTGTGGTGGAGTGAGCAGTCACCTGTGGTGCGGAAGCTCTCGCTGTTGCCCACGGCGTTGAGGAAATGTTTGAGATCTGCGCGTAATGTCTTGAAAGTAACAGTCATAATGCAGAAAATTTAGTGAATAAATAGTATGAAATGATTCGGCTGCGAGCCCTCCGGCTCTGTACCGTTTCATAGAAAGAACGCACAAAGGTACGAAATAGTTTTAAAACACTGCTACAAAACTATGTTATAAAACATATTTTTAACACTTAGCAACACATAAGCCGCTGACAATCAACATCAGCGGCTTATGTTAAAATCGAGTGTTAAATAGGAGCGTTTTTTCGTTTGAAGCCCTTACCGTGCCAGATGGGCGGGGCGGAGGACGAAGGGGAGCGGGTCGCGGAGCACTATGTTCTTGTCTGTCTTGACCTTGTCGTAGGCGGCGAGGGCCTCCTCGGGGGTGTCTACGGTCTGCGTGACGACATAGTAGAGCGGCTCGCGGGTGTGGACGATGAATGCGTCGGGATAGCCCCCGGCCATCAGGCGCTCGCGCATCTGGCGGGCGTTGAAGACCTGCTTGAACTGTCCGACGACGATGTTGTATTTCCTGACCGTCTCGCGCGAGGCTCCGCCGCCGTCGGTATATCCGATGGCCTCGGTGCGTATGGGCAGGGTGTCCTGACCCACCGAGAGCTGCATCATCGTGCCCTGACGGCGCACCTTGCCATAGATGGTCGAGTCGATGTCGGCCGACTGGCGCTGCTGTATCTTGGCGGCCTCGTATGCGGCCTTGTAGTTGGCCTCGGTGGTCTTGCAGGCACCGAGGGCCATGGCGGCTACGACGGCCACAAAGAGAAAGATTTTCTTCATTTTGTTATTGGGGATTTAGACCACGTGGTGTCCGGCGGCGTCGAGCGCGTCCTTGAGCTGGGCTATGTGGTCGAGGTTGCGTGTCTCGACCTCGATGCTGAGGATGCAGCCGTTGATGGACGTGAGGTCCGAGTTGCGCTCGTGTGTCACCGAGATGATGTTGGCGCCGTTCTCGGCCAGAATGTTGCAGATGCCCGAGAGCATGCCGGGCTTGTCGCCGACGTCGAGCTTGATGGTGCAGTTGCGTCCGCTCTTGACCAGACCGCGGGTGATGACGCGGTTGAGGATGGTGACGTCGATGTTGCCGCCCGAGACCACGCAGACGGTCTTCTTGCCGCGGATGGGCACCTTGTCGAACATGGCGGCGGCAACGCTGACGGCACCCGCGCCCTCGGCCACGAGCTTCTGCTGCTCGATCAGGGCGAGGATGGCGGCCGCAATCTCGTCCTCCGAGACGGTGACGATCTCGTCGACATACTTGCGGCAGAACTCGAACGTGTTGGTGCCGGGCTCCTTGACGGCGATGCCGTCGGCGATGGTCGACACCTGACCCAGCCTCTCGCGCTCGCCGGCCCTGACGGACACGGCCATCGAGGGTGCCCCCTCGGCCTGAACGCCATATATCTTGACGTCGGGCTTGAGCTGCTTGAGGGTGAATGCTATTCCGGCGATGAGGCCGCCGCCGCCGATGGGCACGATGACGGCCTCGACGTCGGGCATCTCCTCGAGTATCTCGAGGCCGATGGTGCCCTGTCCGGCTATCACCTTGAGGTCGTCGAAGGGGTGGATGAAGGTATATCCGTGCTCCTTCTGCAGCTCGAGGGCCTTCTGATAGGCGTCGTCATAGACACCGGGCACCAGACACACCTCGGCGCCGAGGCGGCGCGTGGCCTCGATCTTTGAGATGGGGGCACCGGCGGGGAGGCAGATCAGCGAGTGTATGCCGTTGGCGGTCGCGGCCAATGCCACGCCCTGCGCATGGTTGCCCGCCGAGCAGGCGATGACGCCCTTCTCGCGCTCCTCGGGGGTGAGCTGCGAGATTTTATAATAGGCACCGCGCAGCTTGAACGCGCCCGTGTGCTGCAGGTTTTCGGGTTTCAGATAGACCTCGGCATCCGGACACAGGCGTGTCGGACCGATCATGCGCGGATGGCGCGCAACATCGCGCAGCACCTGCGCCGCACGATATACTTCAGATATTTCGAGTTTCTCTTCCATTGGGATGAGCAATGTGGTATTTGACGCAAAATTACTCAATCCCCACCTAAAAACCAAACCCCGACGTGCTAATTCTGACGCTTATTCACCCTCGACGGGGAGGTTGTTGAGCTGTTCGATGTAGTCGAGCAGCTGGTCGCGGCCGCGGCCGTCCTCGCTCGATGTCAGGAACACGGGGGGCAGCTCCTCCCACGTCTCGAGCAGGGCGTTGCAGTATGCCTTGACGTTGCGGCGTCCGGCGTCGTTGCCGAGCTTGTCGAGCTTGGTGAAGACGATTGCAAACGGGATGCCGTTCTCGCCCAGCCAGTCGAAGAACTCGAGGTCTATCTTCATGGGCTTGTGGCGCGAGTCGATGAGCACGAACAGATTGGTCATCTGCGCGCGGTGCAGTATGTAGCCCTTGATCATACGCTCCAGCTCGTCGCGCTGCTCCTTGCCTCGCTTGGCGAATCCATAGCCGGGCAGGTCGACGATATACCATTCGTCGTTGACCAGAAAGTGGTTTATCAGCAGCGTCTTGCCGGGGGTCGACGATGTCTTGGCCAGCTTGGCGTTGCCTGCCAGCATGTTGATGAGCGACGACTTGCCCACGTTGCTGCGCCCTATGAAGGCATATTCGTGGCGCGTGTCGTCGGGACATTTCTTGTGGTTGGGACTCGAGAGGGTGAATCGGGCTGAGTTGATGATCATGTCTGGATTGGTGTGGATGATTGGTTTTAGTCGAGCATCAGTGAAATCATTGGCCGCTCGGAGGGGAAACGGAGTATCTTGCCGACGGCGGGCGACGAGAATGCCATCTCGGCCAGCACGCTCACGGTGACGTCAAAGTCGAGCCGTGCGGGCGCGGCCTCGTCGGACAGCATCTCGCAGACACCGCCTTCGAGCCTGTATGTGTGCGAGTTGAGTTCGGGCAATATGTGGTCGGTGACACGCACGGTGCACTTGAGGTCGGGCGCGCCTGCGGCCACTGCGCCCAGCAGCAGCGAGGCGTTGACCACGCGGGCCATGCCGCGGGGGATGAGGCGTCCGCCCATCGTGTCGCCCGGCCTGCCGTAGAGCAGGAAGGGCACGCCGGGATGCAGTTCGCGCAGGCGGCGCATGGCGGCGGTGCGGGCGTCCTCCGACTCGCCCATTAGGTCGGTGACCAGCAGCAGGTCGTCGCGGCGCACGGCCCATGCCATCGACACTATGCGGGGGCCCGAGTCGGGGTCGTCGGCCGTCATCACTACATAGTCGCCCCCGTCGGCCTCGAGGTCGGCGAGGATGTTGTCGAACTGGCGCCTCGTGTGCAGCACATAGCAGGGCCTGAGGTGCTGGAATCGGTCGAAGGCATGCCACAGGTCGTCCGAGGCCATGCCGTCGGCCACCGAATACTCGCCGCTCACCGGAAACGGATGCAGGGCCGTGAAGCGCTGCTCCTTGGTATAGAAGACGGTCGAGAATCCGTATCTCTCGTAAAACCAGTAGAGTGCCGACGATGCGGGTATGAGCGAGCACAGCATGTCGCCCCTCGCCGCCGATGCCTTGAGGGCCTGTGTCATGAGCTGCGACATATACCCCTTGCCGCGCTGCGAGCGGCGCGTGGCGGCACCGGCTATATAGCCCACGGGCAGCGTTGAGCCGTGCAGAAACATGGCATACTGCTGCAGCAACAGCGAGCTCACGGGGGTTCCGGCGGGGTCGTTGAGCAGCATGGCCTCGTCGTCGCGATAGACGCGGTCAAAGAACATTGTCACATAGCTGCGGGAGTCCTTGAAGCTCTCCTGCCAGATTTTCATTATGTCTTCTCTCTTGCTCATAGTCGAATCGTGTGGATGTATATATCTAACGCTCGGGGGCGTGCAAGGGTTCTTCGTATCATAAATCGCCCCCCGCTCCTGACGGGGCGTGGGGCGATTGTTATGAGTGGTGTTATGCGTGTCCGCGTCTGTCTCAGCCCTGATGTGCGGGACGCAGCAGGTCGTTGACGGTCTTGACGGGGTTGAAGGTCGAGATGGGCACCTCGACGAACACTGTGTTCCAGTCGCTCATGGCGCCGTTCCACAGGCCGGGCAGCTCCATGGCGCGGAGCTCCTTGCCGTGGCTCGACTTGGACGAGATGAAGCCCGTGGCGGGGTCTACATACTTGGGCAGGTCGAACTTCTTGCCGTGGATGTCCTTGATGTAGCAGACGAGGTCTACGGGGTTGAAGTGAGTGGCCTCCGACATCATCTTCTTGTATTCGGGGTTTGAGAGGTCTACCTGATTGCTCTCGAGTATCTGGGGCGATGCCGAGCCGTCGGGGTTGAAGGCTATGAACGGGCCGCCGCCGGGCTCGCCCTCGTTGCGCACCATTCCGCACACGCGCAGGGGACGGTTGAGCTTGGCCTTGAGATAGGTGACGATCTCGTCGTCGGCCATGTCGTCGAGGCGCGGGTCATGTACGTTGAGCACGGTGCGCAGATAGTCTACCATGCGCTTCAGGTCGTCTGACGAGTAGACTTTCTCGTCGAGGGCGATGAGGTCTTCCTCGATCTGGTCGTGCACCTCGAGCAGCAGGCCGCCCAGTACCTCCTTATAGCGGATGGTGTCGGCGCGGCGCGAGTCGGGCACCACGTTGTCGATGTTCTTGATGAATACGACGGCGCTCTCCATGTCGTTGAGGTTCTGTATCAGCGCGCCGTGGCCGCCGGGACGGAACAGCAGGTGGCCATCCTCGATGAAGGGTGTGTTGTCGGGGTTTACGGCGATGGTATCGGTCGAGGGCTTCTGCTCGCTCATCGACACGTTGAACTTGACGCCGGTCCTTGCCTCGGTGGCGGGGATCACCTCGGCCAGCTTCTCCTCGAAGAGCTTGCGGTGGTTGGACGACACGGTGAAGTGCAGGTTGACGATGCCCTTTGAGTTAGCCGCCGTCTGCGCGCCCTCGGTCAGGTGCTCCTCGATGGGAGTGCGCGACCCGCCGGGATACGAGTGGAACTTGAGCAGGCCCTTGGGCAGACCGCCATAGTTCATGCCTTCGGGCTTGACGATGGCGGCGATGATGTCGCGGTTGCGACCATCGGCCAGCAGCTCGTCAAGAGTCTTGCCGTAGAGTTTCTCGCAAGCCTCGCGCAGCTCGGGCAGGAAGGGGAGCTTGTCGATGTCGGCTATCAGCTTGGCCACGGGCGTGCCCTCCTTGAGCTCGTCGGTGCCGCCGTCGACATATTCGAACAGGGCCTTGAACATGCGCGATGCGGCGCCCGATGCGGGCACGAACTTGCACACCTCGCCGCCATGCTCGAGATATTCGTGCCAGCGCTCGAGGGCACTCTTTGCATCCTCGTCAGACAGACGGAAGATGCCGGCGCCGACACGCGCTGAATCCTTGATTTTGAGATAGGGGAAACCGGTTGTGAAACGGTTGAGCTGGGCCTCAACTTCGGCCTCGCTTATGCCTTTTTTGGCAATCAGCTCTTTGTCTTCAGGTCTTAGCATAGGTATTTGAATTGATGTTTTGTCAGAATATGCCTCAAAGATACGAATTATTCTGCAATCACCCTCAATATTGGCGATAAAAAAAGTCTTCCGCTCTTTTCGAGTGGAAGACTTGGCTTGGTAGCGGGACCGAGAATTGAACTCGGGACCTCCGGGTTATGAATCCGACGCTCTAACCAACTGAGCTATCCCGCCATGCCGATTTTGCGCTGCAAAGTTAGCAACTTTATCCGACATGACCAAATATTTCTGCAAAATGTTTTCAGAAAGTTATTAACATTTTATCAACACTGTGTAAATATCGTGTAAGTTCAGTGTTGACAGATGTTGATAACTCACCGCTAAAACATATTAAAGTGCAGTATGATAGGTATATACGGTGTTAATAAACTCTTGTAGATAATTTCCCGCGAATGTTAATAACTTTTTCAATAATCCCAAAACTGCTTCGGGCGGCGCGGGCCCCGGTTTTCACAACCATGGTCCGCGCCGCCCGAAATTCAACAATAACAATTCTTATTTCACTATGAGAGAACCGGACCTCGAGGCGGGGCGTCTCGGTCGGGTCCACTATGACATTTTTTCCTGATGCAAAATTACTCACTATATATAAGGTGACAAATACCGAAAATCTATGATTTCGGCGCCCGATTTGCCCCCGCGCTAACCAAAAACAGTGAGCAAGCGCAATTTTTTGCACAAAACGCTTGGTGTCTCACAAAAAAGTCGTACCTTTGCACCCGGGTAAGTCCTACACGACCAGCTCCCCGAGAACTCCGCCAGGTCTTGATCGAAGCAACGGTATCGGGTCGTAGCGGTGCGATGTAGTAAGCTTACCCTTTTTTTGTGCCCTGCCGTCACGATATGGCAATGGGTGAGCGCTCCGTAGGTGCGCGTAACCCCGGGAAATGATTGATTTTCCAATTGCTCCCCTTTAGGGGGGCTACAGCTTACGACACCATCATTCTTATCTCCACAAATAGCTTGCCAAGGCTCCCAGCTTGTTCTTCAGTCGCACGCGGGGGTCGGCGAGTATTCCGCCCCTCAGGTGTCTTATCACCTCCAGACATTTCCTTGCAACATCGCGATATTCGGGCCGTCGCCGCGTCTCGAGATACATGTTGCAGTTGGCGCTGAACTGCCTTGACCTTGCGGCCTTGAGCAGCTCGGGGTCATCGGCGTTGCGCGCTACGATACCCTCGGTCACCTTGAGCACGTCGAGTCGCGACGGCGTGAATGTGTGTATGAAGCTCGACGGATTGGGGCGATAGTAATAGACATCGGTGTCGACCGAGCAGACCCTGCCGAGGGTGGGGTAGAGGCGTGCCGTGAAGTCCAGATCCTCGTAATACAACCCTTCTGTAAACATCGTCCCCCTGACACATTCCGTCCTCAGCAGCTTGCCGCAGGCCGAGTTGAACCATCCCCGTTCCTGATACAGAGTCCTTGTCAGGGCATCGTGCCCTGTCTCGGTGGTGCGGGTGGCATCTGCGTCCACGCGGGCGTCCGGCCTCTCGGCCAGCAACCCCGTCACCACCTCGGCTCCGGTCTCTACGGCGGCGTCGAGCATCAGCCTCAACGCCCCCGGCAGCAGACGGTCGTCGGCGTCGACAAACGCCGTCCACTCACCCCGCGCGTGCCTAATCCCCTCGTTGCGTGCCGCCGACAGGCCCCTGTTGGGGGTCGATACCACCCTGACGCCCTCGTGGCCGAGGGCTATGGCGCGGGTGTCGTCCGTCGACCCGTCATCAATGACAATGACCTCTGTCTCCTCGCCGGCATCCTGACAGAGCACGCTGTCAAGACACTCGGCCAGATAGGCAGAGGCATTGTAGGCCGGTATGATTACCGAAATCATTTTCCGTTGGTGGTCGTCGTTGGCGTGGCGCTCCGTTTCATCTCGAATCCCGCCGTCAGTCCGTCATACTGGTTGAGCAGCGAGGTTGCGGCCTTGATCGAGGTGCTGTTGGTCAGCGAGCCCACCTTCGAGAGTATTGACATCAGCTTCGTCACGTCGAATGTTATCTCCATCTTGTCCTTGCCCTGCATTTTGGTGAATGCCTCCATGCTGCCTATGTTTATCTGCTTCAGGGCCTTGAAGTGGAATATCAGTGTCTTGCCGTCGGCGCCGGTCTCGATGGTGCCGCTCACGCCGGCTCGGCGGGCCTTCATGCTGAATGTCGAGTCGGCCTCGATGGTCAGGGTCAGCGACGTCAGTCCGGCTTTCGTGTAATAGGGCTGCAGCTTCTTCTCGATGTTGGCCGATGCGGCTGCGCCGCCGGCCTTGAGCAGCAGGTTGTCGCTCTTGAAGTCTACGGCCGGGCCCGAATATTCCCACGAGCCTGTCAGGGTCTCGACCGTGGGCTTCGAGTTGCCCAGACCGAGCGCTCCGGCCACGCCGCCCAGCAGGTCGCCCAGACCGCCACTCTTGCTGCCGCCCTTGCCGCTGTCGGTCGAGTCGGCTTCGGTCGACGTGCGTCCGCCGCCAAGCAGGCCGCCAAGGCCGCCGAGTATGTCGCGCGCGCTCTGCGCCGATGCCGCGGGTGTCGCGAGGAGGAGTGAGATGATGAGAGCTAATGTGCCGAAAATACGTTTCATTTTAGTATTGCGAAAATTAGAAATGTGACAGAAAAAATCAGCATGAGCATCGCTGTCATGCCCAGAACAGGGGTCAGGGCCCGCCCGCTGCGCGAGCACAGCACGCCCGTCAGCCCCAGATTGAGCGCCGCATATATCCACGGCGCCACCCATGCGCCGTGCCCCAAGGCATCCCAGGCATTATAGGTCAGGATGGCAGTCAGCACGCCGTTCGCGGCATACAGACAGGCCATTGCGCGCCGCCCCAGCATCACGGCCAGAGTGCGCTTGCCCACGGCACGGTCGTCATCTATGTCGCGATAATTGTTCACTATCAGCACGTTGGCTGCCGGCAGGCCCACGCCTGTCCCGATGGCTAACAGTCCGGAGCTCCACTCGCCACCGCACAGTATGTATGTCAGGCACACGGGCACGATACCGAAGAACACTATCACCGCCACCTCGCCCAGTCCGTGGCGGCTGAGAGGGTAGGGGCCCGTGCTGTATGCCATCGCCCCGAGCGCCACCAGCACCCCGGCGGCATACATCCACCATTGGCCATACAGCGCCACGAGAACGCATCCTGTGACACATGCCAGCCCGAGGGTGCCGAACGTGGCGCGCTTCATGGCCTCGGGGGTGATGTCCCCCTCGGTCACGCCGCGGCGCGGTCCCTCGCGCCCGGCCCGGTCCAGACCGTCGCGATAGTCATAATACTCGTTGGCAAAGTTTGACGCTATCTGTGCCAGCACGGCAAACGCCAGAGCAAGAACAAGCGCGACCGGGCGCACCATGTGCGCGGCCACGCTCAGTCCGGCGGCAAACACCACCCCGGCCACCGATACGGGCAGCGTGCGCAGGCGCATCGCTTCAATCCAGCATCCGAGGGCCGAGTGTCTTGCCATGTTCGTTTCCTTGATGGTTCCTTATTCGAAATTGGCCGCGATGGCATCCGCTATGGCCTGCATCTGGCCGGCGGGTATCTGCAGCTTGTTCTTGAAGTCCATGTCCCCCTCGCTGTTCAGGGGCATCAGGTGTATGTGGGCGTGAGGCACCTCGAGGCCCATCACGGCCACGCCAACCCTCTTGCAGGGGATTGCCTTCTCGATGGCCGCTGCCACTCTGCGGGCAAAGCTCCACAGGGCCTCGTACTCGTCGGCGGGCAGGTTGAAGATATAGTCCTCCTCCCTGCGCGGTATCACCAGCACGTGGCCCGCGGTCACGGGATTGATGTCGAGAAATGCATAGTGCCTGTCGTCGGCAGCCACCTTGTACGAGGGTATCTCGCCGGCGGCTATTCGGCTGAATATCGTTGCCATCCTTGTGTCCTTCTTGGGCTGGTTAGAAACTGATTTCGACGATCTCGAACTTCATCAGTCCAGCCGGCACGCGAATCTCCACCACCTCGTTCAGCTTGTGGCCCAGCAGGCCCTGCGCGATGGGGGTCGACGATCCGATCTTCTTGGCCTTCAGGTCGGCCTCCGAGTCGGCCACGATGGTATACTCCATCACCATGCCGTTGGCCGTGTTCTTGATCTTCACGCGGTTCAGTATCTGCACCTCCTCGGTGTTCAGGTTGCTCTCGTCGATTATGCGGCTCTGGGCCACGAGGTCCTTCAGCTTGGCGATCTTCATCTCCAGCATGCCCTGCGCCTCCTTGGCTGCGTCATACTCCGAGTTCTCCGACAGGTCGCCTTTGTCTCTTGCCTCGGCGATGGCGGCTGATATGCGGGGGCGTTCCACGGACTCGAGAAACGCGATTTCTTCCATTTTCTTCTTATAACCTTCCTTGGTCATATATGTGATAGCCATGATAGTAGAGGAATTTTTTATATGTTGTGTGAATGTTGGGCACTTCTCGCAGACAGCTAAAAAAGATAGAATCCCGAGGCTGAGGCTACGAGACTCCAAGCATTCAAGTTGTCCGAAAAATTACAATGCAAATTTAATTATTATTTCCCTCCCTCCCAACACCCCGCCCCCGATTTAACAAACTTTATGCCACCCGCCTGCATGCACCACCGGCCCGGACACACGACTCTCGCCTACATGGCTGATTGTCTGTCCGGACCGGTGTTGCCTTGACGCAGGGTGGAAGTCGAGGGCGCGATGGCCTAATTGTCAATCTCGCTGTTGCGCGGATTGTTGTTCAGGTCCTTGATGTCCTGTTTCACCATCTCATTGGTGTCCTTGCCGTCGTCGGCCTTGTTCACGTCCACGCCTCTATAGGCGTCTTCCTCGTGGCGGGGTTTTTCTCTCTTGTCCATAGTCGATATAGTTTTGATGTTTGAGTATAGACTTTCAACGCCTCCCCGCCGACTATTGTTCACCGCCTTGCCACACTCCATACGACAGACCCCGCGCTCCCTCGGGTGTCGGGAGTGCGGGGTCTCTATGTCGTGTCTCCGGTGTTACGGATTACTGGCCAAGGGCCTTGCGGATCTCGTCGAGGTTGATGGTGAAGTTCTGGTCCTCGGTTGCGCCGGCGATCTCGATGTTGCTGCCTGTCTCGAAGTACTCCTCGATCAGCGTCAGGTTGTCAAGCACGGTCTGCCTTACGTCGTCAACATAGACGGTCCTGTAGCGCGAGCCGGTCGAGATCTCGTAGAGGGGACCGCGCAGTGCATACTGATTCCACTGCAGGTCGCCGAACGAGATGACCATCTTGGCGGGAGCGGCCTTGATGTAGTTGGCCTTGTCCTCCTTCACCTCGGGCACCACGTTGGTCACCTGATGCTCTGCACCGTCCAGCGACAACATGCCGTTGGCGCTGAATGAGCCCTGTACCTTCACGAGGAATGTATAGGTCAGACGCGACTTTCTGCAATAATAGTTCCATACGGTGTCATACTTGTCGCGCACCTCGGCAGACCACTTCAGATTGTCGAGGTCCTTGTTGAACGAGGTCATGTACAGATTGCCCTCCGAGAGGAAGATATTGGTGCCCTTGCCCGGGGTATAATACCAATATGTCTCGGTCTGGCCGGTCGAATAGTTCATGCCCTCCTTATACTCATAGACGCCTTCGAATACCAGAGTGCCGTCTGCGGCTACGAAATCGTCATAGGTGGTCTTGCGGGCTGCTTCATCCTGCCATGTTACAGTCTTGGTCCATTCGGGCTGCTGGATTCGGTTGTCGAAATCGCTGCTGTCGAATGCGGGGAGATTGCTGAGGTCCGAATCATCGTCAGAACATGCTGTTGTCATGAACAACATGCCTGTCAGGGCCAGAGCCATGAGTAAGATCTTCTTCATGTCGTCGTTGTTATTTTGAAGATAGTGATGGATATATGATTGTCAAAATGTGATGTTACCGTCTGACAGGACAACCCTGATCAGACTTTTGACTGACAAAATTACAATCATTCCGTCACTTTTCCAAATTTTATGTCATTTATTTTAAAAATCACCCGCATTACGCACGTTTTTGGCGGTTTTTGCCACCGTTTCAAAGCAAAATGTCTATGAGGAATTGGGAATTGGGAATTGAGAGTTGGGAATTGAGAGTTGTATATAATGGATTATGAATTATGAATTATGAAAATGATTATCCTCTATTATCCCCAAGGCGTCCGCAGGACGCAGATTTATCAGTAACCGGGCACGCCGGAGCTTGCGTAGGCGTGCCCGGGAGTGAAATACACTATGAATGGCGTCCGAATGGACGCCGATTTACGGGTTTGGGGAGAATAGAGGATAATCATTATTATGAATTGTGAATTAAATTAGGTGTCCCCGGTAACTCCCTTCCAAGTTCAGGGAGCAACGCCCCCGACATAAAAATGATTCACAGCCCCGGCAGGTTTCATGCGGCTTATATTGGTCCCTCACTCCAGAGAGCCCTTCGCCGAGGCCGTGAATCAATGGCTTATGTCGTTTCCCAATCGTAGGGACGTGGATGGTATCCCACCTCCCCATGCCTCCTCAGTAACTCCCTTCCAAGTTCAGGGAGCAACGCTCCCGTCACCCCGCGTTGCCTACCCGCCCCGCACAAGGCGGGGCACGGGAACGTAGCCCCGAGGCTTGCCTCGGGGTAGACGTCCCACCCCACCTATCCGGCCCCCGAACGGGGGGCGGGGAATACCCGCACGGGCGGGTGCGAACTGGGGTTTCACCTATGCAAAATTAGGTCATATCCTCGTATTTTCCCATTTTTCGGGGTCGAATAAATCTATGCGCCCGTTTTGTATGTTACTGATTGTCAAAACAATACCGCCGCATAGATTCCAAAAATCTATGCGGCGGTATAATATATTGATTTACAATTAATTACAAGGGCTTCAAAACCGTTGTTTGCGCCATTGCGTTGATACTCTGTTTATTACAATATATGCGAGAGGTATTCTTGGGCCGATTCCGAGCCAGATTCGGTGATTTTTCGCTTCAGCACCGACTTGCGGTTATAGACCGCCTCGGTCCGTATGCCCTGAAGGATGCTGATGGCACGCGGGGAGAAATCGAGCAGCAGATAGAGGTACAACTCATAGTCGCGCTCCTTGAGGCCGGGCACGTCCCTGCGTAGCCGGGCCATGAGGCCGTCGAGGTTGGTGTCGACCAAAGACTCGAGATTGCCGAGAATCTGCCTGTCGTTCTGTATCTTGGAAATAATGGACAGCACCTCGCTTGAAATCTTGTCCCGTTCGTTGGAGAGCCCCTTGAACTGGAAGTATGTCGAGCAGAGGCGGTCGAGAATGTCGAAACGCGATGCGAGCAACCCCCTCACGTTCTCCTTGGCAAGCGCCGAGACGCTGCGGGCCTCGCTGACCTCCGACTCCTTTTCGTTAAGGATATTGCGCAGGTCGCGTGCCTCGAGCATTATCATCTCCTTCTCCTGACGCAAGATGCGCGCACGATAATAAAAAACAGCGATAAGCGAGATGATTATAAGAACGGATGCTATGGATAATATTATGATAATCAGCCTGTTCTTTTCGAGTTGGTTGTTTGAAATTGTTTCTTCTTTATCGTAATATCCCGAAATGGTAGCTGCATAGTTTCTTGACACCACCTTATTTAACTCGTCATTCTGATAACTCACTTCGCTGGACAAGAGTGAATATGCTGATTCATAATCCTTTTGATACTCGGCTATTAAAACTCCAAGGGAATTATTATCGGGGTTATGAATCTTAGTAGAATCAAGACATTCTTTTGCCTTGTCTATTTCGCCAAGTTTAAGATACGCATATCCAAGTTTGGGATAGTCCGAACAATCAAACCGTCCCAAACGTATAACTTTTTCATTCGAAAATATTTTTATT
>LUJS01000008.1:32484-32612 GCA_001689495.1 Bacteroidales bacterium M8 | reverse complement strand
GACGAGGACTATTATGTCTGCCCGATGGGGCAGCACATGACGCGCATCGGCACATCCCACTCAAAGACTGCAAGCGGTTACCGCAGTGAAAACACCCGTTACCGCGCACGGAACTGCAAAGGCTGCCC
>LUJS01000008.1:0-32325 GCA_001689495.1 Bacteroidales bacterium M8 | reverse complement strand
GCCATTGCCTTCAACATCAAGAAAATGTGTTCAAATATAGCGAAACAGACCAAAAACGGGGGAAATACGCCCCATTTTGGCCTGTTTTTGCCTTTATCTCGAATTTTACTGCCTGAGAATCGGATATACTGGAAAAATCCTCAAAAATCCATTGCCTGAGAAATATCCAAACCTCAACGCTCAAAAAATGAAGGCTGCGCCGTAAACCTTAATTACGACACAGCCTCGTGTGATTTTCGGGGTCAGATGAAGAGGTTGACGTTTGAGTTGTCGGCGCGGTTCATGTAGGTGGCGACGCCGCCGATGGTGACGTTGTCGAGGAGTTCTTCCTTGCTTACGCCCATGACGTCCATCGACATCTGGCAGGCTATGAATTCGACTCCGTTTGCCACGGCCATGTCGCGAAGTGTCTCGAGCGAGTCGATGTTCTTTTTCTTCATGATGTGGCGCATCATGTTTGAGCCTATTCCGGCCATGTTCATCTTGGAGAGCTTGAGCCTACGCGAGTCTGAGGGGAGCATCATGCCGAACATGCGGCCGAAGATGTCTTTCTTGGTCTCGGGCTTGCGCTCTTTCTTGATGGCGTTGAGGCCCCAGAACGTGAAGAAGATTGTCACCTTCTCGCCGGTGGCTGCCGCTCCGTTGGCCAGCACGAATGTGGCGAGGGCCTTGTCGAGGTCGTCGCTGAAGAGGATGAATGTCTTCCCCTTACCACCGTTCCCGGCCGGCGTGGCGGGTGACGGCTTGCCGCAACCCTTCTCGATGACAACGGTGTGGATGCCTCTGGCCGAGTCGTGCGAGATGAAGTGGTTGCCGGTCGACTCGCACCATGCCTCGGCGTCGCGGGCGAATCCCGGGTCGGTGGCCTTGATGCGGATTCTTGCAGACTCGGGGCTCTGCTCGACGGTCTGCTTGAGCTTCATTATCGGACCGGGACATGACAGCCCGCAGGCATCTATGCTCACGGTGATGTCGTTGGCAGTGGGGGCGGGTGTCGGCGAGCTTGTCGGCTTGGGTGTCGGTTTGCGTTCGGTCGGGGCCGTGGCCGCGCGATATGTCTTGAAACCGCCGATGAGGTTCCTGACATCCTTGAATCCTCGCTGTCTGAGGATGTTGGAGGCGAGATAACCGCGCAGGCCCACGGCGCAGAACAACACGATGGGTTTGTCGGTCGGGATTTTGTCGAGCGACTCGCGCATGTCGTCGAGGGGGATGTTGATGGCCCCGTCTATCGTGCCTGTGGCATACTCTTCGGGGGTGCGGACGTCGATCAGCGTTATCTCCTTGCGGTCGGTGTCCCTGAGGTCTCGCCAGTAGAACGGCGTCATCTTGCCGCCCAGAATATTTCCGGCCACATATCCGGCCAGAGCCACGGGGTCTTTGGCCGATGAGTATGGCGGGGCATAGGCGTGTTCGGTGCGGGTCAGATCCTCGACGGTGCCTCCGTCCTTTATGACACGGGCAAACTGGTCTATGCGTTTGTCCACGCCGTCGCAACCCACGATCTGCGCTCCGAGCAGTCGGCCGGTCCCGGGTGCGAACACGACCTTTATCGCCATCGGTGTCGCGCCTGGATAGTAACCGGCGTGCGAGTTGGGGTGAATCGTGGCCGTCAGATAGGGCACGTTCTCCTGTTTCAGGCGCTTGGCGGCCATGCCGGTCGCGGCTACCGTCAGGTCGAATACCTTGGCCACCGATGTCCCGATGGCGCCTTCATACTTCTCCTTGTCGCCGAACACCATATTGTCGGCTACGATCCTTGCCTGTCGGTTGGCCGGGCCTGCCAGATAGTTCATCCACGGCTTGCCGTCGATGGGGTGGGGATATTCGATGACGTCGCCCACGGCATAGACATCCTTTGCCGACGTGCGCAGATACTCGTCCACCTTGATGCCTCCGCGCGCTCCGGTCTCGATACCGCACCCGACGGCAAGGGTGTTGAGCGGACGCACGCCTATTGAGAGGATGACTATGTCGGCCATGCTCTTTTCGCCCGACCCGAAGGTCACCTCGATGGCACCGTCCTTGTCTGCGAATCCGGTGACGGCCGTGCCGAGACGCAGTGTCACTCCCTTGTCCAGCAGATGTTCGTGCACTATAGCGGCCATCGAATAGTCTATCGGGGCCATGACTTGGTCAGACATCTCGACCACCGTCACCTCGGCGCCCGCGTCGTGCAGGTTTTCGGCCATTTCAAGACCGATGAAACCGCCACCTATCACCACCGCGCGCCGCACCTTGCGGTCTGTCATGTATTTCTTTATGGCGTCGGTGTCGGCCACGTTGCGCAGGGTGAATATGCCGGGCAGGTCGCCACCGGGCAGCGGAGGCCTGAATGCCGTGGCTCCGGGCGACAGCAGCAGGCGGTCATAGCTCTCGTCATAGGTCTTTCCGTCGGGGCCCTTGACCGTGACGGTCTTACGGTCGGGGTTGATGGCCGTTACCTCCGAATTGATTCGGACGTCGATGTTGAATCTCCGGCCGAACGCCTCGGGCGTCTGCACGAACAGCTTGTCGCGGTCGGCGATGGTGCCCCCGATATAGTAGGGCAGACCGCAGTTGGCATAGGATATGTACTCGCCTTTCTCGAAGAGGATTATCTCGTCGGTTTCGGCTATTCTCCTTATTCTCGCGGCAGCCGTGGCGCCTCCGGCCACTCCGCCAATTATCAGATGTCTCATTGTCTTGTTGTGGGGATATATTATTATAATCGCAAAGTTAGCCATGAGTTCATAGACCGACAACAGATTTTTACTACCTTTGCATAGATAAAATCTATAACAATGACCATCCAGCAGCTGAAATACATAATCGCGGCCGAGAAATTCGGCAGCTTTGCCAAAGCCGCCGACCATTGCGGCATCACCCAGCCGACCCTGAGCATGATGATAGCCAAGCTCGAAGAAGAGCTCGACATTCGCCTCTTCGACCGCACCAACCGCCATGTCGTGCCCACCGAAATCGGGCGCAAGGTGATACGTCAGGCTACACAGGCCGTCATGGAGGCCGAGCGCATCAGGGAGATTGTCGACGAGACCCGCGACAGCCTGACCGGGCGGCTGCATCTGTCGGTCGGTCCGAGCGTGGCCCCGTATCTGCTGCCGCGATTCATCAGGCTCTATGCCTCCGCCTGTCCCGAGGTCGACCTGTCCATCGAGGAACTGAGGCTGCAGAATATGTTCGAGGCCCTCGGCTCGGGCAGCATAGACATGGCCGTCGCCGTGTGTGGTGACAAGCGCGAGGGTGTGCTCGAGATACCACTCTACAACGAGCCGTTCTGGATTTATGTATCCGAGAACTGTCGCCACCGTTTGCCCGAATTCACCCCCGAGCTGTTGAGCCACGAGAACATGTGGATAATGAAAGAGGCCCAATGCCTGCGCGAGAGTGCGTTCAGTTTTTGCAAGGCCCGCGACACCGGACGCCGCGTCTATGAGGCCGGAAACATCGAGACGCTTGTCCGCGTGGTCGACGAGAACGGCGGCTTCACCATCATCCCCGAGATGCATCTGCCCATGCTCTCTGACAGTCAGCGCGAGAACGTGCGCCCCCTCACCGGCGACTGCCTGAGCATGCGCCGGGTCTCACTGTATGTACGCCACGACTATGTGCGCGAGAAGATGCTGAACAGCGTCATCTCCGCGCTCAAGAAGGTCATCCCCGCCCACATGCACGACCCGTATATCCGCAAGTCGCGCATAACGCTTTAGCGGTGTGCCGACTCACACGAACCATTCAGGCTCGAGTCGGCGTGCATTGTCGCGGACAAACTTCCATCCCGCCATCTTGTAAAGGACGCCGCCAAACCGTCTTGCCTTCTGAGGACAGACATTGATGCACCGGCAGCAGGCGATGCACTTCGAGCCATCGGTGACGCGGGGATTCTCGGGGTCGATGGCCTGAACGGGACACTGACCGGCGCAGGTGCCGCTGTCGAGAGCATTCCTGACCTGCGAGACAAACTCGGCGATCCGCTCTGCATCCGCGGCATCATTCCTGAGATCTTCTCGGTCGTGCCCGACGGGCTGAAATATATTGAATGTAACATATCCGTTATTTATTTTTTTGATAATGCAAAAATAATGACATTTCCTAATACTGACCCGACAAGTCGGATAAAACTTGAAAAAATGTCTAACTTTGCAGGGGAAACCAATAGTCATTGCAAATATGACGGAAAAAGAAAAGATGCTTCTTGGCATGATCTATGATGCCAACTATGATCCGCAGCTCATCGAGGAGAGGCTCGACTGCAAGGAACTCTGCCGTGATTACAACGACCTGAGACCCCGCGATACCGAGGGGCGCACCGCCATGTTGTGTCGGATACTCGGCGAGGTGAAGGGCGACATCCTCATTGAACAGCCATTCAACTGCGACTACGGGTACAACATCAGCGTGGGCTGCAACTTCTATGCCAACTTCAACCTCGTGATACTCGACGGGGCAAAGGTCACGTTCGGCGACAATGTATTCATCGCCCCCAACTGCGGATTCTATACCGCCGGGCACCCTCTCGACCCCATCGAGCGCAACAAGGGCCTCGAGTATGCCCGTCCCATCACCGTGGGGGACAATGTGTGGTTTGGCGCACAGGTCTGCGTGCTGCCCGGCGTCACCATCGGCGACAACTGCGTCATCGGTGCCGGGAGCGTCGTGACCCGCGACATCCCCTCGGGCTCGGTAGCCGTGGGCAATCCGTGCAGGGTCATAAAGAAGATCGACGGGTACGAGTGATTACCCCAAGGTCAGAACGGGCCTGTTCCTGAAGACCTTTGCGTGAATCTTGTTCACGATAAACTCCATCATGGCGCGGTCGATACCGAGGGTGGCGCTCAGATAGCCGTATCGCTCTCTCAGCAGCCTCTCGGCACGGGCATCGGCCACGCCGGTGTCGCAGACCTTCAGCAGCAGTTTGTGGGCCAGATCCAGACGGTATCTTTCGCGCGTCAGGGCCAGGGCCCGCAGATTGCCTTTCAGCATATTGCTTATAGAAGTGACCGAGGCTCCGAAACGATAGGCCATCATCTCGAGCAGATTGTCGCTGCCTGCGATGCTGCCGTTGAGCTTGCGGCTCACGGGCATGCAACATTCGTTGACGGCGGTCGAGAAAAAGTTGTCAAGCGTCTCGACCGACTCCATGATTCGGCCTGTCGGCACAAGGCCCGTCATCGCGGCAATAGCCTCTTTCTGAGCCTCGTCAAAGCCATACATCTCCATTATCTTGGCGTTGATACGAGCCTCAGTCACCGCCATGACGCGATATAGCTCGATGTCTGCCGCGATTATCGAGTCGAGATATGCCTCGAGGTCGGTTATGGCGGCGTAATCATCGTGGCGAAACTCGGCATTGGGCAGCTTGTGCGTCAGGAACTCCCTCTTTGCGGAGAGAATCTTTCGGGCGTTCCTCGAGATAGTCTTCGAGGTCAGCATCTCCTCGCTCACCGGCAGCCGGCCTATGTATCCGGCGCTGACGGTGAATTTGGGATTCCTGATTTTGAGCAGACAGGTGGCGATCTTGGAGTTCAGGAAAGCCATGTGGCAATATTTGTCACCCCTGATGACCCTGATGCCCGGCCCCGATGCCATGAACAGTTGCCCCTCGAGTAGGACGCGCACGTTCAACCCGAGAGTCCCGGTGTCGCTGTAGACGAGGTCGGTGAAAGGGATCTCCCTGACATTCCTCATTACGCTGCCGGGATTTTGCATTATCGGCTCGCCGTTCTCGCCCCACTTCACCTTATATATATTCAGCCCCTGCCATTTCGAATAGCCGCCACCCTTGCTCACCGGCTTCCACTCGGGCCCCGATGTCTCGGGCTCCCAGATGTAACGGACAAACTTGGCATTGTCGCCGGTCGATGTGCCCTGCATGGGTATGGCAAATTCCGAATAGGAGCTCAGTCCGTTAAGCGAGGGAAACGACTCGGCAAGCTCGTAGGCGAACTCGCAGGCACTGTTGGCCCGGAAATCTTGTTGAGACACCCGATATGCATAATCCCCGAGCCTTGAGTGGTCAGTGAGGATGGCTCTTTTCTCGGGGTAGGAGAGGTGTTTCAGATTGTAGAATAGACTCTTTTTTTCAGAGGGGCCTTTCTTGATTCTTGACAGAACGATATTGGTTTTCTCGCCACCGATGGCCTCGAAGGCATTGCTGCCGAGGTCGGTGCAACCGTCTATGTGATAGCCGTCGAGCATTGTCTCGCGGAACCTCTTGAATGACGATAGATTCAGCCAGCCGTTCTGCGACACGACAGACAGTGTGTCGCCGGGCCGGAGCATCCGCATCATCTTTTCCATGAACGAGAAACACAAGTCGCCATTGCTGTCGGGATACATCCTCACGAGCAGTTCTTTCAGTGACGGGTCCATGTCGCGTCTGCCCATGAATGGCGGGTTTGTCACGAACTCGACTATGCTCTTTGAGCGGAAAAGCTCGTCGAGATACCGGCCGAAAGTCAACCCGGCCTTTTTGTCAGAGCTGATTGCCTCGGCCATGAATCCCGCCGTGTCTCCGCTGACCCCGCCGAAATAGCGTATCTCGGGAATCTCGACCATCCCCGCCCTCGACACAATGTTTATGCACAACGACAGGGTGGCAATGGAGGCGAGGGCGGGGTCGAGGTCATAGCCCGCAATCTGCCGCGACACTATCCGTGCGACAGCCTCGGCGGCGGTCAGGCGGCCCTCGGACATGTAATGATCGAAGAGTGCCGTGAAGGCATACGAGAGGAAATTACCGCCGCCCAAGGCCGGATCGACGAACACCATCTCTTCGATCCTCCCGGCATTGTCGCGGATGCATTCGTCCACCAGATATTTCACCATATATTCGTCGGTGAAAAACTGTGTCGTGTAAAGCAGGTCCCTGCCTGTCAGCTTGTAGTTGTCGCGGCCTATGTTGCCGAAGGCTTTTTTCTCGAGCGATCGTTTAAGCGACTGGTATATCCACGCCACCGTGTTGTCCACACCCTCGGCGGTCATCCCCGCATCTTGCACGCAGCGATACATCTTCTGTATCAGGCTGTCGGGGGTGGCGGGAAGGGTAGAGTGGAACAGCCGGGCCATCGCCGGAAAGATCCGTGACAGATAGTCGGCCTGAGGCCGGTAATCATCGGCCACAAACAGCTCAAGCCTGTCAGCCTTGGGCTTTAGCAGCACGAGGGCATAGAAATAGGCGAAGAAAAGGGCCTTGTCGGATACGGACAGACCCGGCGCAATCTCGTCTGAAATCGCCGTGAGGCCCGATACCGTTTTCTTCTCGCCCTGCATCTGCATTGTCTGTTTTATGGTGCAAAGTTAGTGAAGAAAGCAAATACCACCGCACCTGACGGTGACTGCACGGGACAAAATGGCACCTAAAGGCGCCGGGCGAGTGACGAAAAAACGTGGATGGGATGGTATTCCATGCCGCCGTCCGGGGGCCTCAGGCCGGGGTGGCTGGGGGAAGAAAAAAATAGCGAAGGACGGCCTCACGGTCCCCCTTCGCAGCTTACACATAGTACTTAACGTCAGTGGATTATTGATTAACTTTCTTGATTCCTTTTATGGCGAATGCTTTATCAATGCATTGCAAAGGTAATGAGAATTTTGTGAAATTCCTAATTTTTTGGAATATATGGGTGCATGTTTGGTGCTTTTTGGAATAGTTTTATATAGATGTAGATGAAAAACATTTAGAATTTTAACATTTGTTTGTTAAAAAATATGTTAAAAGCGAAGACTCGAATGAGGAGAATTAATTAAGTGGATTTTGTGTTAAAAATAGTTAATGGCGTGGGGCGGGCGATGTATTGACCGTGAATTTGTCTTTTCGGAGGAAAAATGCTAATTTTACGCGACAAATACCTGAATCATGAAAAAACTAACCGCGTTTCTTCTTCCGGCGCTCATGACAGCAGCCGTATCAATGGATGTAATGGCACAGAGAACCATCGAGCTGACAGACCCTTCGATCAAGGTTTTTCTGCCCGAAGAGTCTAAGGCCACGGGCCGTGCCGTGGTGATACTGCCCGGCGGAGGATATTCGCACACGGCTATAAACCACGAGGGCTATGACTGGGCTCCGTTCTTCAACGAGCGGGGCATTGCGTGTGCCGTCGTGGACTACCGAATGCCCCACGGCGACCGCAAGATACCGCTGACCGATGCGGGCAAGGCCATGAAGATGATGCGCGACAGTGCATCAGTGTGGCACATCGACCCCGCGCAGGTAGGGATAATGGGCTCGTCGGCGGGTGGACATCTGGCCTCGACGGTGGCGCTGAACGCCCCCGAGGGGATAAGGCCCGACTTCCAGATACTGTTCTATCCCGTCGTCTCGATGGACAAGGCATATACCCACATGGGATCGCACGACAACCTGCTGGGCAAGGACGCCACCCCCGAGCTTGAGCGCGAGTATTCGGGCGAGCTCAACGTGAGCGAGACCACGCCCCGCGCCATCATGCTGCTCAGTGCCGACGACCGCGCCGTGCCCCCTCACAACTCGATAGCATATTTCGAGGCCCTGAGGGCCAAGAATGTCCCTGCGGCCATGCATATCTGGCCCACAGGCGGCCACGGATGGGGAAGCCGCGAGACGTTCAAGTATCACAACGAGATGCTGGCCGAGCTGTCGGCGTGGCTCTTGAGCTTCTGATGACCACAGAGATATATCACAATATCTGCGAATGGATGCGCCGTCTTGTCCGCGACACCGGATGGGACGGCCACCTGTATGCCGTGGGCGGATGCTGCCGCGACGAGATAATGGGGCTCCCCATCAAGGATCTGGACATGGCCGTAGACCTGCCCGACGGCGGCATCGGCTTTGCCCGATGGCTGGAGCGGCAGGGGCTCACGAAGGGCGAGGTCGTCACCTTCCCGCGGTTCGGCACGGCCAGACTCAGCCTCAAGGCCTTTCCGGGCGACGAGATAGAGCTGGTGCAGACCCGCCGAGAGAAATATACCGACCGCAACTCGCGGTGCCCCGAGACAGCCTTCGGCACGATAGAGGAGGACTGCCTGCGCCGCGACCTCTCAATCAACTCGCTATATTTCGACATCTGCCGCGAGCGGTTCGTCGACATCACCGGGCGGGGACTCGACGACATACGCAACCACATAATCCGCACCCCGTCAGACCCTGACGTGACATACGACGACGACCCCGTGAGGATATACCGCACCATCAGGTTTGCCTGCCGGCTGGGGTGGGAGATAGAGCCCGAGACATTTGCCGGAATGTTGCGCAACATACACCGACTGGCCATAGTCACCCCCACGCGCTGTCACAGCGAGCTGGAGCGGATGCTGACCGGGCCGAGGCCCGTGGAGGCCCTCGAGATGCTCATGGACACCGGAGCCATGCACTACCTGCTGCCCGAGGTCGAGGCCCTGCGCGACCAGCCGCAGAATCACTATCACTTCGGCACCGTGTGGCAGCACACCCTGAAGACCCTCTCGCTGCTCGAGGGTGGCGACTTGGTGATGATGATGGCCGGACTGTTGCACGACGCGGGCAAGCCGCAGACTGCCGAGGTGGGGCCCTCGGGCGAGATACGATTCATCAACCACGACCAGACAGGGTCGGGGATAGCCCGCCGCATAATGAGGCGGCTGAGATTCGACCGCCCGATAATCGACGAGGTCGACTTTCTCGTGCGCCACCACATGTGGACCAAGCAGTGGGGCCCCGAGGCCGAGAAGATGAAGGACCGCCAGCTGCGCAAGCTGCAATACATTTGCGAGACGCGCCGGAGATTCGACCGCCTGATGTGCCTGATAGACGCCGACAACCGGTCGCACGCCCCCGAGCACTGCATGCCCGATCAGGTCAAGGCCATAATGAAGCGCACGGACATGATGGAGGCAGATGGCACGGCCATGTTCGGCTATCATCTGCCGCTCTCGCTTTCGGCCATGAAGCGCACGCGGCGCATACGCGACAACAAGGAGCTGAAACGCTGTCGCGACCATCTGATGAAGATGGCATTCATCAACCCGCGGCGCACGGCCGACGATATGAAGAAACTGCTGCTGGCATTCAGGTGAAATGCTCGCGGACCACGCGGGGGAAGTGCAGGCGCTCGAGTCCGTGTATCATGCGCTCGACATCCTCGGGCGAATCTCCGGGCGACACCGGCGCCGATGCCTGAAATATGATGCGTCCGCCGTCGCAGACATTGCTCACCAGATGCACTGTGATGCCGGTCTCGGTCTCGCCATTGGCCACGACGGCGCGGTGTATGTGTATGCCGTACATGCCCTTGCCACCATATTTGGGCAGGAGTGACGGATGGATGTTGATGATGCGACCCTCGTATCGCTCGACGAGAAAGTCTGGTATCATCAGCAGGAAACCGGCCAGAACAATCCCCTCGACCCCGTGGCGGTCGAGAGCCTGTTGCATCGTGGCGGGGTCGTTGATCTCCTCTCTCGACAGAATCTCGACAGGCACCCCGAGGCGACGGGCCCTCTCGACGACATAGGCCCCCGGCTTGTTGCAGACCACGACCGACACCCGCACTGGCGAGGCGGCATCGTCGTTGAGACAAGTGATGATGTTTTCGGCGTTCGAGCCGTTTCCCGACGCGAATATGGCTATATTTTTCATTTACGGTTCAGTTTTTTCCACCCAAAGTTAAGCATTTTTTCGCAATTAATCTGCCACTTTTCCACCGCAGTGCCGTCAGGGACGAAATTTGGTCGGAAATATTAAGGCATATCATCCACAATGCTGTCGAAGTTGTGATTTTTCAATAAAAAAGTCTTGGCGAAAATAATTGTCAATACATTTTGTAAAATACCGTCAAAACCGCTAATTTTGCACTTTATTTAACCAGAACGACTGCAACGACATACCAGCAGACACTATATCACGATATATGGAAAAGAAATTCAAGCGTACGCTTGTCACCACCGCTCTCCCTTATGCCAACGGCCCCGTTCACATCGGCCACCTTGCCGGCGTCTATGTTCCGGCCGACATCTATACCCGCTACCTGCGCCTGCGCGGCGAGGACGTGGTGATGATCGGCGGCAGCGACGAGCACGGCGTGCCCATCACGCTGCGTGCCCGCAAGGAGGGGATAACCCCGCAGCAGGTAGTAGACCGCTATCACACCATCATCAAGGACTCGCTTGCCGAGCTGGGCGTGTCGTTCGACATCTATTCGCGCACCACTTCGGACCTGCATCGTGAGACCGCCTCGGAGTTCTTCCGTCACCTCTATGACAAGGGCGAGTTTACCGTCCAGACCTCCCTTCAGCCCTATGACAGCAAGGGGGGCGAGTTTCTGGCCGACCGCTATGTGATAGGCACCTGCCCCAAATGCGGCTCGGACCACGCATACGGCGACCAGTGCGAGGCGTGCGGCACGTCGCTCAACGCCACCGACCTGATAAATCCCCGCTCGGCCCTGACCGGCGAGCCCGTCGAGATGAAGGAGACCACGCACTGGTTCCTCCCCCTCGACAAGTGGGAGGAGAGCCTGCGCCACTGGATAATCGACGGCCACAAGGAGTGGAAGACCAACGTCTACGGCCAGTGCAAGTCGTGGCTCGATCTGGGTCTGCAGCCCCGTGCCGTGAGCCGCGACCTGTCGTGGGGCGTCCCCGTGCCCGTCGAGGGTGCCGAGGGCAAGGTGCTCTACGTGTGGTTCGACGCCCCCATCGGCTATATCTCGAACACCAAGGAGCTGCTGCCCGACACTTGGGAGACATATTGGAAAGACCCCGAGACAAGGATAATCAACTTCATAGGCAAGGACAACATCGTGTTCCACTGCATCGTCTTCCCGGCCATGCTGATGGCATACGGCGACGGATTCCAGCTGCCCGACAACGTGCCAGCCAACGAGTTCCTCAACCTCGAGGGGGACAAGATCTCGACCTCGCGCAACTGGGCCGTGTGGCTGCACGAATATCTCAAGGACTTCCCCGGCAAGCAGGACGTGCTGCGCTATGTCCTCACCGCCAACGCCCCCGAGACCAAGGACAACGACTTCACTTGGGCCGACTTCCAAGCCCGCAACAACAGCGAGCTGGTGGCCATCCTCGGCAACTTCGTCAACCGCGCCGTGGTGCTGACGCACAAGTTCTTCGACGGCAAGGTGCCCGCCCGCGGCGAGCTCACCGAGACCGAGACCGCGCTAAAGGCCGAGCTTGACGCCGCCGTGGCCGCCCTGACCGAGGCCCTCGACACATTCCACTTCCGCGAGGCCCTGAAGCAGGCCATGGAGATAGCCCGCATGGGCAACCGCTACCTGCAGGAGACCGAGCCGTGGAAGGTGGCCAAGACCGACATGGCCCGCACCGCCACCATACTCAACACCGCCCTCCAGCTCTGCGCCAATATCGCCGTGGCCTTCAAGCCCTTCATCCCCTTCAGCGCCGGACGTCTGGCCGCCATGCTCGGCATGGACAACCTGAGCTGGGAGATGCTCGGCAGCCTCGACATCCTCGAGGCCGGAGCAGAGATAAAGCAGCCCGAACTGCTGTTCGAGAAGATAGAGGACGACGCCATTCAGGCACAGGTGCAGCGTCTGCTCGACACCAAGAAGGCCAACGAGGCCGCCGCATGGCGTCCCGAGCCTCAGGCCGAGGACGTGGACTTCGACACGTTCTGCCGCTCGG
Source organism: Bacteroidales bacterium M8 (assembly GCA_001689495.1). GTDB lineage: Bacteria > Bacteroidota > Bacteroidia > Bacteroidales > Muribaculaceae > Duncaniella. The sequence goes on along the minus strand of LUJS01000008.1, from coordinate 19,707 downwards.
ACATGCGCGTGGGTACCGTGATAGAGTGCGAGAAAGTGCCCAAGGCCGACAAGCTGCTGCGATTCCTCATCGACGACGGTCTGGAGAAACGCACCATCGTCAGCGGCATCGCCAAATATTATCCCGACCCCGCCGCGCTGGTGGGCAAGCAGGTATGCTTCATCGCCAACCTGCCGCCGCGCAAGCTCAAGGGCATCGTATCGCAGGGCATGATACTGTCGGCCGAGAATTCGGACGGCTCTATCGTCCTGCTCACCCCCTCGGCACCCGTAGCCCCGGGCTCGAAGATTGGCTGACACATCGCCGACAACTAAAAAGACACGTTTCATCAGACTATTGCAATGACCAGACCCCGCATACTCATAATCTATACCGGAGGCACGATAGGCATGATTGAGGACCCCGTGACGAGGGCCCTCCAGCCCTTCGACTTCTCGCATCTCATAGACAACGTGCCCAAGGTGAAGATGCTTGAGTATGACATCGACAACATACAGTTCACCCCCATAGACTCGTCTGACATGGGGCCCGAGGGGTGGAGCGAGATAGCCATGGCCATAGCCGCCAACTATGACGGCTATGACGGATTCGTGGTGCTGCACGGCACCGACACCATGGCCTATACGGCCTCGGCGCTGTCGTTCATGCTGGGCGGGCTCGACAAGCCCGTCATCATCACCGGCTCGCAGCTGCCGATAGGCGAGGTGCGCACCGACGGCGAGGAGAATCTGATAACGGCCCTGCAGATAGCCGCCGCCCGCACGGTGGACGGTCTGCCGATGGTCAGGGAGGTGGCGATACTGTTCGAGAACTATCTGTGGCGCGGCAACCGATCGACCAAGATGAGCGCCGACAACTTCAACGCCTTCAAGAGCAACAACTATCCGTCGCTGGCCAAGATAGGTCTCGGCATACATTTTGCCGAGAAGGCGCTGAGGCGTCCCTCGGGCGAGGCCGAGCTCAGTGTGAACACCCGCATGGACACGGGGGTGATGTTCATAGAACTTCATCCCGGCATGACTCGCACCACCCTGCGCTATCTGCTTGCCACCCCCGGCATCAAGGGGATAGTGCTGCGCACGTATGGCGCCGGCAACGCCCCCACGGCCGACTGGTTCGTGGCCGAGCTGCGCGAGGCCATATCCCGCGACATCGTGATAGTCAACGTGACGCAGTGCGTCAATGGCGGCGTGCACACGGGGCGCTATCTGTCGGGCGAGATACTGAGCGGCTGTGGCGTCGTCTCGGGCCACGACATGACGTCTGAGGCCGCCATAACCAAGCTGATGTATCTGTTAGGTCTCGGGCTGTCGCCCGAGCAGGTCAGGGCGCACTTCGGCGTCGACCTCTGCGGCGAAGTCACCCTCGAGGACACACCCGTGTTCAGCAACTGACGGACACCGTCCTGAATCACATACGCGCCCCCGTCGCAGCCCGCGGCGGGGGCGCGCTTTTGTCCGACGGGGGCATCCGTGCCGAATATTTTTGCTAATTTGTTGGATTTTGATTAATTTTGTGGCGATTATTCCGCCAATTATCACATTACAGCATACTACTAAAGAAAGCATGGTCGTATTTTTCAAGAAAGGCGCAAACACTGTTTACGCCGTCGAGACTGCCCGCAGATTCACACCCGAGGAGGCCGAAAGGCTGACATGGCTCTTTGACGGGGCACAGCCTCTGGCATCGACGTCGGTGAAGGGAGTGTTTATCGGTCCCCGCAAGGAGATGATAACCCCTTGGAGCACAAACGCTGTCGAGATAACCCAGAACATGGGCCTCGAGGGCATAACCCGTATCGAGGAGTTCACCCGCGTGCCCGCCGGCACCGAGCCCGTGTTTGACAAGATGCTCTCGCGTCTGTATCCCGACGGACTCAACTCGCGCGTGTTCACCACCTCGACCGTGGCTGCTCCCATCGAGCATATCGCCGACATCTCGGAATATAATCTCCGCGAGGGTCTGGCCCTGTCGAAAGAGGAGGAGGACTATCTGCGCCAGCTGGCCGAGCGTCTGGGCCGTCCCCTGACGGACAGCGAGGTATTCGGTTTCTCGCAGGTCAACTCGGAGCACTGCCGCCACAAGATATTCAACGGCTCGTTCGTCATCGACGGCGAGGAGAAGCCCCTCTCGCTCTTCAAGCTCATCAAGAAGACATCTCAGGTCAACCCCGGCACGCTCGTGAGCGCATACAAGGACAACGTGGCTTTTGTCGAGGGTCCCGTCGTTGACCAGTTCTATCCCACGCATCCCGAGCGTCCCGACTACTTCGAGGTGCGTCCCCTGCCCACCGTGCTCTCGCTCAAGGCCGAGACCCACAACTTCCCCACGACAGTCGAGCCCTTCAACGGCGCTGCCACCGGTAGCGGCGGCGAGATACGCGACCGTCTGGGCGGAGGCCGCGCGTCGCTCCCGCTGGCCGGTACGGCAGTCTACATGACATCATATCCCCGTCTGGCCGAGCATCCTTGGGAGCAGAGCCTGACACCCCGCCAGTGGCTCTATCAGACCCCGTCGGAGATACTCATCAAGGCATCGAACGGCGCGTCGGACTTCGGCAACAAGTTCGGCCAGCCCCTGATCTGCGGCTCGCTGCTGACATTCGAGCACGACGAGAACGGCCGCATGTATGCATACGACAAGGTGATAATGCTTGCCGGCGGCGTGGGCTATGCCGCCGCCAAGGACGCCATCAAGGGCGTGCCCGAACCGGGACAGGCCGTGGTGGTGATGGGCGGCGACAACTATCGCATCGGCATGGGCGGCGGCGCTGTGTCGTCGGTCGAGACCGGACAGTATGCCTCGGGCATCGAGCTCAACGCCGTGCAGCGCGCCAACCCCGAGATGCAGAAGCGCGTCAGCAACGTGGTGCGCGCACTCGCCGAGAATGACGACAATCCCATCGTGTCGATCCACGACCACGGTGCGGGCGGTCACCTCAACGCCCTGTCCGAGCTGGTCGAGGAGACCGGCGGCCGCATCGAGATTGGCTCGCTACCCGTTGGCGACAAGACACTGTCGTCCAAAGAGATAATCGGCAACGAGAGTCAGGAGCGCATGGGCATGGTGATGAAGAAGGAAGACATCGAGTATGTCAAGACCATCGCCGACCGCGAGCGCGCCCCGATGTATGTCGTGGGCGAGACCACGGGCGACCATCGCTTTGTATTCGAGCAGACCGACGGCATCAAGCCCATCGACCTCGGCATGTCCGACATGTTCGGTTCGTCGCCCAAGACGACACTGACCGACAACACCATAGAGACCACATACAAGGCCGTCGAGTATGACGAGAGCGAGATAGACCGCTATGTCGCATCGGTGCTCGCACCCGAGGCCGTGGCATCGAAGGACTGGCTCACCAACAAGGTAGACCGCTCGATCACCGGCAAGATTGCCCGCCAGCAGTGTCAGGGCGAGATTCAGCTGCCCCTGAGCGACTGCGGCGTCGTGGCGCTCGACTATAACGGCAAGGCAGGTATCGCCACCTCTATCGGCCACGCGCCTCAGGTGGCCCTTATCGACTCGGCCAAGGGCTCAGTGATGGCCGTAGCCGAGGCCCTGACCAATATCGTCGGCACGCCCCTCAAGGACGGCATCAAGACCCTGTCGCTGAGCGCCAACTGGATGTGGCCCTGCAAGAATCCCGGCGAGGATGCCGCCCTCTATCGCGCCGTCGAGGCATGCAGCGACTTTGCCTGCACCATCGGCGTCAACATCCCCACCGGCAAGGACTCGCTGTCTATGACCCAGAAGTATGGCGCCGACAAGGTCTATGCCCCCGGTACCGTCATCATCTCTGCCGCAGGCGAGGTGACCGACGTCCGCAAGACCCTCTCGCCCGTGATGCAGAAGAAGGCATCCGAGCTCATCTATATCGACTTCTCGTCGTGTCCCCTGCTGCTGGGCGGCTCGGCGTTCGCCCAGATGATGGACCGTCTCGGCGACAAGGCCCCCACGGTCGAGGATCCTCAGAAGTTTGTCGCAGCCTTTGAGGCCGTGCAGACTCTGGTGAAGAAGAACATGCTTCTCGCCGCCCACGACGTGTCGGCCGGAGGTCTGGTGACTACGCTGCTCGAGATGACGTTCGCCAACACAGCCGGCGGCGTAGAGCTTGACACAGCCGCATTCGGCGAAAAGGACCTCGTCAAGATTCTCTTTGCCGAGAATCCCGCTCTCGTGGCTCAGGTCGACGCCAAGAAGGTGGCCAAGGTCGACGAGATACTCACGAAGGCCGGCGTGAAGTTCTATCACATCGGCGCACCCTCGGATGAGCGTACCCTCGTCATCAGCCACGAAGGCACTCAGCGCCTGCTGGGCATAGACCACCTGCGCGACGTGTGGATGCACACCTCATACCTGCTCGACACCCTGCAGAGCGGCGAGAAATGTGCCGCCGAGCGTTATGAGAACTACAAGAAGCAGCCCATCCGCTATCGCATGCCCTCGGGCTTTGACGGCAAGCTGGCATCGCGCGGCATCGCGCTGAGCCGCAAGGGTCACGGCGACCGCGTCAAGGCCGCCATCATCCGCGAGAAGGGCGTGAACGGCGACCGCGAGATGGCATACTCGCTCTATCTGGCCGGATTCGACGTCAAGGACGTGCACATGACCGACCTGATGAGCGGACGCGAGACACTCGACGACGTCAACATGATCGTATTCTGCGGCGGCTTCTCCAACTCGGACGTGCTCGGTTCGGCCAAGGGCTGGGCATCGGGCTTCCGTTACAACGACAACGCCCGCACCGCCCTCGAGCGCTTCTACAAGCGCGAGGATACCCTCTCGCTGGGCATCTGCAACGGCTGTCAGCTGATGATCGAGCTCGGCTTGATCAACCCCGACCACGAGAAGAAGACCCGGATGCTGCACAACGACTCGCACAAGTTCGAGTCGCAGTTCCTCGGCCTCACCATCCCCGCCAACCCCTCGGTCATGCTCGGCTCGCTGGCCGGCAGCAAGCTCGGCATCTGGGTGGCCCACGGCGAGGGCAAGTTCAACCTGCCCCTGCCCCTCGACCGCTATAACGTGGTGGCCAAGTACAGCTATAACGCATATCCCGCCAACCCCAACGGGTCGCGCAGCGCCGTTGCCGGCATCTGTTCGGACGACGGTCGCCATCTGGCCATGATGCCCCACCTCGAGAGGGCCATCTTCCCGTGGCAGTGCGGCTACTATCCCGCTTCGCGTCACAACGACGAGATCACCCCGTGGATAGACGCATTCATCAACGCCCGCAAGTGGGTCGAAGCTAAGGTTTCACATTAATTCACACGGCAAGTTTACAGAGTTTTACATAAATTTTGTAAATTTGCCGTGACTTTTTTTGTCAAGTCATTTCTTACCCGAAAAATCTACTAAACCCTAAACTGATATGAGTCTTAACATCATCGTGCTCGCCAAGCAGGTGCCCGACACCCGCAACGTGGGCAAAGATGCCATGAAAGAAGACGGCACCATCAACCGCGCAGCGTTGCCCGCCATCTTCAATCCCGAGGATCTCAACGCGCTCGAGCAGGCGCTCCGCATCAAGGACGCCAACCCCGGCTCGACCGTCACTCTTCTCACCATGGGTCTCCCGCGTGCCTCGGAGATTATCCGCGAGGCCATCTATCGCGGGGCCGACACAGGCATCGTCCTCACAGACCGCGCCCTCGGCGGCGCCGACACCCTCGCCACATCCTACTCGCTGGCTCAGGCTGTCAAGAAATTCGGTAAATTCGACATCATCCTCGGCGGACGTCAGGCCATCGACGGCGACACCGCACAGGTGGGTCCCCAGATAGCCGAGAAACTCGGCATCCCGCAGGTGACATACGCCGAAGAGATCCTCGACCTCAAGGACGGCTACGTGACCGTCAAGCGCCGCCTCGAGAACGGCGTCGAGACCCTCAAGGCACCGCTGCCCTGCGTGGTCACCGTCAACGGCTCGGCCGCACCCTGCCGTCCCCGCAACGCCATGCGCGTGCAGAAGTACAAGTATGCCGCATCGCCCACCGAGGCCGCCGCACTGTCCGAGCAGCGCAAGGAGCTTCTGGCCAAGCGTCCCTATCTCAACCTTCAGGAGTGGAGCGCCGCATACGTCGACGCCGACCCCGCGCAGATAGGCCTGCCCGGCTCGCCCACAAAGGTCAAGGCCATCGAGAACGTGGTCTTCACCGCCAAGGAGAGCCGCGTGCTCGACGACAGCGACGCACAGATCGAAGAACTCGTCAAAGAACTCATCACTAACCACACCATCGGATAAGCGCACAAAATGGACCAGAACAACATTATCGTATATCTCGAGAACGAAGATGGCCGTGTGGCCGACGTGAGCCTTGAGCTCCTCACCAAAGGCCGTGTGCTCGCCGACCGCCTCGACGTCAAGCTCGAGGCCATCGCCGTGGGCGACAACCTCGACAAGATTGACGAGCAGGTCTTCCCCTATGGCGTGGATCGCCTCTACAAGGTCGAGGACAAGCGCCTCGCCCCCTATACATCAAACCCCCATGCCGCAGTGCTGATAAACCTGTTCAGGGAGATCAAGCCTCAGGCATGCCTCATGGGCGCCACATGCATCGGCCGTGACCTCGGTCCCCGCGTCAGCTCGTGCCTGCACAGCGGCCTCACCGCCGACTGTACCGCACTCGAGATCGGCGACCACAAGGACCCCAAGACCGGCAAGGAATACAAGGACCTGCTGCTGCAGATACGTCCGGCCTTCGGCGGCAACATCGTGGCAACCATCGTCAACCCCGAGTGCCGTCCGCAGATGGCCACCGTTCGCGAGGGCGTGATGAAGAAACAGATACTCGATCCCGCATATCACGGCGAGGTCATCAACCTCGACCCCGCCAAGTATGTCAGCGATGCCGACTTCGTGGTCGAGATCATCGACCGCCACATCGAGAAGTCGAAGATCAACATCAAGAACGCCTCGATCATCGTGGCAGGCGGCTATGGCGTAGGCTCGAAGGAGAACTTCCAGCTGCTGCACGACCTTGCCGACACACTGGGCGCCGAGGTAGGCGCGTCGCGTGCGGCCGTCGACGCAGGCTTCACCGAACATGCCCGCCAGATAGGCCAGACCGGCGTCACCGTCCGCCCCAAGCTCTACATAGCCTGCGGCATCTCGGGCCAGATCCAGCACATCGCCGGCATGCAGGAGAGCTCTATCATCATTTCGATCAACAACGACCCCAACGCCCCCATCAACACAATCGCCGACTATGTCATCAACGGCAATATCGAGGACGTGGTGCCCAAGCTGATCAAATACTACAAGAAGAATTCCAAATAATACCCCTCAACAGCTTATCAAATGGCTAATTTCTATACAGACAATCCCGACCTCAGGCACCACCTGACCCATCCGCTGATGGAGAAGATTGTCGCCCTCAAAGAGCGCGATTATACCGACGCCGAGAAATATGACTACGCTCCCCTCGACTATGCCGACGCTCAGGACTCGTACGACCGCGTGCTCGAGATAGTAGGCGAGATCTGCGGCGACATCATCGCCCCCAACGCCGAGGACGTAGACCATCAGGGTCCCCGCGTGGAGAACAACCGCGTCATCTATGCCGACAAGACCAAAGAGAATCTCGAGGCTTGCCGCAAGGCCGGCCTCATGGGCATGGCCATGCCCCGTCGCTTCGGCGGTCTCAACTTCCCCATCACCCCCTATATCATGGCCGCCGACATCGTCAGCCGCGCCGACACCGGATTCGAGAATCTCTGGGGTCTGCAGGACTGTGCCGAGACCATCTATGAGTTTGCCAACGAAGAGCAGAAGGCCCGCTTCATCCCCCGCGTCTGCAAGGGCGAGACCATGTCTATGGACCTCACCGAGCCCGATGCCGGCTCTGACCTGCAGAGCGTGATGCTCAAGGCCACCGAGCAGCCCGACGGCACATGGCGCCTGAACGGCGTGAAGCGATTCATCACCAACGGCGACTCTGACATCCACCTCGTACTGGCCCGTTCGGAGGCCGGCACCAAGGATGGCCGCGGCCTGTCGATGTTCATCTATGACAAGAACGACGGTGGCGTCAACGTGCGCCGCATCGAGAACAAGATGGGTATCAAGGGTTCGCCCACCTGCGAGCTGACATACAAGAACGCCCGCGCCGAGCTGTGCGGATCGCGCCGCATGGGCCTCATCAAGTACGTGATGGCCCTGATGAACGGCGCCCGCCTCGGCATCGCCGCACAGAGTGTCGGCGTCAGCGAGCTGGCATATCGCGAGGCTCTGGCCTACGCACGCGACCGCAAGCAGTTCGGCAAGGCCATCATCGAGTTCCCCGCCGTCTACGAGATGCTCTCGGTGATGAAGGCCAAGCTCGACGCATCGCGCTCGCTGCTCTATGAGTGCGCCCGCTATGTCGACATCTACAAGATCTATGACGACATCGCCAAGGAGCGTACCCTCACGCCCGACGAGCGCAAGGAGGCCAAGCATTACTCGCGTCTGGCCGATGCCCTCACCCCCATGGCCAAGGGCATGGGCTCTGAATATTGCAACCAGAACGCATACGACTGCATCCAGATACACGGTGGCTCGGGCTTCATGAAGGACTATGCCTGCGAGCGCCTCTATCGCGACGCACGCATCACCTCGATCTACGAGGGCACCACGCAGCTTCAGGTTGTCGCAGCCATCCGCCACGTCACCACCGGCACATACCTCAACCTTATCCGCTCGTATCAGGAGGCCGAGGTACGTCCCGAGCTTCAGGCTCTCAAGGACCGTCTGGCCGTGATGACCGAGCGATACGCCAAGGCCGTCGAGAAGGTTACCTCTGTCGAGGATCAGGCCTACGGCGACTTCATGGCACGCCGTCTGGTCGAGATGGCCGGCGTGCTCGTGATGAGCTACCTGCTCCTCTCGGACGCCAACCGCAACGAGAGCTTCAACCGCTCGGCCGAGATCTATGCCAACATCGCCGAGGCCGAGGTTGCCAAGCACGCATCGTTCATCGACATGTTCAACCCCGACGAGGTCAACATCTACAAGGTAGACTGATCCCCGCCGACCCCCATACGCACCGCCCCCGCACCACAGCGAGGGCGGTGTTTTGGTATGTGGGGGAGGAGTGTCGAGGAAAGTTTGGTGGTTTGAAAAGTTATTGTTAATTTTGTGAGTGTATCGTGCCGGGACCGGCACACATATAGAAACACGTCAATACAAAGAGCAATCCATGCAATTCTACAGCACAAACAGACAATGCCGCAAAGCCACACTGCGCGAGGCCGTAATGACGGGGCTCGCTCCGGACGGCGGGCTGTTTATGCCCGAGAGAATACCCGTAATACCCGGCGCGTTTTTCAATAACATCGCGGACATGTCCATACGCGACATATCCTATGTCGTGGCAGATCTGATGCTGGGCGACGACATTGATTCGGCCGACATCAAGAAGATCATCGACGAGACATTCACCTTCGACATACCGCTGATGCGGATTGACACCGACCTCTATGTGCTGGAGCTGTTTCACGGCCCGACGCTTGCGTTCAAGGATGTCGGCGCGCGTTTTCTGGCACGCATAATAAGCCACTATTCGGACGCCGCCAAGAACGGCGTCAAGGTGCTTGTGGCCACGTCGGGCGACTCGGGCGGCGCCGTCGCCGCAGGTTTCAGGGATGTGCCCGGCGTGGAGGTCTACGTGCTGTATCCGCACGGCGGACTGACACAGTTCCAGCGGGCGCAGTTCACCCTGCCGGACTCGAACATCCATCCCATCGAGGTGCTGGGCACGTTTGACGACTGCCAGCGCATGGTCAAGGAGACGTTCGGCGACCCGGCCCTGCGCGAGCGCATGGAGCTGACGTCGGCCAACTCGATCAACATCTGCAGGCTGCTGCCACAGATGTTCTACTTCTTTCACGCATACGCATCGCTGGTACACCGCGACGGACCGGGCGACGGCGTGGTCATCTCGGTGCCCTCGGGCAATCTGGGCAACCTCACCGCCGGGCTTCTTGCCATGAAGATGGGCCTGCCCGTCAAGCGCTTCGTCATATCGAACAACAGCAACTCGGTCACGGTGGACTATCTGAACGACGGCATATTCGAGCCGCGCCGCGCCGTGCGCACGATGGCGTGCGCGATGGATGTGGGCAATCCCTCGAACATCTCGCGCATACTCGACATATTCGGCGGCGACCACGACGCCATAGCCCGCAGCGTACACGGCTACAGGATACCCGACAACGAGACACTCGACATAATGTCGCTGACGCACTCGGCCTCGGGCTATCTGCTCGACCCGCACGGCGCAACGGCACTGGCGGCACTGCGCAAGGACCTCGCGCCCGGCGAGAAAGGAATATTCCTCGAGACGGCCCATCCCTCCAAATTCCCGCGGGCGGTGTTCGAGGCCACCGGCATACGCTATCCCTCGGTGCCGCCGACAGCCCACCACGGACGTCAGGCCACGAGAATATCGGCCTCGACCGACGCACTGAAAAAGATTCTGTCCGGCCAAAAACAATAGGCCGCGCCACAGTGTTATACCTCAAAAAAGTTTTTTAACATTTCATTCACCAACCTCACGTTCTCAACATTATGTCTACCAATAAACGCTCTCTGAAAAAGGAAATCCGCCTGATATGCGGCGCCCTCGCCGGCGAATGTGTCATCACCAAGATCACCGTGCCCGGCGTCAATCCCGAGGCCCTCAACGAGATCATCTTCGAGATAGCCGACCTGCAGACCAACGCCCTGCGCATGGTCAACATCGCCTATCCCCGCACGGGCGCGTCGTTCGAGACCCGCAAGGAGTATATGGACGACCGTCACCGCTACTTCAAGGCAGCTTTCCGCAAGCTCAAGGCCGACTTCAACAACCATGTCGAGAAGATCATCAAGTCGATGAACGCCGTGCTGCCCGAGGCACAGAAGGAGGCAAACCGCAAGGAAGCCGCAAAGAAATAAACCTGCGCCATGGGATTCAGCAAGTTCATGCTCAATCTGTTCGGCTGGAAGGTCAGGTGCACGGTGCCCGACTACCCGAAATGCATCATCTGCGTGGCGCCCCATACGTCAAACTGGGACTTCGTGCTGGGTGAGTTCGCGTGGTGGTCGCTGGGGCGCAAGGCGGGATTCATAATGAAGGATTCGTGGTTCTTCTTTCCCATGAGCCTGCTCTTCAAGGCCCTCGGCGGCATACCGGTGTCGAGGGGCAAGGGCTCGTCGCTGACCCGGCAACTGGCACGCAGGTTTCAGGAGTGCGATACCCTCAACATCGCCATCACCCCCGAGGGCACGCGCTCGAAGGTGACCGAGTGGCACACCGGATTCCTGCGCATAGCCCGCGAGGCCCGCATCCCAATCATACTCGGCGCCATCGACGGCCCGGCCAAGGAGGTGTATCTCGAGAAGACCTTCATCCCCACCGACGACATCGAGGCCGACATGAAGGCGATACGCGAGTATTATGCCCCGTTCAAAGGAATAAAACCCGAAAACGCATGAAAATCTGCGCCATACCCCTCGACATAGCATACGCCGACCCCGAGGCCAACATCATCTCGACCGCCCACGCGCTGAGTCAGGTCGAGAGCGACACCGATGTCGTGGTGCTGCCCGAACTGTTCACGACGGCATTCGTGCCCGACCCCAAGCGCGTGGCCGAGCTGGCCGAGGGTAACGACGGGCACACCGTCGACGCCGTGAAACGCTGGGCGGCATTCTTTGGATTTGCCATTGCCGGCAGCTTTCTGGCCACTGACGGCGGGGGACTCTATTATAACCGCGCCTTTTTCATCGAGCCGGGGGGCGACGTCACGTTCTATGACAAACGCCATCTCTTCCCCCTGTCGACCGAAAACAATGTCTATACGCCCGGCAGGGCCCTGCCCCCGAGAATACGATTCAGAGGGTGGGACTTCTCGCTGATAGTGTGTTTCGACCTGCGGTTTCCGGTCTGGTGCCGCAACACACCCGACAGCAATTACGACGTGCTGCTGGTGCCGTCAAACTGGCCCCACATCCGCATAGCCCAATACAAGATACTGCTTGCGGCGCGTGCCGTCGAGAACCAGACATACGTCATCGGGTGCAACCGCACGGGCTCGGACGAGTTCGGACAGTACGAGCACTCTGACTCGGCCATCTACGACAACCTCGGCACGGCCATTCAGGAGACCCGACGCAACGGCCACCTCTATACACTGCTCGAGCGACGCCTTCTCGACGAGGGGCGCAAGAGATTTCCGGCTTGGAAGGCCACCGACCGGTGGACCATCGAACTCTGACAGAAATAGATGCCAAAAGTAAAGCGGGGCAGCTCGATGTGAGCTGCCCCGCCTTGTTGTATTCGGGTCACCGTTGCGGCATGTTGGACCTCAGATAGTCCATCAGGGTGAAGTGGGTATTATAGTCGGTCGGAGCGCCCGGGACGGACTGTCTCGTCACGGTGATGCGATTGTCTCCACGCCCCACGAACTCGCGCAGGAAGGCAAGTATGTCATAATGATTTCCCTCCAAGGGCGATGTGGCCACCGAGTGGTCTGCGGCGCATATCACATAGAGCTCGTGAGGTATGCCGGCGGCGGTGAGGCCGTCGCTGATGGCCTTCGACCCGTACATGCCCATCCCGCCGACAGTGAGGGCACCGAAAGGCACGGTGCTGTCGGCATCGCCGTGAAACAGCATCATCGGGCAGACCTTGCCGGGTGTCCACACGGGCTCGCCCTCGGTGCAGACCGCACCCGCGAACGACACGACGCCCGCATAGTTGAACCCCTCGGGGAACATGGAGGCGTATGGCGAGTCAGAGGCGATGAGATACTCGGCCTGCAGGGCCGTGATGGCACCCGCGCTCGAGCCCGACAGAATCATCTTGGCGGGATCCACGCCCCATCCGTCGGCATTGGCCGCGATGAACGCCGTGGCGGTATATAGATCCTCGACAGCCGTCCCCACGGCACCCTGCAATGCGGGGACGAATCCCTCGACACCGGTCGAGGGGTCGTAGTCGGATAGCGTGGTGCGATAGTCTATCGAGGCGACCACATAGCCCTCGCGGGCAAGAAACTCAAAGTAGGGGAGGAGGCGGGCCTCGTCTCTCGAGCCCCCGCGGAAACCTCCGCCAAAGGCAAAAATCACCACGGGCCTGCCTGCTTCACCCGAGGCCGTCTCGTAACGGTCGAGTCGCAAGGTGTCGGCATTCTCGCGCACGGCATACACCATCGTGGTCTTGACCACGTCCGAGGCCATGACGGCCACCGAGGCCATCAGGGCCGTCAGCATGGCTAACAATCTTCTGTTCATAACAGTCGGTCTTTATATTATTTAATTGCGGCAAAGTTAGCCATATCCCGCGTAACGGCAAAATATTAAAAAATTATTAAATTTACCCTGATTGGCCATCCGTGCCCCTTTCGGAGCCCTGCGGCGTTGCCCATTACATTGATTTTCATTAACTTTGCAGTCAAAACCATTATCACACAACTTTCTGTAATAAAACATGAACAAACTCTATGCTTTAATTCTCGCCGCATCGGTGCCGGCCATGTGTCTGGGAGCTGAGACGGCGAGCCGAGCCTATGGCATCAGGGTCTACTCGGAGGCCACGCAGAGCGCCCAGTCGCTCGTGTCATTTTCGGTAGACAACCCCGGAGCCGTACGCACCGAGATGGAGCTCGACGGCCTCAACATCAAGGCCGCGACCGGCCATGACGGCAAGTATTATATGTTTCAGGCCGACGACGGCATACTCTCCAACCGCCTCTATTGCATTGATCTGGATCGCATGCAGCTCTCGGTGGTGGCCGACATCGACTATAAGTTCAACCTCGCGGGCAACATCATCTTCACCGATGCAAGCTATGACCCCAACTATGGCATGATCATAGCCGCGGGTTATAACATCGGCGAGGGCGAAATCTCGGGCGACGAGATCGACGCCCCCTTCGGCCTCTATCTGATAGACCCCGTCACCGCCGAGGCATCCAAGCTCTCGCAGCAGAACGAGCGTTCGCTGGTGGCATTCACCGCCACGGGCGGATACTTCATGTATGGCGTCGACGAGACATCCAAGATATGGAACATCGACGGCGAGTCGGGCGAGTTCTTCTTTGACTACGGCGACCTCGGCTTCACCCCGATGGGCATGCAGTCGATGGCGTGGGACTATGGCAAGAACACCGCATATTATGCCGGATATACCGCCGACAACTCGGGCAACGGCCTCTCGAAGCTCTATCGCATGGGCATGGACGAGAACTATGAGTTCACACACGCCGAGATAGGCTCGGTGGGTGGCAACGCCGAGCTGATAGGCCTCTACATCGACTCCGATCCCGCCAACGAGGCCGCTCCGGCGCGCGTCACCGACCTCACCGCAGTTCCGGGCGAACGCGGCGCGCTCACGGCCACCCTCTCGTGGACCAATCCCGAGTCGACCGTCGGCCTCGAGTCCCTTGGAGCATACAGCATCAAGCTCTATCGCGACGACGAGCTGCTTGTCACCCTCGACGCCACCGGCCCCGGCGAACGGATGACATGGACCGACAACAGCGTCACCACGGGCATGCACTATTACAGCGCCGTGGCCTCGAACACCGAGGGCGACGGCGACCCCACGCTCACCGATCCCACATGGTATGGCGTCGACACACCGGCCGGACCTGCCTCGGTCAACGCCGTCAAGAGTGCCGACGGCAACAGCATAACCGTGACATGGACCGCACCCGCGGCGGGCGAGCATGGCGGATGGTTTGACGCCTCGCAGGTGACATACAACCTCGTGCGTCAGCCCGGCGCCACCAGCCTGCTCTCGGCCTCGACAGCCACGTCATATACCGACACCGCCATCGGCGAGCTGCACGGATACATCTATGAGGTCACCGCCTCGACAGCCGCGGGCAACGGCGGCACCACGGCATCCAAGCCCGTCGTGGCCGGCAAGCCTCACGCCGTGCCCTACGCGGCCGACTTCAACGACCCCGATCAGGTAAACCAGTGGACCGCTGTCAACGCCGACGGCGACGACTATACTTGGTATGCCCACACAACGGGCTGGGCGGGGACATTCGACGTGTTCTACCGCTATAACCCCGAGAACATCCTCAACCCCAACACGGCCGTAGACGACTGGCTCATCTCGCCCGCAGTTACCCTCGAGGCCGGCAAGCTCTACGTGGCCCGCTATGACCTGCGCCTGCTGGGCGACCTGTTCCCCGCCAACCTCACCCTTGCCCTCGGCAAGGCACCCGCGCCCGAGGCCATGACACAGCGCATAGAGGAGCTCGAGGGGGACATCAACGACATCGAGTGGATAACCCACGGCGTGCCCTTCAGCGTCAGCGAGACAGGCACATACCACTTCGGTTATCAGGTGCGCAACGCCGTGCCGGTGCAGTTCTACAAGTTCAACGTCATCGAGACATCGCGTGTAGACCTCGGCGCACTCTCTGTCAGCGGCAATGACCTGCTCACCGTCGGCGAGCCCGCCGAGCTCGAGGTGAAGGTGTCGAACTTCGGATTCGAGGATGTGGCGTCGTATGCCATCGCGCTCACCGACGCCGAGGGCAATACTCTAAGCACCACCGAGATAACGACACCCCTCGCCTCGCAGAAGACCGAGAAGGTGACCGTGTCGTGGACCCCCGAGAAGGAGGGTGCCCTTGAAGTCCGTGCCCGTGTCATTGCCGAGGGTGACGCCATTGCCGACAACGACCTGTCGCCCGCAATGAAGGTCAACGTGCTGGGCAACGTCACCAACATCGACATCACCGCCGGACAGATTCCCACCGGCTATGCCCCGATATACTGCTCATATCCCAACAGTGCCTCGCAGACCATCTATACGGCCTCAAAGATCGGCGCCAAGGGCAAGCAGACCGTCAAGGCGCTGATATATTACGTCTATCGCTTCTCGGGCACCGGCGAGACCGAGATGAACCTCGACCTCTCGCTGGCCAACGTGGACAAGGCCGATTTCAACGACATAGAGCTCGTTCCGGCCTCGAGCTTCACCAAAGTCTTTGACAGCCACGTCAGCCTCAGCCCCGAGCAGAAGACCATGACCATCGTCTTTGACCAACCGTTCGAGTATGACGGCGGCAACCTCTGCGTCTTTGCCCGCCACAGCAGCGAGACCGTGGCCAACATGATGTTCTATGCCGAATATGTCAGCGGCGACGCACCCCACACGGCCATCTATCGCGGCGACGAGCCGTTCGACTTCACGCAGGAGGTCAACGGATTCTATCGCAACCTGCCCAACGTGACGCTGCTCGTCACTCCCCACGAGTCGGGCATCGTCGGTGTTGAGTCGGCCGACGGCGTCGAGATCGTCTACTCGCGTCAGGCCCGCGTGCTCAACATCGTGGGCGGCCATGACCGTTGCGAGATATACTCGGCCTCGGGCGCCCTCATCGGCAGCCATGGCGCCGAGAGCGAGATCAGCCTCGACGGCGTTCCCGCCGGTGTAGCCATCGTCAGGGTGACGACGGCCAACGGCGTCAAGACCGCCAAAATAGTCCTTTGACCCCACGTCCCCTGACCGGGTGACAAAACAATAACCGCGGACGGATTGTTGAAACTAAAATGTTTTAACAATCCGTCCGTTAGTTATGTCATCACCGGCTCCACGCAAAATATTCTTCGCCGCACGCCGCGCTCTGGCCCATCACGCCAGCGGAGGCAACGTGCTGATGTGCGCCACCATACTCGCCCTCGTCGTGGCCAACATTCCCGGGCTCAATGCCCTCTACAACGACTTCTGGACACAGGAGATGCGCCTGCAGGTAGGGGGCTTCAACCTGCTGTCGCACGCGGGTCACCCCATGACCGTCATCCAGTTCATCAACGACGCCCTCATGGCCATCTTCTTCTTCAACATCGGCCTCGAGATAAAGCGCGAGGTGCTGGTGGGCGAGCTCTCGTCGCTGCGTCAGGCCCTGCTCCCCATCATGGCCGCGATCGGCGGCATGGCCGTCCCGGTGGGCATATTCTGGCTCATGGCCCGTGGCACCGACTATGCCGGAGGCGCCGCCATCCCCATGGCCACGGACATCGCATTCTCGCTCGGCATCATCGCCATGCTGGGCTCGCGCGTGCCCGCGTCGCTCAAGATATTCCTGACCACCCTCGCCGTGGTCGACGACATCGGCGGCATCATCGTCATCGCCGCCTGCTATTCGGGCCACATCGAGGTGACATACCTGCTATATGCAGCCATCGGCCTGCTCGTGCTCATAGCCGGCGGCTCGTGGCTCAGGATCCAGACCAAGATGTTCTACTTCATCGTCGGCGGCGTCGTGTGGTTTCTCGTCCTCAACTCGGGCATACACCCCACCATCGCCGGAGTGCTCGTGGCGCTGACAGTCCCCGCCGCACCGGTCTATGCCCCCGAGAAGTACATCAAGATAATACGCGAGACCATACGCAACTTCCGCGAGGCCGACGACATTGCCCTCGAGTCTCGCACCATACTCAGCCACGAGCAGCTCGACTGGCTCAAGGAGATAGAGTCGGCCTCGGACCGCGTCATATCACCCCTTCAGGACATGGAAGACCAGCTCCACCCCCTCACCGACTATCTCATAATCCCCCTCTTCGCATTTGCCAACGCGGGCATATTCCTCGGCGGATTCGACGTGTCGTCCATATTCGGCGGCATCAGTCTGGCCATCATTCTGGGCCTTGTCATAGGCAAGTTTGTCGGCATCTTCACCTTCTCGTGGCTCACGGTCAAGACAGGGCTCGCCCCCATGCCCGCCGGGACCGACTGGCGCATGATCGCCGCCGTCTCGCTGCTGGGCGGCATCGGCTTCACCGTGTCGCTCTTCATCGCCGACCTCACCTTCGACAGCTCGTCAGCAGTTGCCGCCATGATGCTCGACCGCGCCAAGCTCGGCATCATCGTGGGCTCGCTGGTGGCCGGTGCGGGCGGATATGTGTTGCTGAGGGCCTTCCTGCCAAAAGAAAAGAAAGAGTGACGATGATTTTTAGCCCCCGATTGTGCGGATTAATGAAATTTTTCCGTAATTTTGCAATCTGAAAAGACACTCTCTAAATATCATCATCAATGACAATCGACCAGTACAATTTCAAAGGCAAGAAGGCCATTGTCCGCGTGGACTTCAACGTGCCCCTCGACGAGAACGGCAACATCACCGACGACACCCGCATCCGCGGTGCCCTCCCCACCCTCAAGAAGATCCTCGCCGACGGCGGCAGCCTCATCATCATGAGCCACATGGGCAAGCCCAAAGGCAAGGTCAACCCCAAGATGTCTCTCTCGCAGATCAAGGACGCCGTGGCCAAGGCCCTCGGCACCGAGGTCGAGTTCGCTCCCGACTGCGCCACAGCCGACGCACAGGCAGCAGCCCTCAAGCCCGGTCAGGTACTCCTGCTCGAGAACCTCCGCTTCCACCCCGAGGAGGAAGGCAAGCCCGTTGGCATCGACAAGGCCGATCCCGCATACGACGCTGCCAAAAAGGAGATGAAGGAGAAGCAGAAAGAGTTTGCCAAGAAACTCGCATCGTATGCCGACGTATACGTAAACGACGCATTCGGTACCGCACACCGCCGTCACGCATCGACCGCCGTCATCGCCGACTACTTCCCCGCAGACGCCAAGATGCTCGGCTATCTGATGGAGAAAGAGGTAAAGGCCGTAGACAACATCCTCTCTGACATCAAGCGCCCCTTCACCGCCATCATGGGAGGCTCGAAAGTGTCGACCAAGATCGGCATCATCGAGAACCTCATGGACAAGGTTGACAACCTCATCCTCTGCGGCGGCATGACATACACCTTCGCCAAGGCTCTCGGCGGCAACATCGGCAAGAGCATCTGCGAGGAGGACAAGCTCCAGCTCGCCCTCGACATCATCGAGAAGGCCAAGCAGAAAGGCGTAAACCTCGTGCTCGGCACCGACTGCGTAGCCGGCGACGACTTCAAGAACGACTGCAACACGATGGTCGTATCGGCCAGCGAAATCCCCGCCGAGTGGGAAGGCATGGACGCAGGTCCCGAGACCCGCGAGGCATTCAAGGCTGCCATCCTCCCCGCCAAGACCATCCTCTGGAACGGTCCTGCCGGCGTGTTTGAGTTCGACAACTTCACCGGTGGCTCGCGTGCAATCGCCGACGCCATCGTCGAGGCCACTGCCAACGGCGCATTCTCGCTCGTGGGCGGCGGCGACTCCGTAGCCTGCATCAACAAGTTCGGCCTCGCCGATAAGGTGAGCTATGTATCGACCGGCGGCGGCGCCCTCCTCGAGGCCATCGAGGGCAAGGTGCTCCCCGGCGTAGCAGCCATCAAGGGCTGATCGGACACCCCGAATCACTGAAAACAGACAGCGGTCAGAAACCCTCGCGGTTTCTGGCCGCTTTTCCTTTCACGCCACCACGCAACGACGGCGGCCCGACAGAATGACTGCCGGGCCGCCGTTATGAGGTTTGGTCTCTGGGGTTGAGTGATCAATAGTAGATCTCGCTGATAGCGGGAGTCTCTGACGAAGTCATGACGGACTTGTCATTGCTGTTCACTTCCCAAGCGCTGAAAAACAGATGTGAAACAAAGTTCGAAGCATTGTCGACGATGATTTGGAATTCAGGGAAATATGTTGCCATTGCGATAGAAGATTTATGTTATACCTTATAAACACACCCCGTTATGAATAGTTCACACAAATAAATGAATTTAACATATTTTTGCACAATGACCCTGATAAGTAACTATTCAGCCAAAGGTAAGGTATG
>LUJS01000007.1:2810-37624 GCA_001689495.1 Bacteroidales bacterium M8 | reverse complement strand
TTCCGCCGACATCACGGACGGCAGAATCATCATCATGCAGACGATGAGAGACAACCTGATTAGAAGTCTTTTCATTCAGAAATGTGATTTTGGTTAAATAGTTATTGAAAAAAGGATTATAAACTGCGTTTTGACCTACACGAACGCAGTAATAAAAGGCACAAAATAAATCATGCTATGAGTTAGCTCATAGTGATTCAGGCATAAACGACAAGAGTCATATATCAATGAATGGCTCTACAATTCGAAATATCCGACAAATATTTGGCCTTGCTCATTGGTGCATGTGACGGTGTATGTACCTGAATCAAGGACTATACCTATAAAAGAATTGTTCGAGGTTATTGTAGAACACCATATAGGAATCATTTCATCGTCACAAATTTCAACATTTAATGAGTTATACAACTCTGACTGTAGAAATTCGACACCTGTTTCTCCATAAAGAAACTCTATGAACAGTTTTGACGGCATTCGATTACCAATACCATGGTGTTTCAATTTTGCTGTTGACTGCCCAGTCAGATGCTTTGGCACTTGAGATGTATTCTCATTTTCATTGTTGTCTGCATATATCTCGGACGTCAGGATTACCGGGATAAATAACAACACTGAAATTAATAGTTGTTTGATATTATTCATGTTTTTTTCTGCAAAATTATGAATACAACAGTATGTATTGCAAATTTTTTACAGTTAAAACATAGTTACATCTCCACAAATAACATGCTGCATATCAATATATTATAAATGATGTAACATTACAGGCAGTCATTTGATAATTCCTAATGACCTAATACTAACTTGAAAGGCAGACAAATAAGGTATGATATAAGATTATGACCTTAAGCACCGTTGTAATCATAAAAAATGTTAAACACGGACTAATATATCCAGATAACGATTCTTGTTTAAGGATCGAGATGAAGATATTCTAGACTTTAATCTCGATTTTCTAGTTGCGAGAGCACGTATGTTAGTCCCTAAAAGTAAAGAAATGGATGAAGCATCAAAACCACATACAGAAAGAATAAACAATTTTCTATCATTCTCTGAAATTGTATTAAAATCCACATCAAAGCTTTTGACAATATTGTTGTTATACTTATTTGCAAGTTCTGACAACTTATCATCAAACTCCTTTGAGCTTCTGATTTCATCAACCTTGATTTTAATAGCCTTAATCAAACTATCTCTTTCAGCACCTGTATTTTGTATTTTATAATATTCACTACATACCCATCTGATATTCTCAAAATATTGTTTTAAAATTTGGTCTCATAAGGTTGAGATCTCTATATCTTTATGTATAATTTCGTAAGTTTTTGCATCTAGTTCATTAGATTTGGATTTCAACTCATTCAAAGCACTTTGCAACTTATTCGTATTGTCGTTAAGTTCATTATCTTTTGCATGTAGTATAATTTCTCTATTTAAACTCTCTTTTGTTATTTTGTCTATTATCATTACAAGATTATCTTCAGTAAGTCTTTGATTCTTGCGCCGTTGATAGGCATAAACAATAATCGAAGTCATTACGACAAAAGCTATTGCAAGCGATGTCATCAACATTCTCAGATGCCTCTCCGAGCGGGCGGACGCTATATCGGCCTCTTTGCGATAAAACTCTTCGGCGGTGAATGTAAGTTGTTGCTGTATCAGTTTGACGAGTATAGTTTCTTCTTCCTCGGCATAATCCCTTAGGGACTCGAAGGCTTTCACATAATTATTCTTTTTTATCCAATACACATAAGGAATTCTCCGGCTGTCGTTTCGGGTAATTATCGAATCGACAGGTGCGAGGTTGGAAACCATTATGTTGGCAAGCATATAGTTATATGAGTCATGCTCAAAACCATCGAGGCCATCCAATGTTCCGACAGAATCAAAATAAGCCAGCGACTTGTCATATCTTCCGGATTTCAGACAGGAATAAGCCGCCAGTCTGTAAGCGGCTGACAACAAAGACGTGTCACGCTCGGATTTTGCAGTCGCCATGAGTGATTCTGCCGACTTCAATGCCTCGATTAAGCTGTCATTGTTGCACAAGGCATTTCCAAATTCCAGACGTGCTTCGTTGATAAAAGGAGTCTTGCCTGTGGCCTTGAAACAATCAATGGCCTTTTTGGCATAATGCAACTCCTGACTACCTATATTCGCCTCTCCATAAGTTCTGCACAGGTTGCGGTAAATCACTCCAAGATTGAATGTATCGCATAGTTGAACGGCAAGCTTTTCGGCAGTCAGCAACGATCTTAACGCTACCTGATAATTCTGTAGATTGATATTTATGAAACCCAGATACAGGTTTGAGAGCATGCGGTTGCGGGTGTCGGGGGTCTTGTCATACCAGTCGGCGGCGATGCGTATCAGCGAGTCGTCGGTCTCGTCTTGCAGGCACTTGTATCCGGCCTGAGTCAGCAGCAGGGCGTGGCGGGCGGTCTCCTCGCCGGGACGCAGGGTGGCGGGGTCGATGGCTTGGAGCAGGGCGAGGGCCGAGTCGGGATTCACGGGGGTCAGTGCCTCGGCACGGTCGAGCGCATCCCACGCCGGCCCGCGTCCGGGACGGCACGAGATTACAGCCAGCAGGGCGGCGAGAGCGAGTATGTATATCAGTCGTCGCATAATTCCTGACACAAAGTTAGGCATATCCGCGGAGTTTTGCAAGGGGTGCAGAGACGCCAAGCCCCGCCGCGGGGCCTGTGGGGGCCTGACGGGCGGGGCTTGGGTATGCAGTGGGGACGGCTCGGGGACGTCAGCCGCCGAAGTTGTCGTAGTGGACCGAGGTGGGGTCTACGCCGAGGTCGTCGAGCATCTTGTTGACCGCCGAGCTCATGGGGCCGGGGCCGCACATATAGTATTCGATGTCCTCGGGGTCGGGATGGTTCTTGAGATATGTCTCGTAGATGACCTGATGCACGAATCCGGCGGTGTACTTGACGCCGGCGGCGTCTGCGGCGGGGTCGGGGCGGTCGAGGGCGAGGTGGAATCGGAAGTTGGGGAACTCGCGCTCGAGCTGCAGGAAGTCGTCGAGATAGAACACCTCATTGAGGGCGCGGGCGCCATAGAAGTAGTTCATCACGCGGTCGGTGGTGTGGAGCGTCTTGGTCATCCACATTATCTGTGCGCGCAGGGGTGCCATGCCGGCGCCGCCGCCAATCCACATCATCTCGGCCTTAGAGTCGACGATGGGGTGGAAGTCGCCATAGGGGCCCGACATGACTACCTTGTCGCCGGGCTTGAGGGTGAAGATATAGCTCGAGGCTATGCCGGGCATCACGTCCATGAATCCTGTCTGGGGCTTGGGCCTGAAGGGTGGCGTGGCTATGCGCACTGTGAGCATGATGCGGTCGCCCTCTTCGGGATAGTTGGCCATCGAGTATGCGCGGACGGTGGTCTCGGTGTTGCGGCACTTGAGGCCGAAGAGGCCGAACTTCTGCCACGCGGGCAGGTATTCGTCGCCGATGAGGCTCTTGTCGATGTCGCGGTCATAGTCCATCTCGTATTCGGGAATCTTGATCTGGGCATACGAGCCGGGGATGAAGTCCATGTGGGCACCCTCGGGGAGGGCGACGATGAACTCCTTGATGAAGGTGGCCACGTTGCGGTTCGAGATGACCTCGCACTCCCACTCCTTGACGTCGAGGGCCGAGGCGGGGATGCCCACCGAGCAGTCTTCCTTGATCTTGACCTGACATCCCAGACGCCAGTGGTCTTGCTGTTCCTTGCGCGAGAAGTGTACCTTCTCGGTGGGCAGTATGTCGCCGCCCCCCTCGAAGACCTGACACTTGCATTGGCCGCAGCTGCCTTTGCCGCCGCAGGCCGACGACAGGAAGATGTTGTGGTCGGCAAAGGTCGAGAGGAGCGATTTGCCCGAGTCGGCCTCGATGGTGGTGTCGCCGTTGATGGTGATGGTCACCTTGCCCGAGTGGACCAGATATTTCTTGGCTATGAGCAGTATGATCACAAGGGCAAGGGTTATGATCAGGAATATGCACACGCCGGTCAGTATCGTCAGCATGGTTGTGTCAGATTTTTATGCCGAGGAAGCTCATGAAGGCTATCCCCATGAGGGCGGTGAGAATGAATGTGATGCCCACGCCGCGCAGGGGGCGGGGTATGTTTGAGTAGACGGCCAGACGCTCGCGTATGGCGGCGATGGCCGTGATGGCCAGCAGCCAGCCCAGCCCCCAGCCGCCGCCGGCGCAGACGGCGGTCCACACCGAGGGGAAGTCGCGCTGCTGCATGAACAGCGAGCCGCCCAGAATGGCGCAGTTGACGGCGATGAGGGGCAAGAAGATGCCCAGCGACGAGTAGAGGGCGGGCGAGTATTTCTCGACGGCCATCTCGACCAGCTGCGTCATCGAGGCGATGACGGCGATGAACATTATGAGCGACAGGAAGCTGAGGTCGACCTCGGCATACTCGGGGCCCAGCCACGTCAGGGCGCCGGGGCTGAGCACGTAGGTCTGCAGCAGATAGTTGACCGGCAGCGTCACCACCAGCATGAAGGTGACGGCCACGCCCAGACCGAAGGCGGTCTTGACATTCTTGGACACGGCTATGAACGAGCACATGCCCAGAAAGTAGGCGAAGATCATGTTGTCGACAAAGATCGACCGTATGAAGATGTTGAAATTTTCCATTTTGTCTGATTTCGGTTATCGGTGGGGGTTGAATCAGTCTTCCTGAAGATCCTTGTTGATCGAACGCTGTACCCAGATGACGCATCCCACCACGATGAGGGCCATGGGGGGGAGGATCATGAGGCCGTTGTTGACATAGCCGGCGTCATAGAAGCTCTGGGGTATGACCTGATGGCCCAGCAGCGTGCCCGATCCGAGCAGCTCGCGGAAGAAACCGACGATGACCAGTATCAGGGCATAGCCCACGCCGTTGCCCACGCCGTCGAGAAACGAGGGCCACGGCTTGTTGGCCATGGCGAAGGCCTCGAGGCGGCCCATGAGGATGCAGTTGGTGATGATGAGGCCGATAAAGACCGAGAGCTGCTTGGAGGCGTCATAGGCGTATGCCTTGAGCACCTGATCGACGATGACCACCAGTCCGGCCACCACCACGAGCTGCACGATGATGCGGATGTTGGTGGGGATGGTGTTGCGTATCAGGGATATGATGACGTTGGCAAAGGCAAGCACGGCGATGACGGAGATGCCCATCACTATGGCCGGCTCGAGTTTGGCGGTGACGGCGAGCACCGAGCAGATGCCCAGCACCTGCACCACCACGGGGTTGTCTTTTGAGAGGGGGTTGAGGAACACCCTGCTGTTGTTGATTTTGTCTGCCATGTGGATAGTCTGTTTATTCGCTCAGCGACTGTAGGAATTTGCGATATGGGGTGAGGCAGTTGTCGAGCATCGAGCCCACGCCCTTCGAGGTGATGGTGCCGCCCGAGATGCCGTCGACATAGTCCTCGCCGTCGAGGGGTTTCTGTCCGGCCTTGACCACGGCCACGGGGCGGAAGCGTCCGTCCTTGAACACGGTCTTGCCGCGGAACTGGTCAGAGAACACAGGCTTCTCTATCTCGGCGCCCAGACCGGGGGTCTCGCCCTGATGGGCAAAGTATGCGCCATAGATGGTCGAGCCGTCGGCGTCGAAGGCCACGTAGCCCCAGATGGGGCCCCACAGGCCGGCGCCATAGACGGGCAGTATGTACTTGACGGCACCGTCGGCCAGCGTGCACTCATAGACGGGGAGCTCGCGGCGGTTGGCGGGGAGCTTGCTCTGGGCGGCCACGTCTATCTTGAATGCGTCGGCCCCTTCGATGCGCGCGCCCTCGGCGTCGACAGCATACTGCGAGGTGACATACCTGTTGAATTCGGCCACGGCCTCGCCCTTGGCGGGAGTGATGAGGGCTGCGGCCAGTATCTGGCTCATCTTGTCGGCGTCGATGTTCTGCTGCTGGCGCCCCTTGAGCGACAGCGAGGTCCATGCGAGGGCCGTGCCGACGAGCACCACCAGCACTACAATGTAGATGATGGTATATGTATTGCTTTGCTTGTTCATAGCTGTGTGCGTGATTGTGGTGTGATTATGCGGCGGTGCGGCGGGCAAGCCTGCGGCGACGGCGCGAGATGTTGGACTGGACCACGCAATAGTCTATCAGCGGGGCGAGGGCGTTGGCCAGCAGCACGGCCAGCATGGCGCCTTCGGGATAGCCGTTGTTGTAGGTGCGTATCAGCACGGCCACGACGCCCACCAGAAATCCGTAGACATACTTGCCCGTGCCCGTGCGGGCGGCCGTGACGGGGTCGGTGGCCATGAAGACGGCCGCGAAGGCAAAGCCGCCGAACAGCAGCTGGTCCAGCGGCGAGAGGAACGAGGCCGGATAGGTCGGGGTCTGGAAGAAGTTGGCTATCCAGCCCATCAGCAGTCCGCCGGCGACCACGCTGAGCATGATGCGCCACGAGGCCATGCCCGTGACGAGCAGCAGGGCGGCGCCGATGAGGATGCACAGCGTCGATGTCTCGCCGAACGACCCGGGTATCAGGCCAAGGAAGGCGTCCCAAGTCGAGATGGGGGCGTCGTTCAGGCCCACCAGCGTGAGCTTGTCGCCTGCAAACGAGGCGATCTGGCCCAGCGGGGTGGCGCCGGTGAACGTGTCGGGCAGGTCGTGGCCGAGGCCGAATATCTTGCTCGAGGCCACGAAGACCTTGTCGCCGCTCATCTGCGCCGGATAGGCAAAGAAGAGGAACGCGCGCGTCACCAGAGCGACATTGAACACGTTATAGCCCGTGCCGCCAAACACCTCCTTGGCAAAGATGACTGCAAAGGCGGTGGCCACGGCGAGCATCCACAGCGGGGTCTCGATGGGGCAGATCAGGGGTACGAGGATGCCGGTGACGAGAAAACCCTCCTGAATCTCCTCGTGGCGCCACTGGGCAAAGGCAAACTCGATGCCAAGACCCACGACATAGGTCACGACGATGCGTGGCAGCACGGCCAGAAATCCATAGGCCATGATCTGCCAGAAGGGAAACTCGGTGGCTCCGGCGGCCAGCCAGTTCTGATAGCCCGTGTTATACATGCCGAAGAGCAGACAGGGCATCAGCGCCAGCACCACGATGATCATAATGCGCTTGGCGTCGAGGCTGTCGTGCACGTTGACGCTTCCGGCCCCCGACGTGGTGTTGGGGGTGAAGAGGAAGGTCTCGAACCCGTCGTAGACGCTGTGCAGGCTCTCCAGCCTGCCGCCGGGCTCGAACGCGGGCTTGATGCGGTTGAGATATTTTCTTAATGCTTTCATTTGAAATTGTCTGGAGTTGGGTTTGATGCAGGGTGGTCAGACCTCGCTGCGCAGATAGTCGAGCCCGTTGCGCACGATCTTCTGCAGCTCGAGCTTCGAGGGGTCGGCATACTCGGCGAGGGCAAAGTCCTCGGGGGCCACCTCATAGATGCCCAGAGCCTCCATCTGGTCGATGTCGCGGGCCTCGATGGCCTTGACGAGATGCTCGGGCAGGATGTCCATCGGGAAGAAGCGGTCATAGACCTCGGACATGATCATGGCCCTGCGGCCGCCGTTCAGGCGCGCGTCGGGGTTGAACTTGCGGCCGAAGAGGCGTCCGAGAAACGAGCGGCTCACGCTCATCTTCGACGGACTCAGCGACGCCCAGCCCATGAACTCGTCGGCATCGTCGCCCTCGGGTATCACGGTGATCTGTCTGTAGGGATAGCGCAGGAAACCCTCGCGCCCCTCGGGGGTGCCGGTGAGCACGTTGCCCGAGATGATGCGGTGGTGCACGCCGTCGTTGCGCAGGTTGCCGCGCAGCAGGTCGTCGAGGTCGGCGCCCGCGATGGTCCTGACCACGCGGGGTGTCTCGACCTCAGCACCGGTCACGGCCACGTCGACGGTCCAGTCGGTATGTCCCGTCTGCATCAGGCGGCCTATGCGCGCCAGCGTGACGATGTCGAGGGTCCAGATGACCTCGCCCTTGTTGACGGGAGCGATGTTGGCGGCCTGCACTCCGGCATTGCCCGCGGGGTGCAGCATCGGAAACTCCACCATCTCGGCCCCCTTGATGTCGGGGAGCTTGGACCCGGCGGCCACACCTATATATATAGTGCCGGCGGTGAGTGTCGACAGCGCGGCCACTCCGGCCTCGATGGCGGCGACGCAGTCGGCCACCTCGACATCGAGGTTAAGCGCCAGCGGAGCGGTGTCCATGGCGGTGACGAATATGTCGCGCGGAGCCCCGTCGAGGGGCACGATGTCATACGGGCGCTGTCGCATCATGGCCTTGAGGCCCGACCTCTTGAGCGCCTCGTCCACCGACGTGGCATCCGAGGCATCGACGGTCACGGCGGCCGGACGGCTCTCGCCCCCCTCGGCCACCCTGACCACCACGCGCTCTATGCGGCGGCGGGGACCACGGACAATACTCTCGACCACTCCGGCAGCCGGCGACACCAGACACAGCGACGTGTCGGCCTTGTGGTGCATCAGGGACTGACCCTGACAGACGGCGTCGCCCTCGGCCACGTCGAGCTTGGGGAGGAATCCCGGGAAGTCGGCGGGCACGACGGCCACACGCCCGGGGTGCACTGTCGCGGCCACCCGGGTGTCTGTCAGACCACCCCGAAGATCGAGGTTCAAACCTTTGGTCAGGTTAACGGTCTTTCTCATGTGTGAAAAAGTTGAATTGTGTATATTATACCTTAGAAAATGCAAATCGTCTCCGCCGCTGCGGCGGGACACTTCTTGTTTTAAGGTGGCAAATTTAGCGAAAATTCTTCAATATTGTTAGCATATATTAATAAAAAATAGATTAAGCGGTTGCAAAAAACGCCAAAGGCATCCCACCGTTGAAAAAAATGAGGGGCATTGCGTAAAAAAAAGGCCTAAAAGGTTTGCAAACACCGAAATTTCCTTTTAATTTTGCATATCGTTTAAAATCACTCGTTCCGAGATGGTGGAAATCGGTACCATGTAATAGCAAAAAATCATCAAAATCACCCTGAAAAACGAGACCCGTACCCGTAATGAAGCGATATGCCACAGCCCCGTCAGGCACACACGCACCTGCTCCCGGCGGTAGGAGTCACGTCTTTTTGCAAGCCATTGAATCATCAAAACTAACAAATAAATAAACCAAAACATCAACATTCAACCTCAAATTATGGAACAAAAGCCTACCGCCGCACCCGCACGTGCAGCACAGTCGCAAAAACCCCAAGGCAGCCAAGTTGCCGGTATCAAGAACGCCTTCCTGGTGATCCTCGCCTGCCTCGTAGTGGCAGTCTGCCTCTTCTTCTTCTGGTTCGGCCATGAGTCTCACTTCGAGGAGGGCCACCCCATCGACCTCTGGGGCACCATCTACAAGGGAGGATTCATCGTGCCTATCCTCCAGACCCTCTTCCTCACCGTTATCGTTCTCTCTGTAGAGCGCTGGATCGCCCTCTCTTCTGCAAAGGGCAAAGGCTCGATCGAGAAATTCGTAGCCGGTGTCAAGAAGAACCTCGCAGCCGGCAACATCAACGCCGCCAAGGACCTCTGCAAGACTCAGAAGGGTGTCGTAGCCGACGTCGTTAACTCGGCCCTCAACGCATACGAGGAGATGGACAAGAACACCGTCCTCAGCAAGGAGCAGAAGATCGCCAACCTCCAGAAGGCTGTCGAGGAGGCCACCGCACTCCAGATGCCCGCCCTGCAGCAGAACCTCCCCATCGTCGCTACCCTCACAACCCTCGGTACCCTCGTCGGTCTTCTCGGTACTGTGATCGGTATGATCAAGTCGTTCCAGGCCCTCGCCGCTTCAGGTGCTCCTGACTCGACCGAGCTCTCGACCGGTATCTCGGAGGCCCTTATCAACACCGCCTTCGGTATCGCCACCGGTGCATTCGCTGTAATCTCTTACAACTTCTACACCAACAAGATCGACAACCTCACCTACGCTATCGACGAGGTCGGCTACAGCATCGTTCAGACATTCGCCGCTTCTCACTAATCCCCTGTTACCTATCACAGACTGACTGAAAGGTCAACCCTAAAAAACCTTCACATCAATAACCGATACGTAATATGGGAAAAGTAAAAATTAAGAGAAAAAGCACCCTCATCGACATGACCGCGATGAGCGACGTGACTGTGCTCTTGCTTACTTTCTTCATGTTGACATCAACCTTCCTTCAGAAGGAGCCGGTCACCGTCATGACCCCCTCCTCCGTGTCGGAGCAGAAAGTGCCCACGGCCAACTTGGCCTCGGTGCTCGTCAGCCCCGAAGGGAAAGTTTTCATCTCCATAGCCGGCGATGCCGACGCTGCCACCAAGGACACTTGGGGCTCCGAGGCACTCCGCAAGACTATCCTCGATGAAGCAGTAACGCTTTACAACAAGCAGCACCCCGGCAACCCGGTGCAGATCACGGCCGCCGATCGCGAGGCCTTCTCTAAGATCAATATGTTCGGCGTACCCTTTCAGGTACTCCACCAGTTCCTCTCCATGTCTCAGACCGAACAGGACAAGTTCATCTCGGACATGACCCAGAAGGGCGTTGGTATACCCATCAACGACAACAAGGACATGGAGCGTCTCAACGAGTTCCAGATCTGGATGCGCGCCATCTACAACTCCGGAAACGACAACCTCCAGAAAGCCATGAAGAAAGGCGAAGGTATCGCTGTCAAGGCCGACAAGGACACCCCCTACACCACCGTCCACGACGTCCTCGACAATCTCCAGACACTGAAGATGAACCGCTTCAGCATCATGACGGCTTTAAAAACTGAGCAAGAATAATCACTATGGCACAAATCGAACAATCAGACGGCGGCAAAAAGAAAAAAGGCGCCCAGAAGAAAATGTCGATCCATGTGGACTTCACCCCCATGGTGGACATGAACATGCTTCTGATTACATTCTTCATGCTTTGTACCACGATGATTAAGTCTCAGACGCTCACCATCTCGCTCCCCTCGAACGAGAAAGTAGAGCAGAACCAGATGAACAAAGCCAAGGAATCCGAAGCAATCACACTCATCCTGACCACTGACCGCAATGCCAACGGAGACGTCAAGAAAGACGACAACGGTCGTCCGATGAACACCGTTTATTTCTATGAAGGTATGCCCGAGATCGCCGACACCGACGGTGACGGCCTCATCGACAACAACAAGCTCAAGGCAGAGCAATTCATAGGCAATGACGGCAAACTCCAGCAAGGCATCCGCAAGATCCTTCATGACCGCAACAAGCAGGTGCTCGAGAAAATCGACAAGGAGAAAGCACGCTGGCGCAACAAAGAGTTCTCGCCCAACAAGGACATCAACGACTCTATCTATCAGGCCCGCGCTAAGGAGATCCGCAACGACTCCACCCTCACCCGCCCCGTGGTCATTATCAAAGCCGCTCCCGAGGCTTCATGGGAAAGCCTGATCAGCGCGCTCGACGAAATGCAGATCAACCAGATCTCGCGTTATCAGATTGACAACATCAATCAGGTCGACTCGGCGCTCATCCTTGACTATCTCAAGAAGAACCCCAAGAAGTAATCTGATGATAAGATATATATTAACCTGAAAAATCTCAAATGACATATGGCAAAAGATGTAGATCTTTCATCATCAGAATGGATTGACCTTATATTCGAAGGCAAAAACAAGGACTTCGGCGCATACCAGCTTCGCAAGGAGAGCGCCAAGCGCCACAACCGCGCGATGCTCGTCATCATCGTCGTCCTCGTCATCGTTGCCCTCCTCGGCCTTCTCGCCAACACAGTCCTCACAGGCTCCGAAGCCCGTCCCGAGGACCAGATCGAGCAGACCATCATCGACTATACAGCCGAAGAGCAGGAGGAAGAACCTGAAGAGGAAGAGATGCAGCGCGTCGAGGAGCAGCAGCCCGAAGCCCTCCCCGAGGAGATCCTCAACACCGTCAAGGCTACAGAGCTCCAGATTACCCGCGACGAAGAGGTAGTCGAGGAGATCAAGTCTCAGGACGAACTCAAGGAAACCGACACAGCCGTGGGTACCACCGACTTTGACAAGGGTACCGACGACCTCAACGTGGTCCGCGAGCACAAGGAAGAGGTTATCGTCGAGGAGAAGAAACCCGAACCCGTCGATGACAACAAGGTATTCGACGTTGTTGAACAGAAGCCTCAGTTCCCCGGCGGCGAGGCAGCCCTGCTCAAGTATGTGGCAGAGCACATCCGCTACCCGGCCATGGCTCAGGAGAACAACATACAGGGTCGCGTGGTTGTACAGTTCGTCGTTACCAAGACAGGTAGCGTGGGCGAAGTAAAGGTTGTACGTGGCAAGGACCCCGACCTCGACAAAGAGGCCGTGCGCGTTGTCAAGTCGCTCCCCAAATTCGTCCCCGGCAAGATGAACGGCCACTCGGTTAACGTATGGTACACCCTCCCCATCCAGTTCAAGCTTCAGGGCATCTGATCATTGCAATCAAAGCACATCATCATAATCCTCCCGGCAATGCCGGGGGGATTTTTTTGTTAGGAGGAGGCTATAGTTGGTCTAGTTATTCTAGTTTTTCTAGTTCAACTAGATCAACTAGTCCAACCAGTCCAACCAATCCACCCTCACACCTAATTGCCTATTAAAGAAATATTTCATTATTTAAAATTTTTTTGTTTAAGGTATAATTGCGAACTTTGCAGAAAATTTGCCGGAGGGGGTTGCGGAGATCGCTCCCGCGGCAACGAACCATGAAAAATAACCTTTAATTTCTTACAATGGTAACTGCAATAGTCATCTTTTTCGTCTTGGGCTACCTGTGCATAGCCCTCGAAAGCGTGCTTAAAATCAACAAAGCCGTTCCGGCACTGCTGATGTGTGTCGTGTGCTGGACCCTCTATGCCTGTGGCGGCGCGGCCGAAGGCGTCGACACCTCGTCGCGGCTGCTGCATCATCTGGGCGAGACCTGCGAGATTCTGTTCTTCCTCATGGGCGCCATGACCATCGTCGAGATCGTCGATGCCAACGGCGGATTCTATTTCGTTCAGGACGCTCTCGCCACCACCAGCAAGCGCAAGCTGCTGTGGCGCATCACATTCATGACATTCATCCTCTCGGCCATCCTCGACAACCTCACTACCTCGATCGTGATGATCATGGTGCTCCGCAAACTCGTCGAGGACCACAAGGACCGCATGATATATGGCGGCATCGTCATCATCGCCGCCAACGCCGGCGGCGCGTTCTCGCCCATCGGCGACGTCACCACCATCATGCTCTGGATCAAGGGCATGATCTCGACCGGGGGTGTCATCAGCCAGCTCCTTCTCCCCTCGCTCGTATCTGTCGTCGCCGCCGCCCTGTGCGTGCAGCTCTACCTCAAGGGCAACCTCAAGGCTCCCGAGCGTCAGCCCGAGGTTGCAGGCTCTAACAGCAACGACCGCATGTTCATACTCTGCTTCGGCGTGGGCGGCCTCATCTTCGTGCCCATCTTCCGCATGCTCACCGGCCTTCCCCCCTTCATGGGCATCCTGCTGGCTCTGGGCGTGCTGTGGATGATCAGCGAATACCGCTGCAACCGCAACGCCGTGTTCTGCGAGAACTCTCACCTCAAGGTCACCACCCTGCTCTCGCGCATCGACATGGCCACCATCCTCTTCTTCCTCGGCATCCTTCTGGCCGTGGCCACCCTTCAGGAGACCGGCGTGCTCACCGCATTCGGCCAGTGGCTCAACGAGGTTTCCAATGAGAACCACTACCTCGTCACCGGCGTCATCGGCGTCGTGTCGTCGATCGTCGACAACGTGCCCCTCGTGGCCGGCTGCATGGAGATGTATCCCATCGCCGCCACAGGCGACTTTGCAGTCGACGGTCTCTTCTGGCAGCTCCTCGCTTACTGCGCCGGCGTGGGCGGCTCGATGCTCATCATCGGCTCTGCCGCAGGCGTCGTCGTGATGGGCCTCGAGAAGATCAGCTTCGGCTGGTACATGCGCAAGTTCACTTGGATCGCATTCGTCGGCTATCTCGCCGGTATCGCCACCTACGCACTCGAAACCCTCTTCTTCTGACAATAAGACATGAGACTCCACGGACTCCCCATAGCCGCCATACTGTTCGCCGCCCTCTGTCAGGGCTGCGGAGACAACCGCGACAATACCGCAGACGATGTGTATGACAGCCATGAGGAGTCCGGGGTGTTCGAGACCACCGACCTCAGCCTGTTCGAGCTCAGGCACCGCGTGAAGCGCGTCACCAAGACCACTTGGTGGAAGGCACAGCCCGGCCCCGACTCGGTCGCCGTCGACACCACGGCCGCCAACGTCACCGTCACGGTGGCATACTTCGACTCGCTGGGCAACTATGTGGCCCGCCGTGACGAACGGCTCAGGCGCGACGAGTGGGGACGCATAATCCGCTGGGAGGACCGCCGCCCCAACCTCAACCGCCAGCACGGAGGATTCCTCAAGGATACCCTCTCGTACGAGCACGTGTCGTCAAACGTAGTCAAGAGCAACGGCATGGGCGACTATGCCGTCACCGTCTATGACGACGACCACCGCATCGTGGGCCAGTACACCGACCCGGTCATCGACGGCGAGCACACGGCGGTCTTCAACCTCTACAGGGGCCAAGACGCGCGCGGCAACTGGACCGAGCGCCTCAGCGTCTGGACCACCCAGCAACCCGGCGCCCGACCCCACGTCAGCTATACCCTCGAACGCCGCGACATAGTCTACTATTGACCCTGAAATATCCCCCGACAACAAGCGTCCGCCCCGAGTCATCGAGGC
Organism: Bacteroidales bacterium M8; assembly: GCA_001689495.1. Lineage (GTDB taxonomy): Bacteria > Bacteroidota > Bacteroidia > Bacteroidales > Muribaculaceae > Duncaniella. The sequence continues at coordinate 22,907 of LUJS01000007.1, read as the reverse complement.
GGACGCTTGTTGTTGGTCGGTCGCGGGGACTGCGGTCAGTCCTTCCGGATATTCTTGTGGACAATCTTCCACACCACGGCGTCGTAGGGCGGAATCATGGTGCGGAACGGCTCGCTGTCCGAGATGGCCTTGACATCGGTCTCGCCCGACAGCAGCTCGCGGCTCATCACCTTGCCCGAGGGTATGTTGAGCATGTCCAGAGCATGGCGGGGTATGTTGACCGACAGGTCGCACGACTCTGACGCGAAGTTGACGGCGATGAACAGCGTCACCCCGTCGCACGAGCGCATGAATACATACTGGCGGTGCGGATTGAGCGTGGGATTCTGATAGTTGACATACATCAGGTCATAGAATCGGCCCTGTGCCACGGCCTTCTCCGTATTGCACAGGCGCAGCACGGTGGCATACTTGGCGCGCAGCCAGCGCTCGCGCGGGGTCAGCTGCGACCCGTCGGGATTGCCGTCGTTATACCAGCGGCGCAGGGTGCCCACGCTCCAGTAGTCGAAGATGGTGGTGCGGCCGTCATATCCGCTGAATCCCTCCGAGTCGGTGGCCTGCTCGCCGAGCTCCTGACCCATGTATATCATCATCGGGCCGGTCGAGAGCATCGAGCTGACCACGAGCGAGGGTATCACCTTGGCCGGGTCGCCGGCATAGAACCTCGACCCGAAGCGCTGCTCGTCGTGATTCTCGAGGAAGTTGAGCATGTGCGGCTGTATGCCGTCGACAGACTGCCAGCAGCTCGTTATCGTGGCCGCCGAGTGGTTGGCCGTCTGGATGCCGCGCAGCGTGTCGTAGAGGTTGACCTTGTCATAGAGATAGTCGAACCCTGCAACGTGTATGAAGTCGCGATACAGCCCCACGTCATATATCTCGGCGATGAACTTGATGTGCGGATAGCGGTCCTTGACGTTGGGGATGGCCCACTGCCAGAACTCGATGGGCACCATGTGCGCCATGTCGCAGCGGAAGGCGTCGACACCCTTCGAGGCCCAGAAGCGCAATATGTTGAGCATCTTGAACCACGTGTCTGGAATGGGGCTGTAGTGGCCCGAGCCGTCATAGGGGTCGCGGCCATAGTTCAGCTTGACGGTCTCGTACCAGTTGTTGACCGAGGGGAACGCCGTGAAGCAGTCGTCGCCCGTGGCCTTGGCCGGAAACTCGATGTATGCCTTCTTGCCCGTGCCGAGATCTATCGACGGGGCGAAGAGCTGGCGGGTGATGTAATAGTAGTTGTTTGACGGAGAGAAGAACATGTTGGTGTCGTCGTGCGCGCCAAAGTCCTCGATGCCCGCCGGAGCCACGTCCGAGTGATAGCGTCGGGCCGTGTGGTTGGGCACGAAGTCCATTATCACCTCCATGCCATTGTCGTGAGTTCTGGCCACGAGAGCCTCGAACTCGGTCATGCGGTCGGGCACGCTCTCGGCCAGATCGGGGTCGATGTCATAATAGTCCTTGATGGCATAGGGCGAGCCGGCCTCTCCCTTGACTACATACGGATTGTCGGCGGGCACGATGCCCTGTTCGGTATAGTCGGTCTTCGTGGCATGTTCGATTACGCCGGTATACCACACGTGCGTCACGCCGAGCTGCTTGATGCCCTGAAGCACGGCGTCGGTTATCTGATTCATCTTGCCAGAACCGTTCTGGGCAAGGGTCCCGTTGGGAACACACGTCGTGTTGGTATTGGTGAAAAGTCTGGGGAGGAGCTGGTAGATGATTGGTTTTCTGTCCATCTTTGTGATTCTTGGATAAGGGTTTAAGGTCTGGGGCCCTGTGGCGTGAATCCGGCATTGAGCAGGGTGTGCATCGTGTCGTCATATCCGAGCTGATACACGCGCTTGATCTCGCGCAGATTGAACACCTTGTAAGTAGCTATGTCGTTTAGACTTATCGCAAGGTCGCAGATTTCCATCTGTGGTATGGAGTTGTTCTTGACCAGAAGGTCGTATGTGCGCTGGGCTATGTCGAGTATCGAGCTCGGACGCCCGCGGCGCGGTACAGGCGAACAGTTGACGCCTATCAGATACTTGCACTTGTCTCTCAGCGCCCAAGCCGGCAGGTTGGCCGTGACGCCGCCGTCGACGTATGTCACGCCGCCTATCTTGACGGGCTTGAACACTATGGGTATGCTGCACGAGGCCGAGACGCACTCGGCGATGTCGCCCTCGGTGAAGGCCACCGGCTTGTTGTGGTCCAGATCGGTGGCACAGACCACCGACGGCAGCGGCAGCTCGGAGATGTCCTTGTAGGGCACCGTGCGCCGCAGCAGCTTGCGGAATCCGTCCATCGAGAAGAATCCGTCGCGGGGCACGGCCAACTCGGCAAAGTCGCCGAACTTGGCGTCGGAGAACACCTTGAGTATCTCGCGCGGCTTCAGCCCGGCGGCATACATCACCGTGACCACAGACCCTGCGCTCACGCCGGCCATGATGTCGGGACGCAGTCCCATCTCCTCGAAGGCCTGCAGCGCTCCGCAATGGGCAAAGCCGCGCGCACCGCCCCCGCTGAGGACAATGCCGAGCTTGTATGGCTTTGATGAGAATCCTAACATCCGTGTTCCTTGAAATCCTATTGGCACAGCGGCCGCGGCCGCAGCATTACCGGAATACAAAATTAGGAAATTAATTCCACATTTGCAGACTTTTTAACAATAAATCTGCCTCCGGCACCTCGGGGCCCGCAAGGCCACGGTTATGAATCATAGGCAAATTAATGTTTTTTAACTTGAATACAACCCTCAAATCGGCCATTTGGTTGTAAATTTGCAAACTATAACACCCTTTTATGTTGTATAGCATAGCTGAATGACACCGAAACATGATAAAGAGCACTATTGAACAGGTAATAGCCGAAGATTTATCGGAAATATGGCAGGTTCTCAGCGGAGATGAAAAGCGCCTTGTCATCGAGAATTTCACGATACACCAGTACAAAAAGAATCAGATTATCTATGCCGAAAAGGATGAGCCTGAATTCCTGTGGTGTCTGCTCGACGGCAAGGTCAAGAAGTACAAGGACGGCATCGGCGGCCGCGTACAGATAATCCGCCTCATCAAGCCGGTACAGTATTTCGGATACAGGGCCTATTTCGCAGGCGAGCCCTACGTGTCGAGCGCGGCCACGCTCGAGCCCTCGACCCTCGGCACCATACCCATGTCGCTGGTTCACGACATGATACTCAACAACAACAATCTGGCCATGTTCTTCATCCACGAGCTCTCGCGCAATCTGGGCTCGTCAGACACCAAGATCGTCAACCTGACCCAGAAGCACATACGCGGACGTTTGGCCGAGGCACTGATGGTGCTGCTCGACAACTATGGCTATGAGGAGGACGACAACATGACCCTCAAGATCTACATGGGCCGCGAGGACCTCGCAAACCTCAGCAACATGACCACCTCCAACGCCATACGCACACTCTCAAACTTCGTGAGCGAGCACCTCATCGTGGTCGACGGTCGCAAGATCAAGATACTCAACGAGCCCATGCTCCGCAAAATCTCAAAGTTCGGATAACCCTCTCCATCTTCTCTCCAAATGCCCAAATTCAGCTCAAAAATCGGTGTCATAGCAGCCACGGTCGGGTCGGCCGTGGGACTGGGCAACGTGTGGCGCTTTCCGGCCGAGGTTCAGGCCAACGGCGGCGCGCTGTTCCTGCTCATATACATACTCTGCATCTTCATCCTCGGCATCCCCGTGATGACTGCCGAATTCGCCCTCGGGCGCGGCGGCGACAGCGATGCCGTCGGCGTGTTCCGCAAGGTCACTCCACGCCACAAGGGGTGGTGGCTCACGGGCGCGCTGGCCGTGCTGGCCTCATACCTCATCCTGTCGTTCTACATGGTCGTGTCGGGCTGGACGCTCGAATACCTCATACAGTCACTGACGGGCGACCTCTATGCCGCAGGCTCGGGCGACGAGGCCGCGTTCCGCGAGACCATGGGCCGGTACATCACCGGCGCCACTCGCCCCATAGTCATGACCGTCATCATGATAGCCGCCAACCTATTCGTGCTGCTGAGGGGCGTGCAGGGGGGCATCGAGAGGATGTCCAACATAATGATGCCCGTGCTGTTCGTGCTGCTGCTGATATTCTGCAGCGTCTCGCTCAGCCTGCCGGGAGCACCCGAGGGTCTGGCATACTTCCTCAAGCCCGACTTCTCGGCACTCACGCCCGCCACGGTCATCAACGCTCTGGGCCAGTCGTTCTTCTCGCTCAGTCTGGCCATGGGCATCCTCGTCACGTATGCCAGCTACTATCCCGCCTCCACGCGGCTCACGCGCACGGCCCTCACCGTGTCGCTGCTCGACCTGATGGTGGCCATACTGATGGGCGTCATCATATTCCCCGCCGTCATGACGTTCGGCCTCGAGGAGAGTAATCTCGCGGGGTCGGCCCTCGTCTTCATCACGCTGCCCGAGATTTTCGCCCAGATGGACGGCACGCGCTGGTGGTCGTCGCTCTTCTTCCTGCTGCTCACGCTGGCGGCCTTCACCTCGACCATATCGCTCGCCGAGGTCTCGGTGTCGTTTGTCAAGACACGATTCCGCATGGCCCGCAATCGCGCATGTCTGTGCGTGTGCCTGCCGCTGCTCATACTCAGCCCCGTCTGCTCGCTCTCGGTGGGACCGTGGAGCGGTTTCACGATAGCCGGACTCACCATATTCGACTTTCTCGACACGGTGGCCACCAACATCATGCTCCCCGTGGGCGGCATACTGCTGTGCATCTACATGGGCTGGGTGGCACCGGAGCGATTCTTCCGCGCACAGCTCACCAACAACGGTGCCCTGCACTCGCGCGCTCTCGGCCTGATACGATTCATTGTCAAATGGATAGCCCCGCCGCTGATACTGCTCATACTGGTGTGGCAGTTTGTGTGACCGGCCTTAAAACCCCAATCCCGAGCCATGAAATTTTCAGACATCCCCTGCAACGACAACGTCAAGAACCAACTGCGACAGATGGCCGACGACCGCCGCGTGCCGCACGCGCTGCTGCTGCACGGCCCGTCGGGAATCGGCAAGTTCATGATGGCCCGGGCTTTCGTGCAATACCTGCACTGCGAGGCCCGCACCCCCGACGGCGAGCCCTGCGGACAGTGCGCTTCGTGCCGCCAGCACGAGTCGTTCAACCACGTCGACACGCTCTATGTGTTTCCGGTGGTCAAGAACGACAAGTACAAGGCCCCGGTGTCGGCCGACTTCATGGAGGAATTCAAGACATTCGTGGCCAACGGCCCATACATGGACTTCGAGCGGTGGTCGGACCGTCTGGGACGACTGCTCGACAAGAAGAACGCCCAGCCGGTCATCTATGTCTACGAGAGCGAGGCCCTCGAGCGCAGTCTGGCCGTGACGGCAGGACGCTCTGAATACAAGGCCGCCATAATCTGGCTGCCCGAGAAGATGAACGAGCAGACCGCCAACAAACTGCTCAAGCTGATCGAGGAGCCCTTTGCCGGCACCCTGTTCGTGCTCGTCAGCGACGACGAGACGGCCATCCTGCCCACCATCCGCTCGAGATGCCGCCCCGTGGGCATGAACCGCTTGCCCGACAGCGCCGTGGCACGCTATCTGGAATCGCGTCTGGCCATGGACCCCGTCGACGCCATGGCCGAGGCACACATAGCCGCCGGCGACATCAACCGAGCCCTGCGCGGCGTCGACGCCACGTCGGCATCGAGGATGTTCTTCGACCTGTTCGTCACCCTGATGCGCAAGGCATACATGCGCGACGTCGCCGCACTCAAGCAATGGAGCTCGGACGTGGCCGCGCTCGGGCGCGAGGCAGAGGTCAGATTCTATGACTACTGCACCCGCCTGATACGCGAAAACTTCGTCTATAACTTCAATATTCCGGAAATATCCTACCTTAATCGCGAGGAGACACAATTTAGCCGCAACTTCGCGCGTTTTATTCACGAGGGCAACGCCGAGCGCATCGTGAGCCACATGGACCGCGCCGCGGCAGACATAGCCGGAAATGCCAACGGCAAGATTGTCAACTTCGACTTTGCCATCAAAATGATTATCCTGATCAAGAACTGACCCTCTCGGCCCCGACAGGCCGGCGGGGTGAAACATAAAACTCGCTTAGAGCCTTGGCCACCGAGAAAACACAGACATCAGAGAACCGGACAATATTCCGGAATACGCCATATCCGTCTCTGCGCATGATACTGATCATATGCTCGGGGCTTCAGCGGCAAGATACATGGCATGGCTGAAACATACCGCACGCGAACGACTCAGAAGATTGTATCACAAAATCATCGACCGATGAGGAATATCACGGAACTGGAATTCTGCTATGGCTGTGGCGTATGCGCCGCAGCCTGTCCGGTTTCGATCATATCCATGGCTGAGAATCGTGACGGATTCCATGAACCCCGGATCGAACGGCAGGATCTGTGTACCACCTGCGGCATGTGTATCAAAGTCTGCTCATTCTGCAATGATTCAAAGACATCCGTAGATCCAAAACCGTATGCCGCATGGTCTGTCGATGACAAAGACAGGGACAGAGCCTCATCCGGTGGGGTCTCGACAGAGCTGATGAAAGCCCATCTTGAATCTTATCCCGATGGTGGCAAGATAATCGGCGTGCGCTATGATTCGGACACCCGGCAAGCCTTACACTATGTATTCGACAAGCCGGAGGGAATAACCCGGTCAATGGGGAGCAAATATCTTCCGAGCTTGACAGAAACAGCTTTTCGTGCCATAGACTGGCGTGAAAAGGATTCCCGCTGGCTGATTACAGGAACCCCATGTCAGATTGCGTCTCTCAGACGGCTCGTAGACTTGAAAAAGGCATCGGACAGATTCCTGCTCATAGATTTCTTCTGCCATGGAGTGCCATCACGACTGTTGTGGATCAGATACCTTAAAGACCATCCTGTAATTGCCGAAAGTGACCATATAGTCTGGAGGGATAAGGAGAATGGGTGGCATGATTCGTATGCCATCTCTGATTACAGCCCCGACGGCAAGAAAAAATATAAATCGAGTTGGTCTGAAGGCGACCTGTTCTTTACGCTGTTTCTCGGCAACACATGCCTCAATCGTTGCTGTTACGAGACATGCCGTTTCAAGGGATTCAATTCCGGCGCTGACATAAGACTTGGCGATTTTTGGGGACCCAAATACAGCAATGATGAAAAAGGGGTCAGCATTGCCATAGCAATGACCGCCGCCGGACAACATGCAATTGACTCACTGTCGGACAAATGCATCATAGAACCGGCGACAGAAGCAGATGTGCTTGCAGAACAAATGACATCGCCCATGCCATATCCGGCCATGGCCCACCGCATAAGTCTCGGTCTGCTGCGAGCCGGAGCCCCGCTCCGTAGCTTGGATCTGATCAGAAGGATATTCAGGCATCTGCCCCCAATTAACAGCAAATGAAACGTACAGCACTCATAACCATACATTCAGTTCCCAATTACGGATCTGTTTTGCAGACTTATGCTACACTGAGGGTGATGGCAGATGCCGGCATGGAGTGCGATGTCATAGATTACAGATACCCAAACGAGTGGCATTACAGCCACGGACAACCGCGAGAGCCGTTTCTGCAACGGCTCAAGTCAACTCTTGCAGCGCCCTTGCTCGAGGCTGTCGGGATTCATTCGCAGCATATACTCAAACGGCGTCTCGACCGATTCAGGAGAACTCATTTCAGATTCACCCGTCCATTTGCCAATCTCTCCGAACTCGAGCAGGCCGACTGGTCAAGGTATCAGGCAGTCATAGCCGGCAGTGATCAGATATGGAATCCGAAATTTCTGCTTGGCGACAAGGCTTTCATGCTCTCTTTTGTTCCCGATGATGTCCGCAAGGTATCACTGGCATCGAGTTTTGCATGTTCGGAGATTCCGGGCCGGATGGTCGATGCGTATAGGGAATGTCTGTCAAGATTCGATGCCATTACAGTACGTGAGGATAACGGCCTTGACATAATCAGCCGTCAGTTGGGGCTCGAAATAAAACCACGGCGTGTTCTCGATCCGACATTGCTTCTCGATGCCCCAAAGTGGGACGCAATGTGCTCTGCAGGGATTGACAGCCTCCCCCAAGAGCCTTATATCGTCCTCTACGGACTTAACTATGCCTTTGAGACACGGCCATACATCTATGAGGCCCTGAATGAGATGAAAAACAGAATGGGTGTCAAGAGGGTAGTGGCTCTTTCAGAATGGCCCGATCCGTCGGCTCCGTCGGGGCTTGTCGTCGACAATTACAGAGATGTGCATGTCGAGTGTTTCGTTGCCCTGATGCGCAATGCTCGCGGAGTCGTCACCAGTTCGTTTCACGGCACGGCGTTCGCTCTCAATTTCGGTCGGCCGCTCATCTCAATCGTCCCGCAGGGCAGCAATGACGACCGTCAGAGCTCGTTGCTCAGACTGGCCGGAGCCCCCGAGATAATCACCCCCGTGGGCACGCCGCTGTCACAAATCGTCCACGAGTACGATACCGGTCAAGTCGCCTCCGAACTTGACAGAATCCGAAAAGAGGATATTTCGACAATCCTAAAAAATATAGATCCCCAATGGAACCTTTCCTCAGACAAGTAGCCCGCGTCTATCTCGAAAACGAGGGTGAGGCGCTGATGGACTATTGTTTCGTCTTCCCCACAAAGCGTGCGGGCGTCTTCTTCCGCCACTACCTCATATCCCTGTCGCAGGGGCGTCCGCTCATACTCCCGGCCATCGGCACGTTCGGCGACATCACCGCCGAGTTCTCGACTCTCTCCGAGGCGTCGAGGCTCGACCAGCTCTTCACGCTATATAACGAGTACCGAGCCCTGAGCAACGACATAGCCGATTTCGACCGCTTTCTGTTCTGGGGCGAGATGATCTTGAGCGATTTCAACGACGTCGACCGCGACCTTGTCGACCCCGCCAAGCTATTCGTAAACCTCAAGCGATACCGCGAGGTCAGCGCCAACTACCTGACCGACGAGCAGAAGGAGATTCTCTCGAGATACTGGGGCGAGCAGTTCGAGACCACGTCGCCCGATCAATTCTGGAACCACCTGCACTATGACAGTCCGACCGAACTCGAACAGAAGTTCCTGAAACTCTGGGAGGTGCTGGATCCTCTCTACGACCGATTCACCGCGGCCCTGCGCAGCCGAGGCACCGGAACATCCGGCATGATAATCCGCGAGGCGGTCAACCGCCTGCGCACCCTGCCCGGCTCGGCCCTGCGCCACAAGCGCTATATATTTGTCGGCTTCAACGTACTCTGCCTCAGCGACATCAGGATACTCGAGAATCTCAAGACCCGCGGCGTGGCCGATTTCTACTGGGACATGCCCGCCCCGGTATTCGACGCCCCGGGCAACAGGGCCGCGAGATTCCTGAGGCGCAACGCCGCGTGTTTCCCCTCGCGCTATGACCTCGGCGCCGAACAGCATGGCGTGCCCGAGATCACCATAACTGGCATCCCTTCGGGCACCGGACAGGCCAAGGCCGCCGGGCGTCAGCTCGAGCAATGGATTGCTGACGGCGCGATACCCGACACCTCAAACGCCATCTCTACGGCCATCGTGCTGCCCGACGAGGGGATGCTGATACCGGTGATACATGCCGTGCCGCCACAGTTCTCCGAGCTCAACGTCACCATGGGCCTGCCGCTGAGGTCGACCTCGTTCGCCTCGTTCATCGGCGCCGTGGTGTCGATGCATCTCCGCGCCCACAGGTCGGACAGCGAGGGGTGGCAGTTCTTCTTCGAGGATGTCAAGACACTCCTCTCCCACCCCCTGCTGCGACGCATCGACCGCGCCGGGTGCGACGCGCTGATGCACCGCATCACCGACCGCCGCCTCTACATGGTGCCGGCATCGGTGGCCGCCGAGCTTGCCCCCGGACTGCGATTTGTCTTCACGCCCATATCGGACAACAATTCGCCCGAACAGGTCTACGCCTATTTCCACTCCCTTCTCTCCACCCTGCTCGAGGCCATAGCCCCTGTTGACGAGGCCGACGACAGCGACGAACCGCAGAGGGTGGTGTCTGACGTCGAGGCATATTACATCGAGTGCTATCTGCGTGCCCTCGACGACCTGCGCGCCGCCATAGGGCGCCACTCCATGGCCATGCGCGACATCACGTTCATACAACTGTTGCAGCGTGCCATCGGGGGTGCCTCGGTCAACCTCACGGGCCAGCCACTTGCCGGACTTCAGGTGATGGGCGTGCTCGAGACCCGCGCGCTCGACTTCGACAACATCATCCTGCTCTCGATGAACGAGCGCATCTTCCCCCGCAAGCAATATCGCCGCTCGTTCATCCCCGACAACCTGCGCCGCTCTTACGGCATGGCCACAACCGAGCATCAGGAGTCGATATACGCATACTATTTCTACAGGCTCATCTCGCGTGCCTCGCGCGTGACGCTGCTCTACGACGCACGCAACTCGGGCGGACGCAGCAGCGAGGTGTCGCGCTATATCTCGCAGCTGCTCTATCTCTTCCCCTCGGTCAACGCCGTCCACAGGCTCGACTCGTTCGAAATAGGGATACCCGAAGAGCCCGAGATCATTGTACACAAGAGCCCCGAGACACTGCGGCGGCTCGAACTGTTCAGGACCCCGGGGGGCAAATCGCTTTCGGCATCCTCGATCAACGACTACATCAACTGTCCCCTCTCGTTCTATCTCAAGCGCATCTGCGGCCTTAACCTCGACGAGGAGGTCATCGACTACATGGACTCGGCCACATACGGCTCGATACTCCACGAAGTCGCCGAAAAGATATACATGAACCTGCGCGGCGACGCCACGTATGTCAAGGTGACCGCCGACATGCTCGAGCGGGTGCTCAAGGACTCTGTCGCGCTCGACCGCCTCATCACCGGCGTGGTCAACCACCGCTTCAACCGCCGCGACGAGGGGGACCTGACCGAACTGACAGGCGAGGCCAAGGTGCTCGGCAAGGTCATGCGCCACTTCATCACCCTGATGCTGCGCGAGGAGATGAAATCCACCCCCTTCGACTTTATCGACGGCGAGCACCGGGTCGAAAACTCGTTCGAGGTCAGGCCCGGACTCAACATCAACATACTGCAATACATAGACCGCATAGACCGCGTCTACCCAGAGGGTCGCTATGGCGAGACCACACAGGGCACCATAAGGATTGTAGACTACAAGACCGGCTCGGACCAGACGTCGTTCTCGGGCATGGACGACCTGTTTGACAACACGTCGTCGTCGCGCCGCAAGGCCATACTGCAGCTGCTGTTCTATTGCAACGCATACGCCCGCAAGATCAAATACACCGGGCCCATGCAGCCCATGATATACCGTTTCGCCACCATATCGACCAAAGGACTCACCCCGCTGTCATACGACCGCAACGCGCTGACCGACTACAGGAAGATCAACAAAGAGTTTCTCGAGCGATTTGCCGACGTCGTGGCCGAGATATTCGACCCCGAGACCCCGTTCATCCAAGCCCCCGACGACCATAACTGCCGTTTCTGCTCGTTCAAGGATATTTGCCGCAGAGGAAACGGTGAATAATGGGGAATGGGGAATTGGAAATTGGGAATTATGCTCACGCAACCCACAACCCCCAATTCCCAACTCCCAATTCCCAATTAAAAAAAAACCAATTCCCAATTAAAAACCATGCTCTACATCCACGTTCCGTTCTGTCGTGCCAAGTGCGCCTATTGCGACTTCTATTCGACCCCAAAGGCCGGATGGATGGAGAGCTATGTCGATGCGCTGGCGGGCGAATATGACGAGCGGTGCCCCGCCGATTTCCTGCCCGAGACGCTCTATCTGGGCGGGGGCACGCCGTCGAGCCTGCCGCTGCCGCTGCTATACAGGCTGCTGTCGGGGCTGCGGCTGCCGGACAGGCTGGCCGAGGCGACCATCGAGGCCAACCCCGAGGACGTGACGGCCGAATGGGTGGCGGGGATTGTCGGGAATACCCCGATAGACCGCGTCAGCATGGGCGTGCAGACGTTCGACGACGGGCAGCTGCAGTTCATCGGGCGACGCCACACGGCGGCAGACGCCCTCAGGGCCGTCGCGACCCTGCGTGACGGCGGCGTGAGCAATCTGTCGCTCGACCTGATATACGGACTCCCCGGCCAGACGCTCGACTCTTGGCGGCGGTCGCTCGACACTATGCTCGCACTGCGCCCCGACCACATCTCGGCCTACCTGCTCAGCTACGAGCCACGCACCCGCCTCGGCGTCATGCTCGACAAGGGGAAGGTCACCGAGGCTTCGGACGAGCTTGTCACCGCGATGTACGACCATCTCTGCCGCGCTACACGCGAGGCCGGCTACGAGCACTACGAGATCTCGAACTTCGCCCTCCCCGGCCGCCGCGCCCGGCACAACTCAGGCTACTGGACCTCGCGGCCCTATCTTGGGCTCGGCCCGGGCGCACACTCATATTTCGGCGGACAGCGCGGCAGCAACCCCTCCGATCTGGCGGCATACATAGCCCGCGGCGGACGCGGCATACACGTCGTCGAGGAGGAGGACACCGCCAACCGCCTCAACGACTTGCTGATAACATCGCTGCGCACCGCCGACGGCCTCGATACGGAGCGGATGACGCGCGACTATCCCGCCGCGATGACGTCCGAGGTGCTCGCCGAGGCCGACAGGCTGCTGGACGGCGGCTCGCTGACGCGCAACGCCGCCAGACACCTCGTCATACCCGAAGACAAATGGCTGACATCAAATTCAATACTCCTTAAACTTATAATCGCATGAAAAAATTTCGCTTACCACTGCTTGTCACGCTTCTGGCCGCATCGCTGGCCGCCACTGCCGCCGAGCCGGTGCTGATAGGGCGCCGCGGCTGTGCCGGAGGTGTCGAGAACTCGGCCGAGGCATATCGCGAGGCCGTGAAACGTGGATTCAAGATGATCGAGGGCCATGTCCGCGTCACCGCCGACTCGGTCTTCGTGACCTCGCACGACGGCAAGACCGCACGCCTCGGGGGCAATCTCAAGGTCGAGGGCTCGAACTATGCCGACCTCAAGGCCGAGCGCTACACCCAGACCCGCGAGGACTCAGTGACCTATACCGGTACCATCTGCACGGTCGAGGACTTTCTGGGCATCTGCCGCGACGGCGGCGCCACGGCGGTGCTGCACCTCAAGGCATTCCCCAAAGGCACGCACGAGGGGCATCTCGACGCCCTCGCGGCACTCATAGCCCGCGTCACCGACCCCGCCAAGGTGCTGATGCTCACGTCGTCGCCCGACTATATCGAGTATCTGCGCGCCAACCATCCCGAACTCCCCCTGATGTTTCAGGCCGAGAAGACATGGCCCGAGCGCATCGAATGGTGCAAGGAGCGCGGCCTCGACATAGACCTCGAGAAAAAGCTCCTCACCCCCGAGTGCGTCAAGGCATATCACGACGCTGGGCTCAAGATAGCCGTATGGACGGTCAACGACCCGGCCGAAGCCGAGTCGCTGCCTGTCGATTATATCATCACCGATCTTCTGGTGCCCTGACCGGGCATCACCAGTCGTCCGTGCGGAACGGTATCAGCGGCAGGTAATTGGCCGCGTGCAGCGTGCCGGGCATGAAGTCGCGCCAGCCGTATCTCACGGCCACGGGCGCATCGACCTCGGGCGAGGTCAGCACGACCTCGTTGGTCTGCCACTCAAACCGGGCGTCGGCAGGGTGAAACACCTTGTCGGCGCCTGCTATCTCAAAGCCCCTGATGTCATAGTTGCGGCACACGCCGTCGGCGGGCGAGTCTATGGCCACCCTGACCTCGCGTCCGTCAATGACGTGCGATTTATAACGCGGACTCTGTATCGGGAACTGCCGGCAACCATAGGTGCGGTTCAGCACCAGATCGCACAGCCTCTTGCCCACCGACGCCTTGTCGGCCGGATGGATGTTGTGACGCTCGTAGGGCTGCACCAGATCGTTGGTCGAGATCATGCCGCTGTTGGGTATCATCTTCAGGGCATCCCACTGGGCCTGTCTCAGCAGGGGCGACAGCCCCCTCTCGTTGGGCTGGTCATAGTCATAGGGGGCTATCTCGACGGCATAGAACGGTATGTCGCCCAGTCCGATATTATCGCGCCAGTTCCTGACCATCGTGGCCAGACGCTCGGCATAGGTCTGCCACGTCGACACGTTAGAGCATCCCTGATACCACAGTATCCCCTTGTATGTATAGTTCTTGATGGGATTGAACATGGCGTTGTATGCCAGCATGGGGCGCAGATAGTGCACCATGGGCTCTATGTCCTTGGGGTCGAGCGAGATGTCGGGATATGTCTTGAGGATGTCGCGGGGTGTCCAGCTCTCCACCTTGGCACCGCCGTATGCCGCGCTAACGATGCCCACCGGCACGTCGAGCACGTCAGACATCCTGCGGGCCAGATGCCAGCACAGGGCACTGTATTCGGGCGCGGTCTCGGGCGACGGCACGGTCCACGTTGCGGGCACGGTGTCGAGCGGAGTGTAGCTCTGCAGCAGGGGCACGGTGAAGAAACGGATGCGTCCGGCCTCGTCGCGGGCCGAGGCCACCTCGTCGAAACCGCCCTCGACACAGCAGCCGGGATAACCCTTTAGGGGCATCTGCATGTTCGACTGGCCCGAAGCCAGCCACACCTCGCCGACAAGGATGTTGTCGAGAGTGACGGGGTCGCCGTCCGAGATGGTCATTGTATATGGCGTGAATCCACCCTTCGGTGTCCTGACGGCCAGACACCACTCGCCGGTACGGCCGGTGGTCGTGGTGTATGCCTTGCCGTCCCACGACGGGGTCACGGAGACGGTCGAGCCCGGGTCGGCGGTGCCCCAGATGCGGGCATCGGCATCCTGCTGCAGCACCATATTCGAAGTTATCATGGACGCGGGCCTGACACGACCCTGCGCCGACAGGGCGGCCATAACAATGACCGCCGCTGTTACGAACGATTGGAATCTCATGGTAAAGGAGTTCTTTTTTACAACGTCAAAGTTACGGATTTCCCCTGTCCCGGCCAAACACTTGCATATCCCAAAGTGACACTATGTCACACAAATGGCCCGCGGAGGCTGTCCGCGGGCCATGTCCTGCTGGTATCCCCGTAGGGAGTCGAACCCTAATCGTCGGAACCGGAATCCGATATTCTATCCATTGAACTACGGAGACATGATGGATTGAGGTGTGCAAATGTAGGGATTTTTTTGTATTTTTGCAAAAAAAAGTGATATGGACGTTAGAATAGACCCGTCGTGGAAGGAGGCTCTGGCCGCCGAGTGGGACAAACCATATTTCAAGGCCCTGACCGACTTTGTGAGGCTGCAGTATGCCACACAGACCGTCTATCCCCCCGCGGGGAGAATCTTCGCGGCCTTTGACGCCTGTCCGTTCGACGACGTCAGGGTGGTGATATTGGGTCAGGATCCCTATCACGGCCCCGGTCAGGCCAACGGGCTGAGCTTTTCGGTCAATCCGGGGGTCGACATACCCCGCTCGCTACAGAACATCTATCGCGAGCTGCGCGACGACCTCGGCGTCACCCCTCCCCCCTCGGGCGACCTCAGCCGGTGGGCACGTCAGGGGGTGCTGCTGCTCAACGCCACCCTCACCGTCGAGGCCGGGCGCGCCGGGTCGCATCAGGGTCACGGCTGGGAGGAGCTGACCGACGCCGCCATCCGCGAGCTGGCCACCCGCCGCGAGGGGCTCGTCTTCATACTCTGGGGGGCATACGCCCAGCGCAAGGGAGCCTTCATAGACCGCATGCGCCACTGCGTCATCTCGTCGCCCCACCCCTCGCCCCTCAGCGCCGCGCGCGGATTCTTCGGCTCGCGCCCCTTCTCGCGCGCCAACCAATATCTTGTCTCACAGGGCAAAACTCCGGTCGAATGGTGAGGACGATACTGTTCTTCTTAATGCTCCTTCTGCTCGGTCAGTCCGCACTCGCCTCCGAGGCCGAGGATACCCGTCAGGGCATCTTCCACCCGGCATTCAAGACCCTCGAGGTCTATGTCGAGGGCAACCGCTATGCCCCGCCCGTGGTCAGCATGGCCAATCCCGGCGACAGGATAGTCATCGAGTTCGACGAGCTGGCCGACGACCGCCGCTTCATGCGCTACTCGCTGGTGCACTGCGATGCCTCGTGGCGCCCCGAGGGGCTGGTCGAGTCTGAGTTTCTCGACGGATTCAACGAGGGTCAGGTCGAGCTCCACGACTTCTCGCAGGCCACCACCGTGCACTACGTCCACTATGTCATCGTCGTCCCCAACGACGAGATACGCATCACGCAGCCCGGCAACTACCTGCTGCGGGTCTATGACGAGAGCGACCCCGACGAGACCCTGCTGCAGGCACGGTTTGGCGTGGTGTCGCCCGAGGCCAACATCGGCCTCACGGCCACCTCGCGCACCGACATCGACTCTAACGAGGCCCACCAGCAGCTCGGCATCACCATAGACACGCGCAACATGCGCCTCGACGACCCCTTCACAGACCTGCGCGTGGTCGTCACCCAGAACGGCCGCCCCGACAACGAGGTCATGCTCGTAACCCCGCAGCGCGTCGGGGGCGACAAGGTGTGGTACGAGCACCTGCGCCCCCTCATCTTCGACGCCGGCAACGAGTATCGCCGCTTCGAGACCGTCTCGCTCTACTATCCCGGCATGGGCGTCGAGTGGATAGACCGCGACGCCCCGGTCACCAACATGGGGCTCCAAGCCGACACCCCGCGCCACGGCTATCTCTATGACCAGACGCAGCACGGACGCTTTCTGGTGCGCGACACCGAGGTGGCCGACCCCGCCACTCAGGCCGACTATGTCCTCACCCACTTCACCCTCGACATGCCGCGCCTCGAGGGGGGCGACATATTCATCGACGGCGACCTGACCCAGCGGCGCCTCGACCCGCTGTCGCGCATGGTCTGGAACAACGCCACAGGCCGCTACGAGCTCTCGCTGCTGCTCAAGCAGGGCGCCTACAACTATCAGTATCTCTTTGTCCCCTCGGGCGCCGAGCGCGGCGAGACCGCTCCCGTCGAGGGCGACAACTATCAGACTGTCAACGAATACACCGTGCGGGTCTATCACCGGCCCCGCGGCTCACGGTCTGACCGCCTCGTGGGCGTGTCGACCATAACAACAGGAAAATGACCGAAACCACCGAAGAAATAATGCTTGAAATTCAGGACACCCTCGTGTCGCTCGACCTCATAGAGCGATACTTCTGCTGCGACATCGACAAGTGCAAAGGCCAGTGCTGCATCGACGGCGACGCCGGCGCCCCCATCACCCCCACCGAGCGCGACACCATCGAGGCGCTCCTCCCCACCCTGCGTCCCGACCTGCTGCCGCGAGCCATCGAGCGCATCGACGAGGAGGGAGCCAGCTATGTCGACGAGGAGGGAGACCTCGTCACCCAGATCGTCGACGGACGCAACTGCGTCTATACCTGCTATGCCCCCGGCGGCGTGTGCCAGTGCGCCATCGAGCGCGCCTGCTCGGCCGGCAAGACCGGCGGCTTCCGCAAGCCCGAATCGTGCGCCCTCTATCCCGTGCGCCTAACCACATACCCCACGTTCACGGCGGTCAACTATCACCGCTGGGACATCTGCCGCCCCGCCGAAAAGCTGGGTCAAAAGCTGGGCCTGCGCGTCTATCAGTTCCTCAAGGGCCCCCTCACGGCCCGTTTCGGTCAGGAGTGGTATGACGAGCTCTGCGAGGCCGCCGAGGCATACCTCAGGGAATATGGGGAACAATAGAATTGGGAATTCATAATTAATAGTGAAATGAAAAGACTCACTCGCAAGGACTTCGAGATAATGGCCCCCGTCGGGTCATACGAATCGCTCCACGCCGCCATCGAGGCCGGAGCCGACGCCATATACTTTGGCGTCGAGGGACTCAACATGCGCTCGCGCTCGTCGGTCAACTTCACCCTCGACGACCTGCGCCGCATCGCCCGCATCTGCGACGAGGCCGGCGTCAAGAGCTACCTCACCGTCAACACCATCATCTACGACTCCGAGCTGCCCCGCATGCGCGAGGTCATCGACGCCGTCGCCGCCACCGGCATCTCGGCCATCATCGCCAGCGACATCGCCGCCATCGACTATGCCCGCTCGGTCGGCGTCGAGGTGCACATATCCACCCAGCTCAACGTCAGCAACACCGAGGCCGTGCGCTACTGGGCACGCTATGCCGACGTCATGGTGCTGGCGCGCGAGCTCAACATGGATCAGGTGCGCGCCATCAGCGACGCCATCGACCGCGACGACATCCGCGGCCCCCGCGGCGAGCGCGTCAGGCTCGAGATGTTCTGCCACGGCGCACTCTGCATGGCCGTCTCGGGCAAATGCTACCTCAGCCTCCACGAGATGAACTCGAGCGCCAACCGCGGCGCCTGCACGCAGATATGCCGCCGCTCGTACACCGTCACCGACCGCGAGACCGGCGACCAGCTCGACATCGAGAACAAATACATCATGTCGCCCAAGGACCTGCGCACCATCCACTTCCTCAACAAGATGATCGACGCCGGCGTGCGCGTGTTCAAGATAGAGGGACGCGCCCGCGGCCCCGAGTATGTCAAGATCACCGTGCGCGCATACTCCGAGGCCATCGACGCCATCTGCGACGGCACCTACACCCCCGAGCGCATCGAGGCATGGACCACCGACCTCTCCAAGGTCTTCAACCGCGGCTTCTGGGACGGCTACTATCTGGGCCAGCGCCTCGGCGAATGGTCGGCCAAATACGGCTCCTCGGCCACCCGCGTCAAGCGATACATAGCCAAGGGCGTGCGCTACTACCCCAAGCTCGGCGTGGGCGAGTTCCTCCTCGAGGCCGGCGAGCTCCACCCCGGCGACGAAATCGTCATCACCGGCCCCGACACCGGCGCCATCATCATGGAGGCCGGCGAGCTCCGCCTCGAATACGACCCCGTCCCCGTCGTCACCAAAGGCCAGCACTTCTCCCTCAAGGTCCCCCGCAAGATCCGCCCCTCCGACCGCATGTACCTCTGGGAAAAGACCGGAGAATGACCGGGTCATCCCAAGCCGCGAAGCGGCGATTATAGCACCGAAATGGAATCCAAGCCGCGAAGCGGCGATACAATTGTAGCCCCACATCGAGCGAGGCAACGAGCGATGGTGTGGGGATGGTGTGGGGTATATAGGATGGTATAAAAATGGGCCTCGGAGAGGTCCGTCAATTCCATCTCCGCCCGCGCGAGATTTTCGCGGATTGCACGACCTCTTCGAGGCCGGGGATGTGATGAATCAACGCATACCCCACACCATCGCTCGTTCCTCGCTCGATGTGGGGCTATAATTGCATCGCCGCTTCGCGGCTTGCCACATATATCTCCAATACCTAAACAAAAAACACAATGAGCTACGTATCATCACTCTATCATGTGGTATTCACCACATATGGGCGTCAACCCGTCATAGACAACAACCACCGCGAAGCCCTCTATCGTGTGATTGCCTCCGAAATCGACGAATGCAAAAGCAAGGCGCTGATAATTGGTGGAATACAAGATCACATTCATATACTGCTCAGCCTCAGTCCACAGATAGCCCTCTCCGACCTCATGCGCAACATCAAGTCAAAATCATCGGTTTGGGCAAAAGCATCCGGACTATTCCCGCTTTTCAACGGTTGGGAACGCGAATATGGAGCATTTTCCCTATCATATAGCCATCGCGACGCCGTTTACAACTACATAGCAACACAACAGACACACCACGACACCAACAGCCTCGACGACGAATATCGCCGTCTCATACTCAAATCCGGCCTAACGATATATAACAATTAGATTGTATGGGTTGGCACGGGGCATGCCAACAAACCCAAGCCGCGAAGCGGCGATGCAATTGTAGCCCCACATCGAGCGAGGAACGAGCGATGGTGTGGGGATGGTGTGGGGTGTATGGAATGGTATAATATTGGGCCTCGGAGAGGTCCGTCAATTCCATACCCCCGTGCGCGAATTTCGCGTATTGTACGACCTCTTCGAGGCCGGGGATGTGATGAATCAACGCATACCCCACACCATCGCTCGTGCCTCGCTCGATGTGGGGCTACAATTGCATCGCCGCTTCGCGGCT
>LUJS01000007.1:0-2770 GCA_001689495.1 Bacteroidales bacterium M8 | reverse complement strand
TCGCTCGATGTGGGGCCACGAACGATGGCATGGGGTATGCCAACAAACCCAAGCCGCGAAGCGGCGATGCAATTGTAGCCCCACATCGAGCGAGGAACGAGCGAGGTGTGGGGATGGTGTGGGGTAGCGTGTGGGGATGGTGTGGGGTGGCGTGGGGCATGTCATTATACTGGGCCTCGGAGAGGTCCGTCAATTCCATACCCTCGCGCGCGAAATTCGCGTATTGCACGACCTCTTCGAGGCCGGGAAATCAATGAATCCACGTTACCCCACACCATCGCTCGTGCCTCGCTCGATGTGGGGCTACAATTGCATCGCCGCTTCGCGGCTTCGATCGAAATACACCACAAATTCGCCAAACATCGCTCGATGTGGGGCCACGAACGATGGCGTGGGGTATGCCAACCAACCAAGCCGCGAAGCGGCGATGCAATTGTAGCCCCACATCGAGCGAGGAACGAGCGAGGTGTGGGGATGGTGTGGGGTAGCGTGGGGTATGTCAACAAACACAGCCGCGAAGCGGCGATACAATTGTAGCCCCACATCGAGCGAGGAACGAGCGATGGTGTGGGGATGGTGTGGGGATGGTGTGGGGTAGCGTGGGGTATGCCATTATATTGGGCCTCGGAGAGGTCCGTCAATTCCATACCCCCGCGCGCGAATTTCGCGTATTGTACGACCTCTTCGAGGCCGGGAAATCAATGAATCCACATTACCCCACACCATCGCTCGTGCCTCGCTCGATGTGGGGCTACAATTATATCGCCGCTTCGCGGCTATATCGGCGCTCCCCCCAAACAAAAAAAACATCCCGCCTTGTGGGCGGGATGCCATTTTTTGTGCATTATGGATTATTTAACCACCTTGGTCACGGTGTTGCCCTGACGACGGATGAATACGCCGTTCTCGGGGTTGGCAACGCGGATGCCCTGCAGGTTGAAGTACTCGACAGGTGCGTTAGCGTCGGCGTTGATCTCGGTGAGGGCGGTGGTGCCACCGGTCACGGTGAATGTTGCCTTCTCAGACTCTACGCCATTGACAACAGAGTAGTATGTCAGGGTCGAAGCCTTGGAGATCATAATGGGCTCGGTGTACTTGGTGTACTCCAGACCATCCTCGGCAGCAGCCTTTTCGGGAGCAACTGTCTCGGTGAGGTTGTAGTAAACCTCAACACCCTCGGCGAGTTCGAACGAAACCTCGGCTACCTCATTCTCTTTCAGGTCTACAGAGCTCTCGGTTACAATAGTCTCACCAACCTTGATGGTGGGAACGGGAGCTGCAGGAGCCTCATAGCCATAAATAGTAGAAATTTCAATGACATAAGCCATTTGCGTTCCTGAATTTCGGAATGATATAGTCCTAGCAGCCTGATCAAAGTCAATCGTATGGGCGGTAGGAGCTGCATAATTCCAACCAGTTACTGCATACTGTTCACCGTAATCCACGCCATTGATAGTTTTCCAATAACCGTATTTTGCAGCATTAGCCTCTGCATTGATTGTTGCATAAATAGTTATTGCTGTAATCAAACGGCCTTCGGGAGCGGTGAGCTTGAGGCCAAAAGAACCTCCAGTCTTAAAGCCCTGATACTCTTTGCCGTTTACTGTCAACGCATTAGACTTATCAATATTCTTTCCCTCAACAACAGGATCGCATTCAAGTGTGAATCCATCAAAAGTTTTAGAAGTAGCTGAAACACCATCCTGATTATAGAAAAGATAAGTCTCCACAGCATTGGGGTCTGTTACCTTTAGGGTATATGATACCGCAAGAGGGCTATAAGCATCATTACCAGCAAATGTTGCAGTTATGACAGTCTTGCCACCACCGACGAGTTCAACAACACCATCTTCTGTAACTTTTGCAACATTCTCATTAGAAGAGGTGTAAACAAAGTTAAATTCGCCTTCAGTAACTACATTTAGGACAGGCGCTACAAAATCGTGACCAAGAACGGCCTGAACCTCTGTTTCAGAGAAAGTAGCTTCTACTTGTTCTTTATCTGTGAACTCATAGCCATAGAACGAAACTTTGGAACCAGTGCAGAACACATAATACTCTTCAGCAGCCTCAGCAGCCCAATTAAGTTCGAGTCCATACACCTTAGCAGTTGAACGAATGGATCCTTTGGCTGCATCATAAGCAGCTCCGGATTCGCCAACATTGCCAAGAGTAACAGTGGAGGTAATGTTTGTTCCATCCTTCTTAGTTACCCAAAGGTCTTTGGCTGCATTTAGAACAACATACGCCTTGATAGCACCTTTTACGGTGGGACAGAGCTTCACACCAGTGCCAGCAGTTGCTAGCGTAAGATCAGGTGCGACTGGTGATGATGGTTTATACGAAACATTAGCAGAAGCTTTGCCATTGAGGTAACCAGCATAACCGGGGGCTTCTGTGTTTTCAACAAATTTGTCAAAACCGACACCTACAAAAATAGGGCAATCCGATTCTGTATTCTGTAATTTGCCCTTGTTTAGGATAGCTTCCTCCGAAGCAGCCCATTTAGTGCCGGCGGAAACTCCTACTGCTACAAATAGGGCAGCAAGCAGAGTAAAAATTTTTCTCATAGAAATTGGAAAAATTGGGTTAGAAATTAAGGTTAGTTAAAAGAGTTTAGGTAATTGTGGAGGTAAGTGTGTTGTTAGGGTCTTATTCTCCGAAAATTATCTGTGCAAAATAAGTGAAATTTTATGAATTAACGATTATTTTAAATGTTTTTAACCAAATTATTTTATTTTGTAACTATTCAGCCAATCGAATACAATAG
>LUJS01000006.1 GCA_001689495.1 Bacteroidales bacterium M8 | reverse complement strand
ACGCCTTTTTCTTTCGCTGAATAGTTACTCGGCTTTAACAGTCGATTTTCTTGATTACCCTTGCCGGATTGCCGGCTGCGACGACGTTAGAGGGGATCTCTTTGGTCACCACCGAGCCGGCGCCTATCACTACGTTGTCGCCGATCTTGGTGCCGGGCAGTATAGTGACATCTCCGCCAATCCAGACGTTGTCGCCGATGGTCACGGGCTTGGCCCATTGCAGGTTGGCGTTTCTGTCGGTGGGGTCGAGGGGGTGGCAGGGGGTATAGATGCTGACGTTGGGGCCTATGAAGGCGTTGTCGCCGATGGTTACGGTGGCTTCGTCGAGTATGGTGAGGTTGAAGTTGGCAAAGAAGTTTTCGCCGATGTGTATGTTGCAGCCATAGTCGCAACGAAACGGCTGATTGATGTGAAAGTTCTTGCCGTGTGACCCCAGCATCGGTCCAAGCACGGCTTTCTGCCCGGCCATGTCGCCCGGTGCCAAGTCGTTGTATATTCTGAGTTTGTCGCGGGTGGCGCTGAGTCTGTCGAGCAGGCCGGGGTGCGAGGCTTGGTAGACTTGGCCTGACAGCATTCGGGCCCATACGGTTTCGATACTTTCCATCATTGTTCAGTCGATTATATGTGTATTGTTGTCTGCAAAATTACAAATTCGAGAGCAAGTTGCGAAATTCCCGCAGCCCCTCGGTCGCGGTTTTCTGTATATGTGTGTATCCGTGCATGCATTTTTCTGGCAATCTGACGGGTTGGGGGTCAATCACGAACAACCGGCAACGGGGATTGATCTTGAGCAGCAGGTCGGCCGCGGGAAAAACAAGCAAAGACGAGCCGACCACCACAAGGCAGTCGGCCTCGCGTGTGGCATGCACGGCGCGTTGCCACAGGCACCGGTCGATGTTCTCGTCGAAGTATATCACGAACGGGCGCAGTTGCGACCCGTCTGGAGCCTTGTCGCCGATCTGTATGTCGGGATTGTTCCTGTCGATGTCGAGCGGTATGTAGGGATTGGCCGACGAGGTGTTCTTGAGTGCCTCGCCGTGCAGGTATATGACGTCCGAGGATCCGGCCCGCGTGTGGTAGTCGTCGCCGTTCTGGGTGACGACCGTCACGCGGTGATCCGCCTCAAGCCCGGCAATGATGCGGTGGCCCTCGTTGGGGTCGAGCTGCATGATGCGGCGTCGCAGCGGGTTGAAGAAGTCGAGCATCGCCTGACGCTTCTCTCGGCAATCCTTGCTCCGGCCGCAATACCACGAGCGGGCCGAGGCAACTCTCTCTACGTCCAGAGTATTCCAGATGCCGTCAGGGCCGCGAAAAGTGGGCAATCCACTTTCGCGGCTCATGCCGGCGCCTGTGAGGAAGACTATTCTCATTCGCGGCCTGAGTTTATGAAAACCATTGCCTGTACGCCATCGTCGGTAGTCTGACGGTCGAGAGTGTCGATTATCAATCCGCATTTATCCGGCACTCTCGACAATTCGAGATACAGATTCCTCATCTCCTGCAAGGTCAGCGGGTTACGGCTCCCTGCAGGGTGGACGATGAAGATCATCACCCCTTTGGCCACCTTGATTCTTTCCCGGCAGTCGTCGACGGCGAGGGCCTGTCTGAGCGCGCTCGCGGCCCTGTCGTCGCCCCGGTCATCGGCAATGCCGGCATACGAGTGGATTCGGTCATCCTCGCGGGCGAATGTGTCGATGTCGTCCGGGTCAATTCCGGAGTATCGACTCCTGACCTTACTGAAGAATGAGTCGAAATCCAGTGGCCTGTGATGGCTGATGATTTTTTTTGTGTCCAGCATCCGTATTT
Organism: Bacteroidales bacterium M8; assembly: GCA_001689495.1. Classification (GTDB taxonomy): domain Bacteria; phylum Bacteroidota; class Bacteroidia; order Bacteroidales; family Muribaculaceae; genus Duncaniella. The sequence goes on along the minus strand of LUJS01000006.1, from coordinate 46,903 downwards.
CTTGTTGTTCAGACTCCAAAATTACTGAAGAAATCGCAGTCCGGCAACCTTATTCGTCGAAATAATTATCGGCGTTCATAACATCCTTGACTTTGCCTGAGATTCGGTTGAAGAAACACATGCGGGCCTTGCGTTCGGTGGCAAACATTGCTTGGGTTCCCTCGACCGAGGCCTCGAAGTTCATTGCATTGCCGATAGACATGCTGTCGGCCACCGCCTTGGCGTCCTGATTGGCGCCGATATAGGTGAATGTCCAACCCTTGGTCTTGAGCGACTCGACGAGCTTCTTGATGCTCGCGGCGTTATATTCGGTCGACGAGTTCTCGTATCCGTCGGTTATCACCGTCACGAGCACTGTGTCGTTGTCGGCCACGCTGCCGCGCAGCTTGGTGATGGCGTTGCCGAGCGCGTCATAAAGTGGTGTGGCGCAGGCGGGGCAGTATTGGTTGCTGTCGAGTTCCTCTACCTTGCCGGCCTCGACCCTGTCATAGATGGTCGAGATTCTGCCCGAGTTGAACGATACCAGCGAGACGTAGTGCTCCTGATCGGGATGCTCCTTGCCGGCGTGGCGGATGGTCTGGACGGTTTCGTTGACGCCGTCGATGGCCTGACGCTCGATGCTGCACATCGAGCCGCTTTCGTCGAGCACGATGAGGTTGAAAACTCTCTTCTTCATAGTCTTTGTTTTTTTGATTGTTGCTTTTGTGTTTTGTTCTCTAAATACAATGAATGGACATGGCCGGCATTTCTATCGGGTGAACCGAAAAAATCCAAAAAAAAAGTTTGCTGATATTTTGTAATGATAAAAAAGTATCTGATAATGATACTATTCAGGCCAACCGTGGTCCGAGTGTGTCGCGAATATTTGATTTTTTAATAAAATTGCTGTTAATTAGTGTTAAAATAGACTTTTGGAACAGAAAAATAGCTAATTTTGCCACGAATCATTAAGATGTTTCAACGAGTTAGATAGAATTACAAACCCGACATCTGCTTCAACGAGATAAAGTATGTCAAGAGACCGCCCGACAGGCGGTCGCATAACGGTCACGGCCGATATGAGGATTGATGCTATCGGACCGAAATACCACCTATATGGCGATTCGGTCTCGTTCGTTCAAGCGGGTGACGGGTATTTTTTATTCTCTACAAACTTAACTTCCTCAGCTCCGGTTTCGCAGGGGTGCGATGGCCGGAGCTTTATGAGAACTCAGCGGATTACAAAATAGAATCGGGAATCCTTCACTCGCGAAGGGTTCCCGATTCACGTTTCTCTCGGTTTTCGTGTCAGTGCAGTATCTCCATTGCCTTGCCGTTGGCGTCGAGGCTGAAGATGGGGACTTCGGTCTCCGGATCCACCTTATAATAATGTATGCCGCTGTCGTTCATGCGTGGATAGTAATTCTCGAGCAGGCGCACCATCTCGGCTCCGGCGAGTATGGCGGGGCCATAGCCGTGGGCGGCCTTGACGCTGACGGGACGATAGTAATAGAATGCCGGATCAAAGCCCATGCCGGTGCCTACGCAGACATCCTCGACCTCGCCTTTGGCGTTGATCTTCGATGCGAGTGCCTCCCATCCCAGATGTGCCACGGGGCCGTAGAGGGTAGGGTCGATCCATCCTTCGTTGATGGCGTGGGCAATGCAGTACGTGAATATGGCCGTTGCCGAAGTCTCGTTGTACGAGTCGGGACGGTCGAGCAACTGATGCCAGAATCCATCCTTGCCCTGCAGTCCGGCAAGACCCTTGACGTGATTGCGCAGCGTGTCGAGTAGCTTGGTCCGCTGCGGATGATTTTCGGGCAGATAGTCCAGCAGGCGTGTCAGTGTCAGTATGGCCCAGCCGTTGGCGCGGCCCCAAGCCATCGAGGGCTGTCCGTCCATGCCCTCGACATATCCGTGGCGGAAGATGTTCTTCTCGGGCATCCACATCCTGTCGATGAACTGCGATGCTATCTTGGCGGCCTCGTCGAGCTGCGCGGGGTCTTTGGCATAGTCGCTGCGCACGGCCATCGTGGGGAGGGCCATGAACATGTCGTCGAGCCACACGGCGTTGTGGTGGGGCCTGTTGCGGGCTATGGTGCCGTCGGGCAGTCGGTATGTCTTGTTTGAGACAACGTCATAATAATTCTCGATGATGTCGCCCACCTTGAGGGTCGAGTCGGCGAGGGCCGCCAGCATGAATGCGGCAGACATGGCGCCGGCGTCGTCGAGAGATGCCGGAGCTATCACCTGACGCATCTGTCCGTCGTGCTTGCCCGTCCTCTTGGCCTGCTCGGCAAAGGCCGGGGCACATTCGGCCAGAAAACCTATGCGGTCGGTGACATAGTCCTTGTATTTGCTGTCTTTCAGTATCTCCGCAGCCTTCAGGAGTGCCATGTACGTCACTCCCCACTCATAGCTTGTCAGGCGGTATGTGCCCTGATTGAGCTTGGCATCGTCGGGCAGGTCGGTCAGAGTGGCTATCTCATTGCCCTCGGCATCGACCACGCGGGCCGGCGTCACCGAGTCGATGTACGTGAACACCCTGTCCAGCTTTGATTTCACCTCTTCGGGCGTCACCTGCCCGTAGGGCGTGACATAGTCGGGCTGCAACAGGTGCAGGGGAGTGGTCGAGTCGTTTATCTCCTCGGCCTGCTCTTTCTGTCCGCCGCATCCGGCCAGCAGCAGGGGCAGACACAGCGCTAAAATTTCTTTTTTCATCGCGATCATGCAATTTCGTGTTTCAGATGGTATTAAGCATCGGCAAATTTACAGATTATTTTCCATATCAGGCACCCTTTTCAGGTCATAAAGACACGCTTTTTCCCCAATCGCATCGCGCGGACCTGCGAGTCGATAAAAATTTGTCATTCTTAATTAAAATGGCTAATTTTGCATTCTGTTTTTACAACCCAGTTCATAGATGTTTGAATTAACACTGACCCCGCCCGTCATAGCTCTCTTCTCGGTGCTTGTCGCCGCAGTGCTCTACCTGCTCTTCGGATTCCGCCATTATGTGGTCTCGGTGAGCCGGCGTGTCACAGCCGACAGCTCGCGCGAGTTCCCCTCCGAGAGCGAGATGACATATCCCTCAGTTTCGGTTATAGTATATTCGGAGGATGATGCCGAGAATCTCGGCATACTTCTGCCCCAGATTCTCGGGCAGGATTATCCGGGGCTCTTCGAGGTCATCGTCGTCAACGACGGTGCCATATCGTCGACCAAGGACGTGATAGCGCGCCTCGAGCAGAATCATTCAAATCTCTACATGACCTTCACACCGGGGCAGTCACGCTCGCTGTCGCGCAAGAAACTTGCCGTCACGCTCGGCATCAAGGCAGCCCGCTATGATGTCGTGGTCCACACCACGGGCAACTGTCAGATACCCTCCAAGCTCTGGCTCAGGGCCATTGGCCGTCGTTTTGTTCCCGGAACTGACATAGTGATAGGCTATGCGGCACCGACCGCCGCAGCAGACGAGACCCGCGAGCCCCGCAAGCGCCTCCATGCGTTCGACACCGTCAGGACCGCCGTCGAGTATCTCTCGTGGGCCATTGCCGGCAGACCCTACAGGGGCACATGCCACAACCTCGCATACCGCCGCAATGTCTTCTTCGACAACAAGGGATTCTCCCGCTCGCTCGACCTGAAATATGGCGACGACGACGTGTTTGTCTCTCAGGTCGCCAACGGCGACAATACGGCCGTCGAGCTCTCGGCAGACTCGATGGTGCTGTCGGTCGAGACCGATCCCGCTGCATCCCACCGCGCCCGCAAGCTCAGATACGGCTTCACGGCATCAAAGGTCAGGGGCCACGCAAGGGCGTTCTTCAGCTCGTGCACTCTCGCGTGGTGGATTTCGCTCGGCGCTACCGTGGCGCTGTCGCTTGTCGGCCTGCCGTCGTTCATACCCATGATTGCAGCCTGCGTAATACTGATTGCCACATGGATAGTGCTGATGTTGGCGTGGAAGAGGACATCGGTGTCGCTCTGGTCGCGAGGCATATTCATCACCTTCCCGTGGTTCATGACCATACACCCCTTCTACTCGTTCTTCTACAGGCTCAAGGGGCTCTCTAACCGCAAGTCAAATTACTCTTGGGGATGACCGGTACTGTTGAGGTCAACGGGCTCAGGCTCTTTGCCCGCCACGGAGTCATGGCTCAGGAGCGCACCGTGGGCAACATATTCGAGGTGACGGTGCATCTGCGCTATCCGATGGAGGGTGCCCTGCTCGATGACGATCTCGTCTCGACCGTCAACTATGCCGAACTCGTGGCCCTGATCACCGAAGAGATGAAGACCCCGTCGCAGTTGCTCGAGCATGTAGTCGCACGAATCCACAAGGCCATCCTCGCCGCATATCCCCGTGTCGAAGGCGGGATGATAAGGCTTGCCAAGATCACTCCGCCTATTCCCGCCGAGCTCAGGGATGTCGCCGTCAGGATTGCATGGTGACGATGCTCCAGCCTACAAAAAACTGAAAATCAACTTCAAAAACGATGAAAGATACTCCAATACTCCTCCTTACCGGTTATCTCGGAAGCGGTAAGACCACACTTGTCAACCACATACTCTCCAACCGCCGCGGCATCAAGTTTGCCGTCATAGTCAACGACATAGGCGAGGTCAACATCGACGCCGACCTGATAGAGCGCGGGGGCATCGTCGACACCAAGGACGACAGCCTCGTGGCCCTGCAGAACGGCTGCATCTGCTGCACCCTCAAGATGGACCTCATCAAGCAGATCGAGGAGATCATGGCCATGGGACGCTTTGACTATATCGTCATCGAGGCAAGCGGTGTCTGCGAGCCCGCGCCAATAGCTCAGACCATCTGCTCGATACCCCAGCTCGGCGACAAGATGCTGATGTACGGCACGCCGCGATTGGACTGCATCGTCACCGTGGTCGATGCCCTCAGGCTTCAGGACGAGTTCGGTTGCGGCGAGTCGCTGACACGCGACAATCTTGACGAGGAGGACATCGAAAACCTCATCATACAGCAGATCGAGTTCTGCAACATCATCCTGCTCAACAAGGCCTCTGAGGTCAAGCCCGATGAACTGGCCCGCATCCGCGCCATCATCCGCGCCATCCAGCCCAACGCGCAGATAATCGAGTGCGATTATGCCGACGTCGATCTGGACCGCATCATCAATACCGGCATGTTCAACTTCAACTCAGTCGCCTCGTCTGCCGCATGGATACGCCAGATAGACCGCGACAACGCCGAGATAGTGCGCGAGGAAGAGGAGCACGAACATCACCACCATCATCACCATCACCACGACGAGGACGAGCACCATCACCACCACGATCACCACGACCATGATGACGATGACGACGAGGAAGAGCACGACCACGACTGCGGCCACAATCACGGCGGCGAGTGTACTTGCGGCCACCATCATCACCACCACCATCACGGCGAGGGTGAGACCGAGGAATATGGCATCGGCACATTCGTATATTATCGCCGTCCCGGTTTCGACCTCAATAAATTCGATTACTTCTGTGCCTCGAAGTGGCCCAAATCCATCATCCGCGCCAAGGGCATCTGCTATTTTGCTGAAAATCCCGACATGAGCTATCTGTTCGAGAGCGCCGGACGTCAGAAGTCGCTTAAGGAGGCCGGTCTCTGGTTCGTCACCGCGCCCGAAGAGGACCTCAAGCAGCTCCTCGAAGAGGATCCCGGCCTGATGCGCGACTGGGAGGAGGGCTATGGCGACCGCATGGTCAAGATTGTGTTCATCGGCCGCGACATGGACCGCACTGCCATTACCGAGGCTCTCGACGCCTGTCTTGAGAAATGAAGCCTTATCTTCAGGTAGACAATCTCACCAAGAGCTATGGCGACCGCCTGCTCTTCGAATCGGTCACCTTCGGTGTCAACGAGGGTGACAAGATAGGTATCGTCGCCAAGAACGGCACCGGCAAGTCGACCCTGCTGCGCCTGCTGGCCGACCGCGAGAGCCCCGACAGCGGCACCGTGATTTTCCGCAACGGCATCCGTGTCGGCTTCCTTGACCAGAATCCCGAATTCGACCCGTCGAAATCACTGATGGACAATCTGCTCCCCGTGATACCCAAAGAGCATCACGACGAGTGGAGCCACGAGGACCGCGTGCGCCAGATGCTGTCGCAGCTCGGCATCGACGACCTGTCGCTGCGGGTAGACCATCTGTCGGGCGGTCAGATGAAACGTGTGGCCATAGCGCGTCTGCTGCTGGGCGAGCCTGATCTGGTGATACTCGACGAGCCCACCAACCACCTTGACATATCGACGATAGAGTGGCTCGAGGGATACCTGACGCGCTCGCGCGTCACGCTGCTCATGGTGACGCACGACCGATATTTCCTCGACCGTGTCTGCAACAAGATCATCGAGATCGACATGCAGACTACATTTACATACGAGGGCAACTTCGACACATACCTGCGCCGCCGTGCCGAGCGCATCGAGGCCATGACGGCCGAGCAGGCCAAGCTGCGCAACACCCTGCGCCGCGAGCAGGAATGGATGCGCCGCCAGCCTCAGGCCCGCGCCGGAAAGGCCAAGTTTCGCATCGACGCATTCTACGATCTGAAGTCGAGGGCGTCGGTCCGTTACGACGACAAGACCATCGACCCGACAGAAGTACGCTCGTCATATATCGGCTCAAAGATTTTCGAGGCCAAGGGGGTGAGCAAGCGGTTTGGCGACAAGGTGATTCTCGACGATTTCACATACACCTTCGCACGATACGAGAAGGTGGGTATCGTGGGCGAGAACGGCGTCGGCAAGTCTACGTTCATCAAGATGCTTCAGGGGCTCGTGCCTCAGGACTCGGGTGACTGGAACATCGGCGAGACCGTGCGATTCGGCTACTACTCGCAGGAAGGGCTTGACCTGCCCGCCGGCAAGCGTGTCATCGACGCCATCACGGACATCACCGAGGATGTCGTGGTCAACGGCACCACGCACTATACCCCGATGCAGTTCCTGACGCGCTTTCTGTTCAGTCCCGCCGACCAGCAGAAATACATCTCGACACTCAGCGGCGGCGAGATGCGCAGGCTCAACCTTGCGGCGGTGCTCATCACCCAGCCCAACTTCCTCATCCTCGACGAGCCTACAAACGACCTCGACATCATGACCCTCGGCATCCTTGAGGACTATCTCAGGGAGTTCAAGGGGTGCGTCATCGTCATCTCGCACGACAGATTCTTCCTCGACTCGATAGTAGACCACCTGTTCGTGATGGAGGGGAACGGCGTCATCAAGGACTTCCCCGGCAGCTATTCTGACTATCGCGACTACGTAAAGCGCAAGAAGGCCGAGGAGAGTGTCGCCGCGGCCGGCACTGCCCCGAAGCCGGTGCGACAGACCGCCGAGCGCAAGGTGCGCCTGACATTCAAGGAGAAAAAGGAACTCGAGGCGCTCACTGTCGAGATTGACGACCTGACCGCCGAGAAATCGGCGCTCGAGGCCCTGTTCAATTCAGGCGAACAGATAGACGACATCGCATCAAAGGCCAAGAGATATGACGAGCTCAAGAACATTCTTGACGAGAAGGAGATGCGCTGGCTCGAGCTGTCTGAAAAGGATCAATGACCGATGGAGCAGAAATACATTTACCATACACTTGACAACGGCCTGAGGGTCGTCATGGAGCACCGGCCCGGTGCCGCAGTGGACCATTGCGGCGTTGCCGTCAATGCCGGAAGCCGTGACGAGACGCCCGAGCTTTACGGCCTCGCGCACTTTGTCGAGCATACCATATTCAAGGGCACCCGACGCCGCAAGTCGTGGCACATACTCAACCGCATGGAGTCGGTGGGTGGCGAGCTCAACGCATACACCACCAAGGAGGAGACCGTGGTCTATACCACATTCCCTGCCGGAGAGCTTGCAAGGGCCATCGACCTTGTCTCGGATCTGGTCACGGACTCCATGTTCCCGTCAACCGAGATCGACAAGGAGCGTCAGGTGGTGGCAGACGAGATAGACACTTATCTCGACATCCCTTCGGAGGGTATCTTCGATGACTTCGACGAACTGATTTTCGCCGGTTCACCCCTCGCGCATCCCATCCTTGGCAATCGCGATACGCTGGCCCGTTTCAGCACGGCAGATTGCCGTGACTGGCTTGAGCGCAGATATACCCCGGGCAATATGGTGCTGTTCTATTCAGGCTCCGAGAAACCCGACCGTTTTCTTAGACATGCTGAGAAATTGTTCGGAAACCTCGACCGCAAGGAACTCCCGCACGATAGGGTAGCCCCGGCGGTGGTCGACCGGTTCGATACCGTCAAGAACAATGGCACTCATCAGGCGCATACCCTCATGGGGTCGCGTGTAGGTGGCTTGGAGTCGCCCGACAGATACGCTCTGTCGCTGCTGACCAACATACTCGGCGGTCCCGGCATGAACTCGCAGCTCAACGTGGCCCTGCGCGAGAAGCGCGGTCTGGTCTATTCGATAGACGCCTCGGCATCGCTGATGACCGATTGCGGGCTCTTCTGCATCTATTTCGGCTGTGACCCCGAGGACACCGACCGCTGCATCAGGCTGGTGCGCGAAACCGTGGCACGCTTTGCCGACAAGGAGATGACCCTCTTGCAGCTTGACAAGGCCAAGCGGCAGTATCTTGGGCAGATGACGGTCGGTTCGACCAATACGGAGCAGGCCGCACTCGGCATGGCAAGGGCGACCCTGCATCGCGGCCACGCCATGACGCGCGCACAGATAGACGAGGCCATACTGGAGGTCACTCCGGCCCGGATAAGACAATGTGCTACCGCACTTGACTTGTCAAGGCTGACGCTAAGGTAATTTTTATTAAAGACTTGATAAACAGAAAAAGCCGATTGGACTCCAATCGGCTTTCCTGATTTATTTGGCTTTGTGTCAGAGCATTTCGACAGATCTGCGGACAAAGTCCGTCAGGGCCTTGCCCTGCAGCAGTCCGTTGCCCAGAAGGGCAAGGTCTATCATCTGACGCACCACGGGCTGCTTGGCGGCATACTCGGATACGATCTTCTCCTGCTCCTTGCGGGCCTTCTCGACGCTCTCGAGCAGCGCGGTCTCCTCGGCTTTCTGCTCGTCGGTAGGCTTGTTGTCCTTGATGGCGGCACGAACACCGGTCAGCTTGGCGTTGTCGGTCTCGACTGTCTCGCGCAGGGGCTTGAGCTCCTCGCCAATCTTGCCCTCGGCCTCGTTGAGCACGCGCTCGACAACAGGGTGCGAGGTGTTGACGATGAGGTTATAGCTGTCGGGCAGCTCGGCATAGAACGCCATGCCGGGCTGGGTGGCGGCCATGTCCTTCATGCGTCGCATGTACTCGTTCTGTGTCACCATCACGGGTTCGGCCTTCGGGTCGAGGCTGCGGAACGACACGAGGAACTCGCTCTTGTCGAGTTTGGGGAGCTGCGAGTGGAAGAGGGTGGTGAGCATCGACACCTTGTCGGCATCGAGGCCCGACTGGTCGTCGCCATCCTTGGGTACGAGTCGCGAGGCCACGTCAGAGTCGACGCGGACAAAACGGGTCTTGTCCACCTTGTTCTCGAGCATCGAGATGAAGTGTCCGTCGAGCTGGCCGTCCATCACGAGGACGTTGTAGCCCTTTTCGGTGGCAGCCTCGATATAGCTGTATTGGGCCGTGGGGTCGGTGGCATAGATATAGACGACGTCGCCGTCCTTGTCTGTCTGCGATGCCTCGACGAGCTGACGGTATTCCTCGAGCGTGAAATACTTGCCCTCGGTGTCCTTGACAAGACAGAATTTCATCGCGGCATCGCAGAACTTCTCGTCGGTGAGCATTCCGTACTGGATGAAGATGCGGATGTCGTCCCACTTCGACTCGAAGTCGGCGCGGTCGGCCTTGAACAGGTCCTCGAGGCGCGATGCGACCTTCTTGGTGATGTATCCCGAGATCTTCTTGACGGCGCGGTCGCTCTGAAGATACGAGCGCGACACGTTGAGGGGGATGTCGGGCGAGTCGATGACGCCCTGAAGCAGCATCATGAACTCGGGCACGACGCCCTCGACCGAATCTGTCACGAATACCTGATTGCAGTAGAGCTGGATGCGGTCCTTGCGGATGTCAAGGTTGCTCTTGATCTTGGGGAAGAAGAGGACGCCCGTCAGGGTGAAGGGATAGTCCACGTTGAGGTGAATCCAGAACAGGGGATCCTCCTGACCGGGATAGAGTTCGTGATAGAACGTGCGGTAATCCTCGTCGGTCAGGTCGGCGGGCTTCTTGGTCCAGATGGGCTCGGTCGAGTTTACTATCTTGGCCTTGTCGGTGTCCACGTATTTGCCATCCTTCCATTCCTGCTCCTTGCCCGAGATGACGGGCACGGGGAGGAAGCGGCAATACTTCTTGAGCAGTGCGTCGATGCGTGCCTGTTCGAGATACTCCTTGTTGTCATCGTCGATGTGGAGTATCACGTCGGTGCCTCGTGTGGCCTTGTCGGCGCTCTCCATCTCATACTCGGGCGATCCGTCGCAGGTCCAGCGCACGGCCTCGGCGCCCTCCTTGTATGACTTGGTCAGTATCTCGACCTTCTTGCTGACCATGAAGGCCGAATAGAAGCCGAGACCGAAGTGGCCGATGATGCCGGCAGCCGAGTCCTTGAACTTGTTGACGAACTCCTCGGCGCCCGAGAATGCTATCTGGTTGATATACTTCTCGACCTCGTCCGAAGTCATGCCGATGCCGTGGTCGGAGACGGTTATGGTGCCGGCCTCCTTGTCCACCTTGACCTCGACGTTCATGTCGTCGAGCTCGCCGGTATAATCGCCGAACGATGCCAGTGTCTTCAGTTTCTGGGTCGCGTCGATGGCGTTTGCCACCAGCTCGCGCAGAAAGATTTCATTGTCGGAATAGAGGAACTTCTTAATGACGGGGAAGATGTTTTCCGTCGTCACGCCAATATGTCCTTTTTGCATGATATTATATATTGTGTTGATTATTTTAGAATATGTATATAAAACAATCCGGCAAAAAATGTGCCGAACCCGAATGCTGACAAATTTTGTTAAAAGTGACTGCAATTTTGTCAGACACCCTAATTTCGGCGCGGTTTTGCTCGTTTGGACGTTTTTTGCTAATTTTGCAGAAAAGATTCTACCTCATGAAACGACTATTCCCGCTTTTGCTGCTCTCTGCCATGGCCGTGCCGTCCGCACGGGCCAAGATGGTCAGGGAATGCGTGTCGGCCACCGAGGGGCCGCTGACCTTTACTGTCGACAGTGTAGACTGCCGCAAGGATCTGACCCGCGTATACGGGCATCTCGAGGGCAGGCCCCACACCAGCGCCCGCATAGACGCGGTGACTCTGGTCACCGACAAGTCGCCCCTAAGGGAGTGTACCGACATCGACGGGGTCGATTTCAACCGTTACTTCCAGTGGGAGGATGATGGCAGAATAGGCGTGGAGCTCGATTTCGGACCCGTCAGGAACGCTCAGTCGGGCACCCTGACATTCACGACGCCCCTCGGCAAGTCAGTCACGGACTGGCGCCCTGCACCAAAACAGACCAAGAAAAGGAGGTGATGGGGTGAAGCTCTGCATTACGGAGAAACCGAGCGTGGCCCGCGACATAGCGCGTCTGCTCGGGGCCAATGACAAGAGAGACGGTTATTTTGAGGGCGGTGACTATTGCGTCACTTGGACCTTCGGACATCTGTGTACCCTCAAGGAGCCTCACGACTATTCGGAGGGGTGGAAGCGCTGGAGCCTCGGTGCCCTGCCAATGATACCCGCCAAGTTCAGCATCAAGCTCATCCCGCAGGAAAGCTACGAGCGTCAGTTCCATGTCATCGAGTCGCTTGCCTCGCGTGCCGACGAGATCATAAACTGCGGTGACGCCGGGCAGGAGGGAGAGCTGATACAGCGCTGGGTGATGCAGAAGGCCGGAGTCTCGTGCCCCGTGCGCAGGTTGTGGATCTCGTCGCTGACCGACGATTCGATCCGCGAGGGCTTCGGCTCGCTCAAGCCCGATACCGACTACCAGAATCTCTATTATGCCGGACTCTCGCGCGCAATCGGCGACTGGATTCTCGGCATGAACTGCACGCGCCTCTATACGCTCAAGTATTCCACTCCGGGCAACGTGCTCTCCATAGGCCGCGTGCAGACACCCACGCTCGCCCTGATCGTGCAGCGCCACCGCGAGATAACCGACTTCAAGCCCGAGGATTTCTGGGAACTCAAGTCTGTCTATCGCGACACCACGTTCAACGCCACCTCGGGTCGATTCAAAAAGATCGAGGAGGCCGAGGCAGCGCTTGCCCGTATAGAGGGCAAGGAGATGGTCATCAAGGACGTGCAGGAGAAGCAGGGACGCGAGTCGGCCCCGAGGCTCTTTGACCTGACATCCCTGCAGGTCGAATGCAACAAGAAGTGGGGCTGGACCGCCGACGATACACTCAAGCTGATACAGTCGCTCTACGAGAAGAAGGTTACGACCTATCCCCGCGTCGACACCACATATCTCAGCGAGGACATCCACCCCAAGGTGCCCAAGATTCTCTCTGACATGACCCCCTACGCTCAGCTCACGGCTCCGGTGCTGGCAGGCAAGATTGCCAAGAGCAAGAAGATATTCGACAACTCGAAGGTAACAGACCACCACGCCATCATCCCTACGGGTCAGTCGCCGGCCGTGCTTGTCGGCGACGAGCGCAAGCTCTATCATCTCATTGCCCTGCGTTTCATCGCCGCGTTCTATCCCGACTGCAAGTTTATGACCACCACGGTATTGGGCGAGGTGGACGACGTGTCGTTCAAGGCATCGGGCAAGGTGATAACCGATCCCGGATGGAGAAAACTCTACGAGAAGGACACCGACGAGAAGCCCGAAGAGGACGGCGAGGCCATATTGCCCGAGTTCAGGGTAGGGGAGAGCGGCCCCCAGTCGCCGTCGCTGGTCAAGAAGACCACCCAGCCACCCAAGTACTATACCGAGGGCACGCTATTGAGAGCCATGGAGGGAGCCGGCAAGACTGTCGACGACGAGGAACTGCGCGATGCCCTGAAGGAGAACGGCATAGGGCGCCCCTCGACCCGCGCTGCCATAATAGAGACGCTCTTCAAACGCAAGTACATACAGCGCCAGCGCAAGTCAATCGTGCCGACTCAGGCCGGCATTGACCTGATAGACTCAATCAACGAGGAACTGCTCAAGAGCGCAAAGCTGACCGGCCTGTGGGAGAACAAGCTGCGCCGCATCGAGCGCGGTACATACTCGGCAGCCGAATTCATATCCGAGCTCAAGGACCTTGTGGGGCAGATCGTGCTCAATGTCTTGGCCGACAACTCGCGCAGCAAGATCCTTGTCGAACAGGACAAGGCCGAGGGCGGCGCCAAGAAGAAGAAACAGGCAGATGCCCCCAAAAAGCCCCGCGCGCCCCGCATCACCAAGTTCGAGCAGGTCGAGTGCCCGCTATGCGGACAGGGCCACATCATCAAGGGTCACACCGCGTTCGGCTGCTCGAGACACCGCGAGGGGTGCGGCCTGAGGCTTTTCTTCACCGACTATCCCGAGTCGCTCACCCCCACGAAACTCAAAAAGAAACTCGCCGGATACAAGCAGGCGTGATATATTTTTGATTATCTCGACGGAAATTGCTAATTTTGTCCTCAGATTTTTCAACAAACATATTTACAAGGTAAAATGAGAAAGAACATCGTTGCAGGCAACTGGAAAATGAACACCACCCTGCCCGAAGGCATCAAGCTTGCCAAGCAGGTAAATGACGCCCTTGCCACCGAGTCGCCCAAGTGCGACGTGATCATCTGCGTACCCTTCACTCACCTTGCCATGATCAATGAGGTCATCGACAAGAACAAGCTGGGTCTGGGTGCCGAAAACTGCGCCGACCACAAGTCGGGCGCATACACAGGCGAGGTTTCGGCAGCCATGGTTGCCTCGACAGGCGCCAACTATGTCATTCTCGGTCACTCAGAGCGTCGCCAGTACTATGGCGAGACCTCAGAGATTCTCCGCGACAAGGTGCGTCTGGCACTCGACAACTCCCTGACTCCCATCTTCTGCATCGGCGAGGTGCTCGAGCAGCGCGAGGACGGTACATACTTCGATGTTGTCAAGACTCAGATCGAAGAGGGCCTCTTCAACCTCAGCGCCGAGGAGTTCGGCAAGATCGTTCTGGCATACGAGCCCGTCTGGGCCATCGGCACCGGCAAGACCGCTACCGCCGATCAGGCCGAGGAGATCCACGCCTTCATCCGCAAGACCATCGCCGACAAGTATGGCGCGGAGGTAGCCGAGAATACTTCAATCCTCTATGGCGGAAGCTGCAAGCCCTCCAACGCCAAGGAGATCTTCTCGAAGCCCAACGTAGACGGCGGTCTCATCGGCGGCGCAGCTCTCGAGGCTGAGTCGTTCATGGGCATTGTCAACGCATTCTGATAATCCCATTCAGGTCTTAACCCTATTTCAAGGATGCCGCACGGCCCCGTGGCCATGCGGCATCCGATAATCATTTTAAAAAGCCCTTCACCATGAGAGCCATCTTCCTCCCGCTTTGCGCCGCAGTGTCGCTCACGGCCATGGCCGACGCCACGGTCGTCACCATCATCGACCATATCTCGGCCGGACACCGCAACAGTGTCGAACTGCCCGATGCTCTGCTGAACCGCCTCGTCAGGAACGAAGAGGCCGCAGAGGAGGAACAACCCAAGGAGGAGGCCGCGCCGCGCCCCGTCAACGGCCGCATGGCCGGATACCGCGTGCAGGTCTTCAGTGACAACAATCCGCGCACGGCCAAGTCTGAGGCCGGAAGCAAGCAGAGGGTCATCAACGCCCGCTTCCCGCAATATCAGACCTATGTGCGCTATACGTCGCCATACTGGCGCCTCAAGGTGGGCGATTTCCGCACGCAGCAGGAGGCCAATGCCGCAGCCGAGGAGCTGCGCAAGGCATTCCCCTCATACAGCAAGGAGATACGTGTCGTGAGAGACAGAGTCAATATTTCAGCAAACTGACGAATGGACAAGAACTGCGGACTCACTGACGAGGCCATAAGCGAGATTGCCGGACACTATGCCGAGATACTCCGCCTGCTGGGCGAGGATACCTCGCGCGAGGGGCTTGTGAAGACCCCTCTCAGGGCCGCCCGCGCCATGGCATATCTGACCAGAGGCTATCGTCAGGACCCCGATGCCATAATCAACGGCGCCATCTTCACCCACGAGGGCTCAAGGATGGTGATCGTGCGCGACATCGAGTTTTATTCGCTCTGCGAGCACCACATACTCCCGTTCTACGGACGGGTGTCAGTCGGATACATCCCCGACGGCAAGACAATCGGCCTGAGCAAGCTGGCAAGACTTGTCGACTATTATGCCCGCCGCCTGCAGGTGCAGGAGCGCATGACGGCACAGATCTGCCGTCTCGTCATGGACAAGCTCGGAGCCAAGGGCGCCATCGTGGTCTGCGACGGCGAACACCTGTGCATGAAGATGCGCGGCGTCGAGAAGCAGCAGTCGGTGACATCGACGGTCGAGACCGCCGGTGTTTTCGACACCGACCCCACGCTGCGCGAGGAGTTTTTCAGGGCCATCTCGCGTTAACAAAAATATTGTTAATTGGCCTCGCCGTAAAGGCAAATTGTTAAATCTCGCCTGATTTTTAATGAATTAGAGTTAAAGCCCTTGACCGAGGGCTTTTTTTGTTGTAACTTTGCATCACTAAAAAGGAACAAGACCCATAAGATGATAAACCAATATATATTAAGCCAGAATTTTCATAGTCGTTAATAACAAAGTTGATTGTTTACACATTCGGGAATCTTCATCAGCGAATGGACTCCCCGACCCGACAGACCGGCCAAAAGGTAGTGACAGCAACCGGCTGTCCCAAATTCCTCTTTCATACTTTTTGATATTTTCTGAATCAAGCATCATTCAAAAAAAATTATCCTGACCCATCTCCACTGTCGCCCGAGCGCGTCGCCGGAGAAGAGTTTGAGAAAACGCATACCGATAATTAGAATTGATGATTATAATTGCGGGCGCCTGCTGCGTGATGCAGAGGGCGTCTTTTTTTGTATTGCCCTCCACAATAAACAGCGATGCGGCAGAGTTATTCTCTCGTATAATCACATTATTGTCATCAGATGAAATATTCCTATACACCGAGCGGAGTCTGCTCGCGCAACATCGACATCGAAATCGAGGACGGACGCATCAGTTCAGTGACCTTTCAGGGAGGATGCCACGGCAACCTTCAGGGCATCGGCTCGCTGGTCAGGGGCATGAAGCCCCAAGAGGTTATCGAGCGCCTCGGCGGCATACGCTGCGGGTCCAAGTGCACATCGTGTCCCGACCAGTTGGCGCGTGCTTTGGCCCAAATCGCCGAAAACTGAACATCAGCGTGTTATGGGCCTGATTCTTGTGCTTTCGACATAAATTTGGCCAGATAACAGCTTTTTTAAAACTTCTGTTTGTGTTTTTGCTCGGGAATTGTTAATTTTGCACTCTGAAAAAATAAAGCCTGTCAACTGTCGACGGCGCAATTCCACAATATCTTAAAACCTCACAGAAACTATGCTCAAGAATATACTCTCGATTTCCGGTCGTCCGGGTCTCTTCCGTCTTGTCAACCGCGGCAAGAACATGCTAATCGTCGAGTCGATCGCCAACGGCAAGCGTACTCCCGCCTATGCTCATGACAAGGTCATCTCGCTGGCCGACATCTCGATCTATACCGAGGACGGCGAGGACACCCTGCTCGGCAACGTGCTCGAGGCTGTCAAGACCAAGACCGACGGCAAGCCCGTAGACGTCAAGGCTCTTGGCGGTGACAAGGAGATCAGGGAGTACTTCGGCGAGATCCTCCCCGAGTTCGATCGCGAGAGGGTATATACCACCGACATCAAGAAACTCTTCTCTTGGTATAACCAGCTGCTTCAGGCCGGCATCACCGACTTCGCACCCGAGGCCGAGGAGACCGAGGAGGCTGCAGAGGAGAAAGCCGAGTAACCACACACGCCCCCTGACACGGTTTTGAGTCATCAGCAGACACACAGACTGTTCGTAGAGACAGACCTCGTGGCCGACCTCGTCGAGGCCGACTATGAGACACTGACCCTGCTGAGCCGATTCTCGCTCCCGCTGGGATTCGGCGACAAGACAATAGATGAGCTCTGCCGCATCTCGGGAATCAAGACGGACGTCTTCCTGCTCACGGTCAACTTCATCCTGACTGGCGGGATCGACAATGCCCGGCTTGAGCGCGTCAGCCCGGGCGACGTGGCCGAATTCCTGCACAATTCGCACAACTACTATCTCGACTACAAGTTCCCGCACATCAGGGGCAACATGCTTGCCGCCCTTGACCCCGCACAGGCTCAGATAAATCCCATAATCGTCAAGTATTTCGACGATTACATAGAGTCGGGCAAATCTCATTTCGAGTATGAGGAGACGGTGCTCTTCCCCTATGTAGCCCGACTGGAGAGAGGGGAGAGGTGCGGATATTCGGCCGACGACTTCCTGAAACGTCACGACCACGATGTCGAGGACAATCTGTCCGAACTCAAAAACATCATACTGCGGTATTACACCACCTCGGTGCCATACCGCATGTATGATGTTCTCGTGGACATCTGCAACTGCGAGGCAGACCTGAAAGTGCATTCCGAAATAGAGAATCGCATTCTCGTGCCCCTTCTCAGACGACTCGAACAGACTTTGTCATGAGGAGACAGACGGTAGCCATAAGATTGTCCTCGCCCCTGATCGAAGAGGGTATCCGCAATGTGTTGCAGACGCTTGATTGCGTGGCCTTTGTCTCAGACATCGCTTCCGACGATATTTCGCTTGCGATAGCCGACCCCTTCACCATAGGTGCTTTTGGCGCCGACGTGAGGAGCATCGGAGTCCTGACCGGTGCCGTGCCCGATTCGGTGCGGTCGGTCTTTGACGATACCGTCGACATATATGAAACACGCGAGGAGATAATACGCAAGGTCTCGGCCCTGCTTGCTCCCGAACCCAAAGACCCGAGATGCTCTGAACTCAGTCCCAGAGAACGCGACGTGATATTGCAGATCGTCAAGGGTCTTTCAAACAAAGAGATTGCGGCAAACATGAATGTTTCGGTCAACACCGTGATGACCCATCGCCGCAATATCGCATCGAAACTCAAGATACATTCGCCCGCGGGTCTCACCATTTTTGCCATAGCGACAGGTCTGGTGAAAATGGAGGACATAACCGGTTGAACAATTCGCCTCCTCACACGTTATAATCTCGGCGATTTATATCGCCTCACGTTTACAACTGTTGGTTTTTCGCTGTTTTTTACAACTTACTATTCAGAGTGCCCGTCGAGGGTCCTGACTGTTTTCCAAATAGATACGATATTTCAGATGACAAGAAAAATTCGTTTGCTGTTTATGCTTATTGCCATATTGTGTGTCGGCGAGGCGCATGCCCAGAGGGTTGCGATCAGAACCAATGCACTCGAATGGCTCCTTGCCTCGCCCAACCTCGCGCTCGAGGCCCGTATGTCACGCAAAATCACACTCGGCATCGACGTCGGCGGGTCGCCCCTCGGCCACTATCCCGGTTTCAATGACATACGTCTGCGCAACATCAACATCAGCCCGCAGTTGCGCTGGTGGCTCAACCGCCCCATGGCCCGCCATTTCGTGGGCGTCAGCGCCACGGCCATGCTCTTTGACTTCCGCCTGCGCGACCGTCACTGGAAGGGCGATCTCTTTGCTCTTGGCGTAGACTATGGCTATGCCCTCGTGCTGTCGCGCCACTGGAACGTCGAGTTCACTGCCGGCATAGGTCTGGGCCGAGCCCGTGGCCGACAGTGGCACGAACCGGCCGAGCAACCCGAGAATGTCAATATGTCGCGATGGGTGCCCGTGCCCCGTCTGGGCGTGTCGTTTGCCTATGTGCTAAAATAATCGGTAATGATGCTTGATATGAAGAACATGAATCGTTTTGCCGCCGCTGCCCTCGTGGCGCTGACCGCCATGACGGCCTCGGCCAAGGATATAAACGTGCGCGGCATCGTGACCAACACCGCCGGCGAGCCCCTGCAGGGCGTATGCATATATAACGTGGAGAATGACAAGCTGCTCGCTTCGACAAACGAGGAGGGCAAGTATCTGGTCGTGATAGACTCGGACGGCAAGCTGTTGTTCTCGATTCTCGGCTCGGAGGAGACCGAGGTGCCCGTCGAGGGCCGACTGACTCTCGACGTCAGTCTCGCGAGGTCGTCAATAACGCTCGACGAGGTCACCGTGGCCGCCAAAAGCAAGCTCAAGGTGGTGGCCCCCGAGCCCACCGACATCGAGGTCAAGGGCAACTATCTCACCATCAAGACCCGCGTCAAGGTGCCCCGCCGTCTTTTCGGATCGTCGACACGCCTTATCATCCAGCCCGAGCTGTTTAATGTCACTCGCCGCAAGATGCAGTACATGAAGCCCATCGTGTTCGATGGTCGCCGCTATGACATCACTCAGGAGCGCATGTATGACTATGACAAGTCGCAGGATCCGCTGTCAAGATACTCCGAGGTCAAGGGCAAGGAGCACGGCAAGGGTGACGCCGTCATCACCTACAACGACTCCGTCTGGGTGGCTTGTCCCGACGACGACTTCCGCTGCGACATGCTTATGGCCATGGAGAATTACAACCGCGTGTTCTATCGCGACACCACCACCATTGCCCGTGGCGTGGTCAATCCCCTGCGTTTCTTCCAGTACTCGCTGCTCGGATCCGAGGTTATGGACTCGGCGTTCATGCCCACGCCCGAGATGCAGTTGCGCGACACCAAGGGCGACGTGATGCTGACGTTTGCGGTGGGCAAGTCCAACCTCGACATGGATCAGGGTGACAACCGCCGCGAGATGGAATCGCTGATGAATCAGCTCCGCATGGTCGAGAACGACCCCGACGCCGCACTCAAGAGCTTCACCATCGCTACCACGGCCTCGCCCGAGGGCAACTATATGCGCAACCTGACGCTGGCGCAGCAACGTATGAAATCGGCCCTTGATTTTGTCTACGCCAACCTCTCGCCGACCACGAGACGCTACGTCGAGACGTCGGCCGACGCCTCGGTGGCCACATGGGAGCCTCTGGTGGCCATGCTCCGCGCCGATTCGCTGGTCGAGGAGGCCGACAAGGTCAAGGAGATAGTCGACAAGTATGAGGGCAACCCCGACAGACAGTCTGCCAACATCACCCGGTTGCCGTTCTACAGGGATGTCATCGCCCGGACATATTTGCCACGCCTGCGCCGCGTGAGCTATGAGTTCGTCACCTCGCAATACCGCTATCTCACCGACGACGAGATTGCCGAGGTCTATGCCAAGAAGCCTGCCTCGCTGTCGAGATTCGAGTTCTTCCGGCTCTATCGCAACGTAGCCAAGACACCCGAGGAGAAGGAGACAATGCTACGCAAGGCACTCGAGGTGCATCCCAAGTTCCTTGTCGCCGCGACAGACCTCGCAGCGCTCATGCTGGAAAAAGGTCAACCCGACCCCGAGATACTGGCGCCGTTCCTCGTCCCCGGAGCCAAGAAGATTCCCGACGAGGCACGCTTGAACCAGATTGCGGCATGCCTGTCCACATACCGCTATCACGAGGCCGACTCGCTGGCATCGACCCTCCCCGACGAAGATCCCCGATTCCACAAGGCAAAGGTCTATACCGAGGTCTTCAATGGCAGATACGAGAACGTGATGCAGGAAGTATCGGCTGAATCGCCCATAAACGAGGTGGTGATGCTTCTGGCCGTCAAGGCCAACGATCAGGCATGGCGCAAGGCCCAGCATCTCGGCGGCACGGCGAGCGAGGAGTACCTCAAGGCCGTTGCAGCCAACCGAGTGGACGAATACACTGCCGCCATAAACCATATCGAGAATGCATTCCGTCTTGACCCGCAGCTGCGCGAGGTCGCCAAAGTGGACGGCGATCTCGTAGACCTGCTCGAGGATGTCGAGTGATTTTGTTCACCTCACTGTTTCACAATTCCATATAGACAATACAATGAAGTTTCTTCATACTATACTCTGTGTCTCGGCAGTGGTGCTGGCGTCCGCAGACTCTCTCTCGGCTCAGACAGAGGCATACGACTCAACATTCAATGCTCTCGACTATGTGCTGCAGCGCCCCGCGCCCGCGCGCCGATTCGAGACAAAGAAATTCGGCGACCGACTGTTCATATCGGCCGAGGGCGGCCCGGCTTGGATGAGGGCTCACGACGGCTTTATCGGCGGCGCCAATTCAGGCTACAGGGCCGGACTCACCGTGGGCGACTGGGTTACTCCCGTCCACGGCTGGCGCGTCGGCATATCGGGCGGTCGTCATCACGGCGAGGGGGAACACAAGCCCTTCTTCGGCGCCGTTTCGGCCGACTGGCTCATCAATCTGTCGTCGCTGCTGCGCGACGACAATCCGTCGCGACGCTTCGAGCTGATCGGCGCTCTTGGTGCCGAAGTTCAGGGCCTGCACCGCGAGGGACACAAGCTCTGGGGAGCCGCAGGCGTGCGCATGGCCCTGCAGCCCAGACTCTATCTGACGCAATCGACATATCTCTATCTCGAGCCCCGTCTGGGCATCTATACCGACGGACTTGACGACCACAAGTCGTGGCGCCGCTATGACTGGGAGGCGCAGGTGATGATAGGTCTCGGCTACAGGCTCAACGAGGGTCTCGGATACAGGCGTGTGGACAATTCGCTGTTTGTCAACGATATGTTCCGCAACAACCTGTTCTTTGGCTTCTCGGGCTCGATTGCCGCCCTCGGCAACAATCTCAGCGGCCTCAAGGACAGGATTTCGCCGCAGGCCACTATCTTTGCGGGCAAATGGTTCACCGCGTCCTCGGGTCTCAGGATTCAGGTTGGTGGCGGTGCCATCAAGGAGGCCGGACGCTCGAGGCGCTGGGACGGCATGGCCGACGTCGACTATCTGCTGAATCTCAACTCGCTCATGAACGGCTATGACCCCGACCGCCGCGTCGAGTCCAATATTGCCCTCGGTGTCACCGGCGCCTATGTCTCGGGTCTCGACAAGAAGATATTCCCCGGATTCCATGCCGGCTTTCAGGGCATACTCAATGTCAGCCAAAATGTCGGCCTGTTCCTCGAACCTCAGCTCAGAGTGTTCGGCAAGTCCATCTCGCAGAATACCTATAGCAACTCCTTTGCCATGATGCCGTCGCTCAGCCTCGGCTTCATCTATCGCAACCGTGGCTCGAAGGAGTATAACAAGAGTTTCAGCATACTCGAGGATTCGCTCTACGACAATGGCCGTCATGCATTCATGACATTCGAGGGCGGCACGTTCCAGCGCTCGGGTAAGTGGACCAAGGCCGCGGCAGCATCATTCATGTTCGGCTCGTGGTTTAGCCCCGTCAGCGCATGGCGTCTCGGACTCGACGCCGAGATTTACTCGACCAAGAAGCCCTATCGCTCGCTGTCTGCCACAGCCGACTATATGGTCAGCCTTTCGGCCCTTGCCAACGGATTCAACCCCGACCGCGTCTTTGACCTCCGCGCCTTTGCCGGTCTCACGGGTGGCGCCGCTTACTATGACGGCGGCAAACACAAGTTCGTGTGGGGCCCCCGTGCGGGTCTGCAGGCCTCGTTCCGTCTGTCCGACGCCGTCGATCTCGTCATCGAGCCTCAGGCACAGCTTCTCGACATCCCCGAATACCGTCACAAGGTCAACCCCGAGTGGCGTGTCATGGCTGGTTTCACCTACAAGATGGAGGGACGCCACCAGTACCGGAGCTCGTCCGTGCTCGTAGGCGACGAGAAGGTGCGCAAGCCTATGTTCGTCGGCATCTCGGTTGCCCCCGGTCTGTTCAGCGAGGCTCTGTCTCCAGACAAGATCACTTGGGCGTTCAACGGCGCCGTGGGTGGATGGCTCAGCGGCACGAGCGGTCTGCAGGTCTACTATGACTACAACATGGCCCGTCTGAAAGGCAAGGACCGCAAGCTCAACATCAGCACGTTCGGCATAGACTACATGCTCGACATCACCACCCTGATGACGGGTGCCCCCTCGGGCAAGTTCAACCTCGTCGGACTGGCCGGCACCGGTATCGGCTGGAGCGACCAGAACGGCAGCGGCGTGGGCGCGGCCTTCAAACTGGGTCTTCAGGGACGCTGGCAGGTGGCCCGTCAGATCGAGCTGACCCTGTCGCCCACGCTGATGGGCTGGACGCGCGGCATCATGTCGCACGCGCCGCACAATCTGCTGGCCAACGGATCGCTTGCGCTCGGAGCAGCCTACTGCTTCTGATAAATAAGGTTAAAGTTTATCCTCCTCTCACATTTTTGTCCTATATTTGCGGAGTCATGATATATGTCATTCTCCTTGTCGCGGCAGGCATTCTGGCCCCCGACCTCTATATATGGGACACTTATGTGAGGGGAGGACGCGCTATATGGAGTGTCATCTATTGGGTGCCCTCGTTCCTGTTTGTGTTCCTCGCGGTCTTCGCGATGGCCTTCAAGCGGTTCAACGCGGGCGTGATGAACATCTTCACGGCGCTCATCCTCGGTGTCGCCCTCCCAAAGGCGCTCTTCGCCCTCGTGGCGTGGCTCGGCGCCACATCGTCTGACGTCTTGCCTTTTGCCGAGCCGCTGGGCTATTACAGCGGCGTCACCATAGCCCTCGTCGTGATGACGTTGTCGTTTTTCGGGCTTTTCTTCGGATGGAAAATCATTACGGTACATCGGGTCGAGATGCGTTTCGACAATCTTCCGCCTCAGTTTGACGGCTACAGGATTGTCCAGCTGACCGATTTTCATATCGGCACTTATCACAAGTCACCCGACACGGTCCGCAAGATCGTCGACAAGGTCAACTCACTCCATCCCGATGCCATTGCCTTTACGGGCGATCTGGTGAATCTGCGTCCCTCGGAGGTCGACGAGTTCATGCCCGAGCTCGAGCGTCTCAAGGCGCCTGACGGGGTGTTCTCCGTGCTGGGCAATCACGACTACTGCGCATATCTCAAGTATCGCGAGCGCGACGGTGCCGTCAAGGCGTCGCAGGCTCTCTGCGCCAAGGAGCGCGAGATGGGGTGGGAACTGCTTGTCAACGAGTCGCGCATCATCAGCCGCGGCGGTGCCTCGATGGCCATTGTGGGTGTCGAGAATGACGGCAAGCCGCCGTTCCCGGCACGGGCCGACCTGCGGCACGCGCTCAGGGATCTGCCCGAGGGAACATTCAAGGTGCTCCTGAGTCACGACCCCACGCACTGGAGGCGCGAGGTGCTGCCCGACAGCGATGTGGCCCTCACCCTTGCCGGCCATACTCACGCCATGCAGTTCAGGATAGGTCGGTTCTCTCCCTCGCGGTTCGTCTACCGCGAGTGGGGCGGCGAGTACCGCGAGGGAGACCGCGTGCTCTATGTCAGTACGGGTGTCGGCAGCAACCTCACTTTCCGTTTCGGAGCATGGCCCGAGGTTGTTGAGATCATCCTCAAGTCTGCCTGACGCCGACGTCATCCGACAAAACCCATTCTGGGTGCGCGGCGCATGTTGCGCTGGATCTCGGTCTCGGGCGCGGGTATGTCGCAGCTCCTGATCGTCGACAGTGTCTCGGCCGACATGTCGTCGGTGCCTGCCAGTCTGGTGGCCATGGCCGGGAGTATATGCGTCTCTATCAGATTCATCACGTGGCGACCGTTGCCGAACTCCTTGCCTTTCGACCTGTAGTCCGCCTCGAGCTTTTCCTGCAACTTGCGCTCGGCGTTGTGCGTGAGCGTGAACTCCTGAGCCTTGAAATAGCCTCGGGCTATCTCCATCAGCTCCGAGTCGTCATAATCCTCGAAGTTGTAGATGTTCGAGGCCGGGATGCGCGATGCCAGTCCGGGATTCAGTTCCAGCAGCCGCTGTGTCGGCTCGGTGTATCCGGCCAGAATCAGCATCCAGTCCCTGTCGGATTCGTCGGCCATCGCCGTCATCAGCGAGTCTATCACCCAGCGGCCGGGGTCCTTGGGGTCTGACGGCACGGATAGCTGATAAGCCTCGTCTATGAAGAGTATTCCGCCCTTGGCCATCTCGAGGGCCTTGAGCGTGTTCTCGGCCTCCGAGCTGTAATATTGCCCTATGAGCGTGGCGCGCTCCTTGACCACCACGTGGCCCGACGAGAGGACGCCGCACTCTTTGAGCACGCGGCCTAGAATCTTGGCTACCGTGGTCTTGCCGGTGCCGGGCGAGCCGAGGAACATGGCGTGGAGCGGAGGATATTTGGTGTTGAGTCCGGCCTTGCGGCGCTTGTCAAAGAACTCCATCAGGTGTCGATAGGCCCTGACCTTGTTCTTGACTTCGTTCAGTCCAACCATGTTGTTGAGGTCGTCGATGGCGCTACGGTCTTCGGCAGACGCGAGGTCCCATTCCTTGGACCGCTCGGTGACCAGCTCGAACCACTTCGCATTGCTGTCGAGCTCGCATTTCACCAGCTCCGACTCGGTGAGCGTACCCTTGACGTTTCTGTCGGACGACGTGAAGAACGCGGCGGTGGCGAATATGTAGCCCTGAGACTTCAGATTCACCCGCAGTGACAGTGAGCTGTCGAATCCGTAAGAGGTTGACGACACGGGAATCGTCACGGTCGCCGTTCTGATTTTGCGCCCCTCCTCATCCTCGGTTGGGTCGGACAGATTGACGGGATAAAGAGCGCTCTTGTCGTCAGAGTCGACCTGCGCGTAAAGTTCGGGGGCAAATCCGAGCGTGCGGCTTATGTTGTCCTCAAGCTCGAAAACGACCTTGAAATCGCTGTCCGACCAGATGTTGTCGTGCGCCTCCTTATAGAATTCGCAGGTGTCAGCCTTGGGGTCGGAGGCGTTCGGGCGCACGATGCCGGCACGCAGAGGGGTGTAGTATCGTGTCGGGAGCGGCTTGACGCAACTGATGAACCTGAACTCCTTGCGGAACACAACGGTCCTGTCCTCGCCGTCGGGTATCACGACCTCGAGCCAGTAATGCTTCTCGGTGTCTATCTGCGTGAAATACAGAGGCACGTCGGTGCGATAGGTCTCTATGCAGTCGTCGGCGCCCATGTCGATGTAGATGGAGCGCGACGAGATGACCACCTCGTCCTCGACATCATAGACGTTGACGAAGAATGTCTTCTTGGAACGACGGCGGCGTGGATTGTCGAACTCCGGATTCGTAGCGTCGATCTTGACCGCGATGTGGGTCATGTTGCGGAACAGCATGAAGTGCGAGCGGTCGTCGAAGTGCTCGAATCCGGGGGTGCAGGTGGCGAGTTTCGAGCCGGGAGAATAGGGATGGATCTGTACGTTCTCTATGCAGGGGATGAATTTGTTGTTGGTTGCCATATCGTTTGAGTTTTTTTGAGTTAATATTTCAAGGTTGTGAATCAGTGTCACGGAACACCCGGCAGGGCGTCCCGTGGGAACAGTGCGTAACGGTGTAGGGGAGAACCATCTTCTCCCTCATGCACAAGCATGTCAATGTGCGCGTCAGCCAAGACCGGACACGATGCGTCAGGACGCAATCCGTGCTGTCGGTAGTCTGCGGACGTTGATTTTGCCTTGAAAAATTAGTGGAATGTGTGTTCTATTCAAGACACGATCTTCGCCTCCCCGTGCCATCCGGGCCGGAGCTTGTCTGATTGGTGATGATCTGCTTGAAGTTTGTCATAGTACAACTCAAATACTATTGTTTTTCGATATGGCTTTTTGCCACTATGCCGCAAAATTAGATAATAATCCACATATCCTCCAAATTTTTTCGGAGGAATTTTAAGAAAAAGCTGTTTTTTTGTCTGCTTGAGTGCGAAAAATTGGTCTAAATTACGCCGAAATGTCTCAGGGCGTTGCTGATTCCGTCGTCGTCGACCGAGGTCGTGACATAGTCGGCATGGAGCTTGAGGATCTCGTTGGCATTGCCCATCGCCACGCCCGTCCCGGCCTTCTTTATAATCGAAAGGTCATTGCCCCCGTCGCCGAACGCCATGGTCTCGCGGATGTCAAATCCGCGATAAGAGGCGATGTCCAGCAGCCCCTTGGCCTTGCTGACACCCTTGGCGGTCATGTCTGTAAAGGCCGGATGCCAGCGGCCAGACTCGATGGCCTTGAGCGACGGCATCATCTCGGCCTCCTGTTCGGGCGTGATGAAAGGGGAGAGCTGCAAAATCCTCTGCCCCAGCACCTTCTCGACAGGCGTGTCCGCGCCATAGTCGGGCACGTTTAGTATGTCGCTGAAGACGTGCCTTGCGTTGTCGTCGATATTATACATGCACAGGTCTTTCTCGCCCACCACCATGCAGGCAAATCCGAGACTGTCAGACATCCCGAGCACAGTCCTGACTTCGGCGTCATCTATGGGCGAGCACGATATGACCCTGTCGCCGATAAAGCAATAGGCCCCGTTCGTCGTTATATATCCGTCAATCAGGTGTTCGATCTGGCATATATTATTGATGATTCTGTACGGACGCCCTGTCGAAATATATATTTCCACCCCCGCCTCCTTGGCCTCGGTCAGACCCCTCACGGTCGACTCGGGTATCCGGTGAGTCCTGAAACTGACAAGCGTACCGTCAATATCAAAAAACAATGCCTTTATCATAATCCTGCTATTCGGTCATATTATGCTGCAAAATTAGCAAAAAAATGGGTCAGTAGCAAAGCCCGGTTGATATGTTAAAAACAATTCGAAGAGTTTTATGCCTTTTGATGCACTTTTGGGGGATTATACCGGATTGCTAAATAAATCAGCCCTTCATTCCGTCTTTTTATAGAGAATCATTTGAGTTTTTCCAAAAGTTCGTTCAGAACGAGATTGAAGGCTGCATCAGCATTGAAATCCAACTCAGGGCGAAGCAACATTGCGGTATCGCCAAGAAATTCGCCGTCGGTCATCTTCTCTTCCATATTGAGCAGGAACTGCTTTTTGGTAGGAGGCTGAGCCACACTGAATCCGATATAGCGGTGGTAGCAACGCATTATTTCATCAGTGTTGACATCCGCCTTGGTCAGTGCCGCATATAGGTCGAATAAATCTCTGCCTTTTCTTCGCTGATACAAGGCTCTTAACTTGGTGCCAAGCAATTCGTCGAGTTTGTAAGTCGTTATTTCACAGCTTCCTGAAAACCATGAGTTGTTGACTTCAAACGGGACTTTGACTAAGCCGAGTTCATTGAAATGTTCAAAGCAGTTGATTTCAATCTTCAGGCGGATAGGCACCACCGGAGGAATCTCTGACTCCAACCGAAATAGCATGGTATTGTTATACCGTTTCTGCTTGGTAACACGGTTTGGCAAGAAATCCAGAACTTCCCCGAGCCGATACATTATGGGTTTTATCGGTCCCGCAGTGATTTGAACGAGATCAATATCCTCGCTGTAACGCGGTTGCGGACTTATGTATAGTTTATGCAGAGCCGTACCACCGCGAAAAGCAAGCTGCGAAGCGAGGAAATCATCACTGAAAATTGCCACGAGTGCACGCGAAATAATCAAGTCCTGCTCCACCATAGCCTTATCTTGCCATGGAAGGAATTCATTCCATTCTAAAATTGATTCTCTTTTAATCATATGTCATCAGGTTCTATTTCGACGTTTACATATACACGCCATCGCTTGTCAACAACATCTTTATCACGTTTATGACTATTGCTTAGATAACAATATTGTATCTTGTTTCTATATTTAGTCATTTCTTGATATATTACATTTGCCTGCGCCTTATCTTCAAGTATGATGTCCACGATATATCCAAGTCGCTGGATAGTTGGAAGTGTGGTGTAAGAAAACAATTCATTTGAGGCTTCATTGAAATTTGTAAACTCCAAAAGTTCTGAAAGCACAGTCGCAGCTCGTGACAACCCACCGATATGTTGATCAAACTGAACTAAATCCAAGGCTGTCAATTCAGCGTTAGAATACTTTACCGACGATGTCTCGGTGTTTTTTTCAAGGAGGAAATTTTCCGGGATAGATTGCCGATAGAACCAAAGCAACAAATTGTTTCTGTTTTTAGACCGTTGGAATTTAGGGGGAACAGTCATGACAGAAAATTGTTGAGGCCTTTGATGTGCCGCCCCCCAGAAAACTGCAGCGCTCAATAATCCGACATAGTATGGCTTTTCGCAATACGTCATTAACTGATTTACATAATATGACGGGGGTAGCAGACCATGTAGCGCATACTGTGACGGTATCACGCAATAGAATCCCTTTGCCGGCAGAGCCAATACTTTTCGGCTTACCAAGCGACTGAGAGAATTGGCAATCGTCTTTTCAGATGACACGGGAAATGCTTCCCTGACTTCAGCGAATGAGAAGCAAGGCTTACCGGTCATGTCACGGTGGCGTATCCAATCAGTAATTGTCATATTCCTAATTTTGATGCAAAGATAATCATTTTGCTGGGAACTTTGCAACTTTTTAAATCTAATTTTGCCCAATATCACACTCTTTCTTGGACAAGGCGGCGATTTCGTCGGCTATCTCATCGCTCCTCGTCAGTGGGAGCCTGTTGCACTTCTTATTGGAATGTTCTTTGGGATATTTCGCATTTTTATCCTTGAATATTTTTCCGGAATAATGGTCATGTTAGCGGCTTTTTTCGTAACTTTGCACTTTAAATTGAAGTTATGGAACAGGAAGCCGCAGTCCCGTCGTTACGGGAGATGGAAGGAGTTGTCGACTCGCTGTGCGATTTTGACACCATGCACCATGTGTGTCCGCGACGCCGCAACGAGGGTGAGCCGCTGTTGTCCAACACAACGGTGAGGCGTATTGTCCGCCTTGCCTGCGGGCTGATGTTTCCCGGTTTTTATGACGATACCGTGGTGTCGTCGTCAGAGTTGCGTTCGCGCATGACTCTCGACTGCCACGAACTGCGACGCCTGCTGCACCACCAGATATGTGCGGCGCTCTGTTTTGCCGACTCAGACTGCGAGCGCACCCTCGACAGCATCAATGCCGAGGCCGACAGGGCGGCAGTCCTGTTCATAAACCGTCTCCCTGCACTTCGTGCCATTCTCGATACAGATGTCGACGCCACGTTTCTCGGCGACCCCGCAGCCACCTCGACACACGAGGTGATTGTCTGCTATCCCGGACTGCGTGCCACCATGAGCCACCGCATAGCCCACGAGCTGCTGGTGGCCGGTGTCCCCATCCTGCCACGCATGATTTCCGAGCAGGCCCATTCCGATACGGGCATAGACATCCATCCGGGTGCCACGATAGGCCGAAGTTTCGTCATAGACCACGGCACCGGTGTCGTCATCGGCGCCACGGCCATCATCGGCGACAATGTCAAGATATATCAGGGCGTCACTCTCGGTGCCCGCAGTTTTGTCAAGGACGAGAACGACAATCCCGTCAAGGGGATACCCCGCCATCCCGTCATAGGCGACAACGTGGTGATTTATGCCAACTCCACGATACTCGGTCGCATCAACGTCGGCGACGGAGCCGTCATCGGCGGCAACCTCTGGGTGACGTCGCCGGTGGCTCCCGGCGAGAAGCTGATACAGGCCAATCCGGAGAATTTCAAGAAAATGTAAAACGATAACAACAGCACAAATCATATACCCCATGTCATTTGAATTAGTTGCAAAGACCCTCAAGGGTCTCGAAGATGTACTGGCCGACGAACTCAGGTCTCTCGGAGCGCAGAAAGTAACCCCCGGTTGCCGCATGGTGTCGTTCGAGGGTGATCTGGCCATGATGTATCGCGCCAACGTCTGGTGCCGCACGGCACTCTCGATTCTCAAGCCTGTCTACAAGTTCACCGCCTCGGACACCGATTCGCTCTACGAGCTTGTCAAGGAGTATGACTGGGGCAGCGTGCTGAGTCTGGGCAAGACATTTGCCATCGACTCGACGGTACACTCAAACGTGTTCACGAACTCGCACTTCGTGCTCTATCGTGTCAAGGATGCCGTGGTCGACTGGTTCAAGGACCGTTTCGGCGAGGACAAGCGCCCCAACGTGTGCGTGGACGGCGAGCCTGACGTCAAGATAAACGTGCACATAGACGGCGAGAGGGTAACAATCTCGCTCAACTCGTCGGGCGAGTCGCTGCACAAGCGCGGCTGGCGCACCGGCCAGACCGAGGCCCCCATCAACGAGGTGCTTGCCGCCGGCATCATCCTCAAGAGCGGCTGGAAGGGCGAATCGCCCCTCGTTGACCCCATGTGCGGCTCGGGCACGTTCCTTGTCGAGGCCGCTATGATAGCGGCTGACATCGCTCCGGGCAGCTATCGCAAGGGCTGGGCCTTCGAGAACTGGCGTGACTTTGACAGCGAGCTCCTTGACCGCGTGCTGGCCGAGAA
This sequence comes from Bacteroidales bacterium M8, assembly GCA_001689495.1. Taxonomy (GTDB): domain Bacteria; phylum Bacteroidota; class Bacteroidia; order Bacteroidales; family Muribaculaceae; genus Duncaniella. Next base: position 15,604 of record LUJS01000006.1, on the reverse strand, counting down.
GGAGAGACGTGTCGACATCCCGTTCAAGATCTATGGCGCCGACGTGTCGCCCAAGGCCGTTGCCGTTGCCGAGAACAATGTCCTCTCTGCCGGCATCGACGACATCGTGACACTGCGCGTGCGCTCGATACGACAGTGGGAGAAGGCTCCCGTTGACGATACCCCCGGCGTGCTCGTGACCAATCCCCCCTATGGCGAGCGCATCAATCCCGAGGATATTCAGGAGCTCTACCACGTGCTCGGCTCAAAGCTCAAGCATATTTTCTGCGGCTATCACTCGTGGGTCATCTCGTCCAACATGGATTGCATGGACCGCATCGGCCTGACACCCTCGATCAGCGAGGAGATGCAGAACGGCGGCATCGACTGCGTGCTGAGGGAGTATGTGACCTTCGAGGGCAAGAAGGACGACTTCCGCCGCGCCGGAGGTGTTGTGAAGCGTGAAAAGACCGAGCGCTCATCGCGCCCGGCTCGCAAGACCGACGCACAGTGGCGCCGCGAGGCCGGCGAGAAGGGTATGGGTGGCCGCAATTCGGACCGCCGTCGCGACAAGTCGCCCCGCGACTCGCAGCGCAAGGGCCCCGAGAAGCGTTCGGCCCTGAGCGAGCTATATCGACCCAAGAAGGGCGGATTCGCCCGCAACGAGGAGAACCGCCGCCGATTCAAGGAGGAGACCGCACAGCGCAGCGAGGCCGAGGAGATACTCTCGAGGCGTCGCAACGAACACGCCCTCAAGGGTCTGGGCGACACCCCGACACAGCCCTCGATACCTGCCGCAGACGGCCCCTTCATGCGCACTCGCCGTCGCTGGAAGCGTCCCGACGCAGGCAACAACAACGACAACAACCAAGAACAGGACTAATCAATAACCACCATCACATTTCACCATAAATATGTCAATCCAACAGAATCTCAACACTCTGCGTTATCCTGTCAACAATTCACCCGAGAAGAGCCCCTTCAATACCGGAGAGACTCTCATGGAGCAGCGCAAGCCCCTCACCGTGCTGCTGCTCGGATCGGGTGGCCGTGAATGTGCCATAGCATGGAAACTCTCAAAGAGCCCCGAACTCGCCAAACTCTATATTGCTCCCGGAAACGGCGGCACTGACGCATACGGCGAGAATGTGGCGATTTCGCCCCTCGACTTCGAGGCCATCGCACGTTTTGCCGGTGAGAATGGTGTAGATATGATTGTCGTAGGCAACGAGGATCCTCTCGTGGCCGGCATATATGACTTCTTCGCATCCCGTCCGGGCAGTCCGCTCGTGGTCGGCCCCTCGAAGACCGGTGCCGCACTCGAGGGCAGCAAGGACTTTGCAAAACGCTTCATGGAGCGCCACAATATCCCCACTGCCGCCTACCGCAGTTTCACGGCCGAGACACTCGCCGAGGGAGAGAAGTTCCTCGAGACACTCCGTCCCCCCTATGTCCTCAAGGCCGACGGTCTTGCAGCCGGCAAGGGCGTGCTTATCATCGACTCTCTCGACGAGGCCCGCGCCTCGCTGCGCGAGATGCTCGGCGGTATGTTCGGCGCCTCGTCGGCTACCGTAGTCATCGAGCAGTTCCTCAAGGGCATCGAGTGCTCGGTATTCGTGCTGACTGACGGCAACGGCGGATACCGCATCCTCCCCGTGGCCAAGGACTACAAGCGCATCGGCGAGGGCGATACCGGCCTCAACACCGGCGGCATGGGTGCCGTGAGCCCCGTGGCGTTTGCCGACGACGAGTTCATGAAAAAGGTCGAGGAGCGCATAGTTCTCCCTACCGTCAACGGACTCATCGAGGAGGGCATCACGTATCGCGGATTCATCTTCCTCGGCCTCATTGATGTCGACGGCGAGCCCATGGTGATTGAATACAATGTCCGCATGGGCGACCCCGAGACCGAGGTGGTGATGCTGCGCATAGCATCCGACCTTCTCCCCCTGCTCCATGCCGCTGCATCGGGCAACCTCGGCACCATGCCTCTCGAGATTGATCCCCGCTATGCCACCACCGTCATGGTCGTTTCGGGCGGCTATCCCGGAAGCTATCCCAAGGGAAAGGTAATCACCGGCGCCGACAAAGCCCCCGAAGGCACCGTATATTTCCACGCCGGCACCAAGAAGGATGCCGAAGGCAATCTCGTCACCTCGGGCGGCCGTGTCATTGCCTGCAGCGCCTATGGCGAAGACCTTGACAGCGCCCTCGCTGCAAGTTTCAAGGGAGCCGGGGCTATAGACTACGAAGGCAAGTATTTCCGTCGCGACATAGGCGCTGACCTTCAGGCCATCGAGAAGTCAAGGTGACACGTCGCGAACTTCATCTGACAAACATCCTGCGCTCGCGGGGGGTGGCCGTGATCATTTCCCTCGCCGGCGTATGGATGGCATGGAGCGCGCTGGTCTCCGGCCGTGTGCCCGACTGGCCGGCGGGCAATACCATTGCATTGCCATCACCCTCGACATGGTTCGGAGCCATGCCCGAAATGTCGTTTGTCGCCAACATCGCGGTGCTTGCCGGGGTGTCGGCGATGATGATATTTCTGAACAGGCAGTTCAACCTGCTGCGCACCATGTCGATATTCTTTGTCGCGTTCTTCATGTTCGCGACCTGTGCCACGCCCGGCGTCGCCGGCGCCTTGAGCGGGTCTTCCATACTGGCCCTTGCCGTAATGGTGTGCGTCTGGCTCATGTTCAGTATCTATGCCGAGAGGGTCAGCTCGCGCAGAGTTTTCCTGACGTTCGCCGTGCTGTCGGCCGGCGCTCTGATAGACTATGCCTTCCTGCTCTATGTACCGGTGTTCATTGCCGGACTGGGGCAGATGAAGCTGTTCCGCTTCAAGAAGTTGCTGGCAATGCTGATTGGTCTTGTCACCCCTCTGTGGATAGTCTATGGCCTCGGACTTGCACCGTGGCCTCGGATGCCGCATTTCTTCTGGACACCCCCGACGTTGATTCCGACACTGCCGGGCGGATTGCCGTTTGTGGTGACGGTGGGCGTCACGTTGATGCTCGGATTCTTTTTGGGACTGCTCAATCTCTTCAGGATATTCGGATTCAACGCCCGTTCGCGTGCCTATAACGGACTGCTGACCTTGGTGTCTGTGGCAACCGGCATTTTTGCCATCGTCAATTTCACCCACCTGCAGTTCTATGTCACCCTCCTCAACGCCTCGGTCGCCTTTCAGGTCGGATTTTTCTTCCGATACACAGCCTCGCGCCGTGGCTACATACTGATTCTATCATTGCTCGCCATCTATGCCGGGCTATATATCTGGCAAATTTCCTATTGATGAAAATAGCTGTCGATCCCAACATACCGTTCATCACCAAGCCGCTTGTCGAGACCCTCGGCGCCGAAGTGACGCACGACCTTACTCCCGAAGGTGTCCGCGACGCCGATGCCATAATCACACGCACCCGCACCAAGTGTGACGAGTCGTTGCTCGGCGGCAGCCGCGTGGGCTTCGTGGGCACGGCGACCATTGGCACGGACCATATCGACCTTGACTATTGCCGCTCCGCGGGCATCACTGTGGCAAATGCGCCCGGATGCAACGCCCCGGCGGTGGCTCAGTGGGTGCTTGCTGCCGTCCGCGAGACCGGAGGCTATGAGGGACGCACGCTCGGTGTTATCGGCGCCGGCAACGTGGGCTCGATACTGATTCGCTGGGCGCGCGCCCTCGGCATGGATGTTCTGGTCAATGACCCACCGCTGAGTCTGACGGCTCCGGACAGATATACATACTGCTCGTTGGACGAGATTGCCGACAAGGCCGACATTGTCACCGTGCATACGCCTCTGGTCAGGGAAGGCCGTTATCCGACATATCACCTTGTGGGAGACGACTTTATAAATAGTCTGAAACGTAGCCCTCTTGTGTTGAACGCCGCCCGAGGCCCCGTTGCCGATACCGCCGCGCTGTTGCGCGGACTCGACAGCGGAAAAATCTCTGCCGTCGGCATAGACTGTTGGGAGGGGGAGCCCGAAATAAACCGCTCGTTGCTCGAAAAGGCACTCTTCGCCACGCCGCACATCGCGGGCTATTCTCGCGAGGGCAAGATCAGGGCCACGCAGATGGTACTTGATGCACTCTCACAGTATCTCGGCCTTGACAAGCCGCTGATGGCCGATGCAGACACCATACTCCCTGTGCCTGAGACTGTAGCGCCGTCTGACATAACATACGACATACTTGCTGACACACGGAGGCTGAAAGAATCGCCCGAGACCTTCGAGACTCAGCGAAACCGCTATGACCTCCGTCACGAACCCGGACAATCAACCTTATAATATCAGTCCTGTCAGAAACACAACACGCCCGAAGCGATGTCGCCTCGGGCGTGTTGTGTTTGTTATGGCATTTACATGAACAGGAGCGCGATGCGATATACGATGAACGCGAATAACCAAGCCACCGCGGTGTTGTAGAGAATGGAGAAGAGTCCGTATCGAGGATTGCCGGTCTCCTTGACAACGGCCGTTATCGTGGCGATGCAGGGGCAATAGAGCAGGACGAATATCATGAAGGCCAGAGCCGCCGCCGGATTGAAGTCGGGGCGCCCGGTCGCAGGATTGTCTTCGGTCAGTTTCTCCGACAGGGTCTGTTCCGACGCCTCCTCGTTGCCGGTATAGAGCACTCCGAGTGTCGACACGACAATCTCCTTTGCGGGCAGTCCGGCAATGGCGGCCACGGTGGCGCGCCAGTGGAATCCTATGGGCTCCATTATCGGGTTGACGGCCTTGCCCATCATCTGCAGATAGCTGTCGTGCGCGGGGTCTATGCGGGTATCCTCGGTGACGGTCGTAGGCGTGTCGGCGCTGTCGTCATGTCTGGGGAAGTAGTTGAGCACCCAGACTATGATGCTGCCTATGAGGATGATTCCGCCCATCTTGCGCAGATACTGCTCCCCTTTGTTCCACATGTGGCGCAGGGTTGTCTTGAGGGTGGGGACGCGATAGGGCGGGAGCTCCATGACGAACGGAGTCTCGTCCGACCCGAACCAGAACCGGCGCAGCAGTCGGGCGGTGAGTGCGGCCACGAGGATTCCGAAGATGTATATGCACAGGAACACAAGCGTGGAGTGCGAGGGGAAGAATGTCCCTACGAGCAGGACGTATATCGGTATTCGTGCCGAACAGCTGATGAACGGGTTTATCAATATGGTGATGATGCGGCTCGAGCGGCTCTCTATCGACCGCGAGGCCATGATCGAGGGCACGGTGCATCCGAATCCCATGACCAGCGGAATGAACGACTTGCCGTGCAGCCCCAGACGGTGCATCAGTTTGTCCATGATGAATGCGGCTCTGGCCATGTAGCCTGAGTCTTCCATGAACGATATGCACAGATAGAGTATGAGGATGTTGGGCAGGAATACGATGACGCCGCCCACACCGCCGATGATGCCGTCGGCCACGAGATCCTTTACCCATCCGTCGGGCATATATTCCCTGACCGTATCGCCTATCCATGTCACGAGACTCTCGATCCATTCCATCGGGTATGACCCGAGGGTGAACGTGGCCCAGAATATGAATGTCATCACGGCAAGAAAGATCGGAAATCCGAACAGCTTGTTCGTGACGATGGTGTCTATGATGTGCGTTGAGTTGACACGTGCCTGCTCGTCTGACTTCTCGAGTGTCTCGGCGAGGGCACCCGATATGAAACCGTATTTCTCGTCGGCGATGGCTGCTGTCAGGTCTGTGTCGGGGTGATGTTTCTCGAACGCCTTGACCTTGCGGTCTCTCAGCGACAATATTTCCTCGCCGTCGGGCAGGGCCTTGATTTGCGACACCACTTCGGGATCTCCCTCAAGCAGTTTTATGGCGAGGTATCTCGGCGAGAAATGACGTCCGACTGTCGGATGCGACTTGAGTATGTCCTTGATTTCGGTTAGCAGAGACTCGATTTCGGTGCCGAGATTGACGTGGACGTGTCGCACCGACGGGTGGTCGCCTTCGTTCACCTTTATCACGGTGTCGAAGAGTTCGTCTATGCCGCGCCCGGTTTTGGCAGCCGTCGGCACCATGGGCACGCCTATCATCTTGCCCAGAGTGTGGTAGTCCAGTTTCACTCCCTCGCGCTCCAGCTCGTCATACATGTTCAGGGCAATCACCATGGACCTGTCCATGTCTATCAGCTCGGTGGTGAGATAGAGGTTGCGCTCAAGATTCGACCCATCGACCACATTGATTATCACGTCGGGAGTCTCGTCCTTGAGGTATCGTCTGACGTAAAGCTCTTCGGGCGAATATGAGGCCAGCGAGTATGTGCCGGGCAGGTCGACGATGTTGAACGTATAGCCCTTATAGAAGAACTGTCCCTTCTTGGCGTCGACGGTCACGCCGCTATAGTTGCCCACATGCTCGTGGGCGCCCGACGCAATGTTGAACAGCGACGTCTTGCCGCAGTTGGGGTTGCCGATCAGGGCCACGTTGATTGTGTGACGGCGATACCCGTCCTTGTACTGCTTTTGTGTCGAGGGCTCGTTTCCGTCTACGGTATTCGTGTGTGTCGGGAGCTGCGTCTGTTCCCCCTCGCCGCCGGTCTGTTCGACTTCGACGAGGTCTGCTTCAGAGCGCCGCAGCGATACCTCATAGCCCATTATCTCATATTTGACCGGATCGCGAAGGGGAGCGGCCATGAGCACCTTTATGTCGCGGCCTTTCACGAAACCCATTTCGATCATGCGTTTGCGAAAGGCTCCGTGCCCCAGTATCTTTATGATGACGGCGGTGTCGCCGGACTTGAGTTCAGACAGTCTCATTGCGTGATGATGATTATTGTTTGTCTTGTTTCAGGAATACAAATTTCGCAATAATATTCATATTGACCAATACCTAATAATAGTGATTTTTTCGGATGTGTCTCGGATGTGATGTGGGTGATGGCTTGGGCTGTTCCGTCGCTTTTGAAAATCAGGTGATTAGAAAATTCTGTGAAAATTTCTGTAAAAATATTTGGACGGTTCGGAAATAATGCCTAACTTTGCAGCGCAAAACCAAGAAAGATGGTGAGCATAGCTCAGTTGGTTAGAGCGTCGGATTGTGGTTCCGAAGGTCGTGGGTTCGACCCCCACTGTTCACCCGAAAGACAATAAGAATTTTGTTCAGGTAATGACGACTTGTGAAAGCCGTCATTATTTTTTTATGATGCCGCAATATAGGCACACCAAAAGTCGTTATATAGTCGAAGCGCCATCACTACCACGCCTCATTGTTCATCCCACATTCATCAACATTAACCGACATTGTCTGCCTATGACAAAAATTTCTACTCCTACCCAAACATCAGTTCAAGAAAAGGATACGATGACCAAAATGTATTCTCCCGCCCGCATCACCATAGAGCGCATCCGTCAGGTGGCACGCGCCTATACTTGTCTCAATAATACAATCCCCGTCGGCGGCATTATCCTTAACTGAGAACTGAAGTGACAGTATTGACTATTGTCTGTGTGCTGCTTGCCGCGATAGCGGTGGCAGCACTTGTCTATTCCTACAGGCTCAAATCGGCAGTCAGTCTTGGCGAGAAAGCGCGCCTCGAGTCCGTGATAGAGCATAACAGTGAACTCACGGCCGTCAAGGCCGACCTTGCGGCATCGACACGCGAGGCTGAATCACTCAGACAGACCATCGACACTAACTCTAAGGAACTCGAGAAGACCCGTCAGGCACTGATGGAGTCAGAGCGCGAGAGGGGAGCCCTCGCGGCTACGCTGTCGCATGTCGAGGACGAGAGGGCGCGCAACGAGGAGATGCTCAGGTCGCAGTTCTCCAATCTGGCCACCGAGATACTCAACCGCAACTCTGCCGATTTCAAGGCGCAGAGCGAGGAGCGTCTGTCGCAGATTCTCTCGCCGCTCAAGGACAATATCGCCGATTTCCGCAAGTCCGTGACGGACGCATATTCGTCGGAAGCCCGCGAGAGATTCTCGCTCGAGAAGGCGATAGCGAGTCTTGTAAATGTCAACGATACGATTTCGCGCGAGGCCCGCGAGCTGACACAGGCGCTCAAGGGAAACAACTCCGTTCAGGGCGACTGGGGTGAAATGGTGCTTGAATCAATCCTCGAAAAAAGCGGACTCATCAAGGGTGAGGAGTATTTCGTCCAGTCGACCGTCGACATGGATGGCAATACGATGCTCAAGGAGGATGGCGGTGCGCTCAGGCCCGATGTCGTGGTCAAGTATCCCGACGGAAGGTGTGTCATCATCGACTCGAAGGTTTCGCTAAAGGCGTTTCTTGAATATGTCAACACCGACGATCCCGCAGTCCGCAAGAGCTCGGGCGACCGCCATGTATTGTCTGTCAAGAGCCACGTCGACAAACTGTCCAAGAAGAAATATCAGGATTTCATCGGCTCGGACCAGCTCGATTTCGTTATGATGTTCATCCCCAACGAGCCCGCCTATATGGCCGCCATGAGGCTTGACGGATCGCTGTGGCAATATGCCTACGACCGCAATGTCCTGATAGTCTCGCCGACGCATCTGGTCTCGGGACTGAGGTTAATTGCCCAGCTTTGGAGCCGCGACAAGGTGACAAAGAACGCCATCAAGATTGCCGAGGATGCCGGAAAGATGTATGACAAGTTTGTCGATTTCGTCACCGAGATGGAGAAGATAGACAAGGCCCTCGTCTCGGCCCGCAAGGCGCACGCCGATGCGATGATAAAGCTCAATGGCAAGGGCTCGCTTCGCAGCCGTGCCATGGCATTGAAGGAACTCGGCATCAAGGCGTCCAAACAGCTCAAGGAAGCCAATGACGAGGAATGACCTGAATCTATTGAATCAAAGTATTATCGAGGCCTTTGGTGTGACCGTGCACCCGAGGCCTTCTTTGAAATCACACAGACCTACGGATGGTATTCCGTCAGACGACGACGGCCCGAGATCGAATATGTCGGCCTTGGCGTTATCGGCATAATGCCTGAAAATATTATAGGCTATGAAGTTCATGGGATTGAGATGCCTGTATTGAGGCAAATCACCCCATCCTGTGGGCTGGGCAATTTTCTCTGACGGGAAATAAACTATGGCTGATGCAATGCCCTTGCCCTCTTTTCGTACTATGAAGAAATCCATATCAACTATCGGCATGGTATTGATAAAATCCTCGGCTGACATGTGATATGGATGGTCAAGTTCGTTATGGTTCCGGAGTATGATATTGTATATCTCCAAGAAAATCTCTTTAGAGAATGCTTCAGGGTGCTCAAAAGTCAGCCCTGACCTGAATGATGCATTTATGGACTGACGTACTTTGCGCGGTACTGAACTCAGATACGAATCATTGATGATTGATAAAGGAAGGTGAAAATTATAGTCACAGTAAGCAATCTTCCCGCAGTTTGTCAAAGCGGCCAACTCTTGTTTGGCAAAGTTTGACAATCTGTCGTATATGGCGGGCGGCAATGTGATTCTGATTTCCTTGTCGGAATACTCCTTGAGGGCCTTTATTGCCTCGACATATTGTCCTACTTTCTGTGGACCGTTTGCCTCCATGCCACCGAACGGGGCAGAGAATGGAGACTTGAGTACGGGGCCTTTCTCACCAAGTATTATGCCGAATCTCACTCGCTCCTTGTCGTCGCGCAATACCACATAGTGCACGTCATCGCACTTGTGCCTGTTGAGTTCGTTGAAAGCCACCGAGTTATAGACGTGAGAGGGGGCCGGAAATATGTCGGCATATTCCACCGGGGTTATCCTTTCTGCTCTCATTTCAGGTCCATCTTTCCTTCACGTACTATTTCGGGCGATCGGCTGTCCGTTATGTCGACGATTGCCGAGGGAATGCCGTCGGTCTCTCCGCCGTCAATCATGAGGTTTGCTATGTGCTCATAATCAGCGCCTTCGACAATCGAGGTCGACAGCATGGGGTGTCCAAGTCTCTCGGCTATGGCTTTGGCGATGCTGTTGTCGGGTATTCTTATGCCGACAGTGCGGCGACCCTTGAAGATCTTGGGCAGAGTCGTGGCCGCGGGGAGAATGAACGTGAACGGGCCCGGCAGGTTACGCCTGAGAATCCTGAACGCCTCGTTGTCTATCCTTGCATACTCGCTGGCCATCGACAGGTCGGAGCATACTACAGACAGCGTGTGCTTACGCGGGTCAATCCCTTTGATCTTGCACAGCGACTCGATGGCGCGGTTGTTGAGCGCGTCACAGCCCAGCGCATAGAGCGTATCGGTCGGGTAGATTATGATGCCACCCTCTTTCATCAGTTCCACGGCCTCGTCGAGATACTTGTCGTTGAGGCTCGTGGGATACATGCGGATGTTTTTCATGGTCTGAAGTAATTGATTCTGACATTAGTGGCCGAGGCAAAATGCTCGAGCAGGCCGACGGTCAGCGACACGGTGTCCTCGATGGCCATATCCTCGCCATATACGTTGACGCACATCAGCAGTTGCTTGGTCGAGAGGTCGAGTTTGGTGCGCTCGTTGTCGCTGGTCGGTGTTCCTATTCCACCGACATTGTCGCGATAGACGGGCATGCAGGCTATGTTGAGCTCGCCGCGGCCTATGGCCTCGAACGGTTCACCCTCGCGGCCAACGCCAAGCGTGAGCGTGTCGCCCTCTATCTTGTCGAGGTCGAATCCACCTATCGAGTATCCGCTCTGCAGCGAGATGAGGTTTATCAGGTCGACAAGAGTGTCGATGCGATAGAGCCCCATGCCCTTGACCACGCGGCGTGTCAGGGCCTCGGACGACGGGCGATAGCGGTTGGGCTCCTTGCCGAGGGCCTTGTATGCCTTGCGTGTCGCCGAGATGCCGGGCCTCTTGTTGACATCCGATAGCTCGGTGATGGCGGCGATGTCGCCGGCCGCCCGCTCTATCATTGCCCAGAGCTCGGGCGAGGTCGGCGTGTTCTCGACATCGGCCTCGATGGCGATGACGCGGAGGCCGGGCGCCACCGCGCGGATTGAATCGTCAAACAGGATATTCATAGCTTCATGCCGATTCCGAACAGTGCGAAATCATATAGGGTGGGGTCTTCGGGATTGAAACGTCTTAGTTTTTCGGTCAGCTCGATGACGGCGCGACGGTCTGCCGCCTTGCGGTCGAGCAGGCCGAGCTCGCGCGATGTCTCGCCGACATGCACGTCAAGGGGTATGTATAGTTGCGCGGGCGTGATGCAGTCCCACACGCCGAGGTCGACGATGCCGTCGTTGCGCACCAGCCATCTCAGTGCCATGTTGAGGCGCTTGAGCGCAGTCGTCCTGAGGTTCTGGGGCAGGCACCGCGATGCCGCGGTAGCATCCGTGGCCGGAGCGTTGGCCTCGGCCAGATAGCGGTTGATGCCGCCCGCAAGTTCCCAAGCCGGGACTTCGGATGACGCGATGTCGAGGTCTCTCGCCATCCCCAGCAGGGAGCCGTGTCGGGCATATATGGCCCGGAGGCCACGGCAGTAATACTTGAGGTGGCGGTTGAAGAACGTGCGGTGTATGTTGTCGTCGTCCTCGAGGTCCTCATATCCCTCGTCCATCACATAGTTATATGGCTGATGGTCCATCAGCGACATCAGCCTCGAAGCGTCGCGGCATATCATGCGGCGATTGCCCCACGCTATCGACGAGGCCAGCAGCGAGGCTATCTCGATGTCCTCGAGGCGGTCGTACAGGCGGGGAAACTGTACGGGATCCTCCTCTGCAAAAGACGGCGAGTTGATTCTCGCCGCCTCTGCATCAAGGAGTTCTTTAAGTTCGTTGTCTGTCATTGTCTAACGTGAGGGGAGGGGGTGGATTACATCACGCCGCGGTCGCGGAGGCGGAGCTGCCATGCCCAAGCCGAGCGGAGGGTGTCGGCCAGAGGAGTGTCGGCCTTCCAGCCCAGCACTTCGTTGGCGTATGCGGGATTGGCCCATACCTTCTCGATGTCGCCCTCGCGGCGGCCTACGATCTTGTGGGGCACCTTCACGCCGGTGGCTTCCTCGAATGTATTGATGAGCTCGAGCACCGAGACGCCGTTGCCTGTTCCGAGGTTGAAGATCTCGATCTTATCGTCGCTCTTGTCCTCGAGCATGCGCTGCACGGCGATGACATGGGCCTTGGCCAGATCGACCACGTTGATGTAGTCGCGGATGCACGATCCGTCGGGAGTGTTATAGTCGTCGCCGAAAACGCTCAGCTCCTTGCGGATGCCGATGGCGGTCTGGGTGAGATAGGGAATAAGGTTCTGGGGAACGCCGTTGGGGAGCTCGCCAATCTCGGCAGACGGATGTGCGCCGACTGGGTTGAAGTAGCGGAGTATCACGCTCTTGAATGGCGCGCCGGCGTTGATGACGTCGGTGATTATCTCCTCCGAGATCTGCTTGGTGTTGCCATAGGGCGAGGTGGCCTTCTTGATGGGAGCGGCCTCGGTGACGGGGTTCTCGTCGGGCTCGCCATAGACGGTGCAGGACGACGAGAATACGATGCCCTTGACTCCGTTCGGGCCCATGAGGTCAAGCAGGTTGAGCAGGGTGTTGAGGTTGTTGCGGTAATAGAGTATGGGCTTCTTCACGCTTTCGCCGACAGCTTTCGAAGCGGCGAAATTGATGATGCCCTTGATGTCGGGATAGTCGCTGAAGAGCTTCTTGAGAGTATCAATGTCGGTGCAGTCACCTTCGACGAATGCGGGGCGGATCCCTGTGATGCGCTCGATGCCGTCGACGACATCGGCGCTCGAGTTGGAGAGGTTGTCGATGATCACAACGTCATAGCCTGCCTGCTGGAGCTCAACGACGGTGTGTGAGCCGATATAGCCCGTGCCGCCGGTGACGAGAATGCGTTCTTTCATAAAATATGTTCAGTTAGTGTTGGTCGTTTGGTCGTGATAGTGTTTCCTGCGGGTCATAGGTGCCTATGTGCCTGCGTTTTTTCTCCTCGAATATATCGGAGATGGTTATGAATATGCCTGTCTCCTCGACATCTCCGAACTCGTCGTTAATGGCGGTGCCGAACATGCGCATGGTGGGCGAGAGACCCATGTAGGAGTTGACGAGCGGCGGAATGTTGAAGCCGGCGTCGCGTATTGCGTGGTTGAGTATGCGGTAATCCTCCTTGAACGAGTTGCCGTTGAACAGTTCGTTCATCTCGGGCGTGTCGCAGTTGGTGTCGATGGGGTTGAACGCCACCACGAGGTTGTCGGGGTCGGGGAAGTATTTGTGCAGGAAATGGAGCAGCATGTCGCGGCATCCGCGGTCATAGCCGGGATACATAGTCATCTTGCCGAACAGATACTTGACCTCGGGATATATCACCGTGAGGGCGCCGAGGCCGTCCCAGAGGTTGTCGAGCGCGAAGATTGCCTTGGCTCCCGCCTGCGATGACTGATATTGCAGCCTGACGAACGACCGCCCCAACTCGATGGTATAGGGGAGATAGTCGCTGATGAACCGCGGCGAGAAACCGAACATGTGTCCCGTGGCTATGCGAGGCGACCCGTCGGGCTTGAGCCTGATGTCGCGGCCCGTGATGAACCGGTATCCGCCCAGTATCATCCGCGCCTCCGGGTCATATACGATCAGTTGACGGCATGGCGGATCCATGAGGTCGAACTCGTCGATGTCCACCTCCTTGCCCGTGCCACCGCCGGCAGCACGGAAAGACTCTTCCCTAAGCCTGCCTATCTCGCGCATTGTCGCCGGGCAACTATGCGCGTCAATGACATAGATAAGGTTGCCCCCCTTGTTCGTGTGTCTGAGCAGACGGTCGGGCGTGAGCTCGGCGCTGATCAGTGCAGGGTCTATGGGATCGATGATCTGTTGTGTCATGTGTTGTGGCATTTAGCCGTTGAGTTGATAAGTTATTTCCCGCAGTGCAGCGGCTTGTGCGAGCGCTTCGCGGCCACCCTTCAGTGTCTGCCATGCGACGGGACTCCCCAGTGACACGGTGAAGTGTGAACCGCTGTTATAAAACAACTCTTTGGGCAGCCTCGTCATCTCGAGATTGAACTTAAGGCCGAGTCGCGTTCTTAGACGTGCAAATTTATAAAAAAACCTTGAATTTTCGCCACTAAAATGCACGGGAATTATGTTGCGGTGCGAAGAAATCGCTTTGTTGACTATCATTTTGTTCCAGCTCAGGTCTTTCACCTTGCCGTCAGCACCCATGCGCGAGCACAGTCCGGCCGGAAACATCACTATCGGCATGTCCGCCTCAAAAGCCTTGTCAATGGCATCGGCGGCCTCGCGCGACTGAGCGCCGTGCTTGTTGACGCCCAGAAACACGCACCTCAGCGGCTCGACGGCGGCCAGCAGGTCGTTGACTACGAATTTCATCTCGCCCGACCCGTACAAACGGTTGACGGCCGAACAGAGCACGAGTCCGTCGAGTCCGCCCAGCGGGTGGTTGGATGCGAAGATGACACGTCTGTCCGAGGCATCGAAGTCGCCCCGGATGTCGTATGTGATGGATAGATTCTCGAGCACCGAGTCGGCAAACGGCGCTCCCTCAAGGCCGTCACCCTTCTCGAGCAGCATGTTGAGCCCGTCCTGACAGATGAATCTCTCGAGCCATCGCACGGCAAATCCCGGCATCACGCGGGCCACGCCCGGTGCGCGCTGTCTCAGCACCTCGCCGACATCAATCCTTGTCATCACGGTTGTCGTTTTGTGCCACGGTCTCGGCAAAAGCCTGCCACAGCGGATCGTCTGGCAGTGGTGCCGTCACGTCTATCAGGTTTCCCGACACGGGGTGGACAAAGGTTATTCGGTGTGCGCGCAGCGAGATTGACCCGTCGGGATTGCTACGCTTGTCGCCATACTTCAGATCGCCCTTGATGGGGCAGCCGACCGATGACAGCTGCACCCTTATCTGATGCTTGCGGCCGGTCTCGAGCTCCACCTCTATGAGATGGTAGCGGTCCGACGACCCCAGATAGCGGTATGAGAGGGCCGCCTCTTTTGCTCCGGCCTTTGGCGTGGCCGAGACATAGCTCTTGTTGTTGCGTTCGGTCGAGGTGATATAACCTGTCAGGCGATCGGCATCCTTGGGCGGACGGTTGCGCGAGAGGGCAAGATATTTTTTCGAAACCTTGCCGGTGCGAAACATCTCGTTCATCCTCGTCAGGGCCTTGGATGTCTTGGCAAAGACCACGAGGCCGCCTACCGGACGGTCAAGACGGTGCGTGACTCCGCAGAACACGTTGCCGGGCTTGGAGTATTTCTCCTTTATCCATTCCTTGACAAGTTCGGACAGGGGCGTGTCGCCCGTCTTGTCTCCCTGCACTATCTGGCCGGGCAGTTTGTCTATGATTATAATGTGATTGTCTTCGTAGACGACCTTGATCTCATTCATGTGTGCAAAGGTATGAAATTTCTGCGTGACTCCCCACAAAAACTGCCTTGTCGGGACAAATTTCAAAAAAAATGCTGCAAACTCTTGCACAATCCAAAAAAACTCCCTACCTTTGCATCGCAAAACCGAAAAGGTCACCGCAAAAATGGTTCCTTGGCCGAGTGGTTAGGCGCCGGTCTGCAAAACCGTTTACAGCAGTTCGATTCTGCTAGGAACCTCCAGTGTGCTCCGATTAACCTCGGAGCACACATTTATTTTATTGACTATCAGTATATTACTTACGCCTACTGACAGTCTTTTGGGGTCAGCGGATTTTCACGGTGGGCAG
>LUJS01000005.1 GCA_001689495.1 Bacteroidales bacterium M8 | reverse complement strand
AGTGGGACCACAAATAAGTCGCTGATAATCAGCGACTTATTTGTTTTTACACATTTTGCTGTCCGCCTCCGGCTTCGCCGCCGTTACGGTGGCTCGAGGACATTCTGGTCGTATCTTTCTGATTATCTTGATGGTTGGTTTCGGGGTGGTGGGATGGTGATATTTTTTCGAGTGAAAAGGCTTGCGGGATTATTGTCATATGGAGGATTTTCACTAATTTTGCACTTTCATTTCACCAATCACTACACATATCCACATCTATGGGAGGCTTTTTCGGCGCTATTTCAAAGACACCTTGCGTCAACGATCTCTTCTACGGCACTGACTATCATTCCCATCTGGGAACGAAACGTGCCGGCCTTGTGACCTTCGACCCCGAGGCGGGGTTCAACCGGACCATTCACAGTCTGGAGCGAGATTATTTCCGTTCCAAGTTCGAGGACGAGCTGGACAGATTCACGGGATGTCAGGGACTGGGAGTGATCAGCGACACTGATCCTCAGCCCATAATCGTAAACTCGCATCTTGGCCGCTATGCGGTTGTCACCGTGGCCAAAATCAACAACATACGCGAGATAGCCACCGAATTGCTTGCCGAAAGGATGCATTTCAGCGAGCTCTCGGCAAACAACATCAATCAGACCGAGCTTGTCGCGCTGCTCATCAACATGGGCGAGACGTTTGTCGACGGCATCAATCTGGTCTACAAGAAGATCAAAGGCTCCTGTTCGATGTTGATACTGACCGAAAACGGCATCATCGCCGCCCGCGACTATCTGGGCAGGACCCCGATAGTGATAGGACAAAAGGAGGATGGCTATGCCGCCGCATCAGAGACTTCGGCATTCCCCAATCTTGATTACAAGCGCGTGCGCGACGTTGGCCCGGGCGAGATAGTGCGCCTGACCGCCGACAGCATGGAGGTGCTCCAGCCGGCTGCAAGGCGCGAACAGATCTGCTCTTTCCTTTGGGTCTATTACGGCTTCCCCGCCAGCGACTATGACGACATCAATACCGAGGACATGCGCGAGGCTGCAGGACGCGCCATGGGCGCCGAGGATGACGCCGAGGCCGATTGCGTGTGCGGCATACCCGACTCGGGCGTAGGCTTCGCACTCGGTTATGCCGAGGGACACGGGATACCCTATCGCCGCGCCGTGCTGAAATATACACCGACTTGGCCCCGCAGCTTCACGCCGGGCAACCAAAGCCGCCGAGATCTCGTGGCAAAGATGAAGCTGATTCCCAACAAGGCCATTCTCGACGGAAACAGCGTCGTGTTCTGCGACGACTCGATTGTCCGCGGCACGCAGCTGCGCGACAATGTCAGGACATTCTTCGAATGCGGCGCCAAGGAGGTACATGCGCGCATTTCGTGTCCGCCGCTCGTCTATGGCTGCCCCTTTGTAGGCTTCACCTCGTCCAAAAGCGATCTTGAGCTTATCACCCGTCGCATAATCCGCGATTTCGAGGGCAAGGACGATGCCAAGCTGGATGTCTATTCGACCACAGGCACCCCCGAATACGAGCGCATGGTCTCCGAGATAGCCCGCCGGCTTGAGCTTACCACCCTTAAGTTCAGCAAGATCGAACATCTTGTCGACAGCATAGGCCTGCCCAAGTGCAGGATATGCACCCACTGCTTTGACGGCTCGGGCAAATGCCCCTCCGAGGCATGGGCCGAAGACCATCCGGGCGAATAAGCTGTGAAATTTGGAAAATAATCCGTATATTTGCAGTAGAATATGAAACATATACGCAATTTCTGTATCATAGCGCACATCGACCACGGCAAGAGCACGCTGGCCGACCGTCTGCTCGAATATACCGACACTGTTGCCGGGAAGGACCTTCAGGCACAGGTGCTCGACGACATGGACCTCGAACGCGAGCGTGGCATCACAATCAAGAGCCACGCTATCCAGATGGACTTCAAGCTGGACGG
Source organism: Bacteroidales bacterium M8 (assembly GCA_001689495.1). GTDB lineage: Bacteria > Bacteroidota > Bacteroidia > Bacteroidales > Muribaculaceae > Duncaniella. Next base: position 20,840 of record LUJS01000005.1, on the reverse strand, counting down.
CGAGGACTATGTCCTCAACCTCATCGACACTCCGGGACACGTCGACTTCTCGTATGAGGTATCGCGCTCCATCGCCGCCTGCGAGGGGGCCCTGCTGATCGTGGATGCCTCGCAGGGCATTCAGGCACAGACCATCTCCAACCTATACATGGCGATAGACAATGATCTGGAGATCATCCCCGTCATCAACAAGGTAGACCTTGACAGCGCCAAGCCCGACGAGGTCGAGGACCAGATCGTCGACCTGCTGGGATGTGATCCGTCCGAGGTCATCCGCGCGTCAGGCAAGACAGGCGTGGGTGTCCCCGAGATTCTCCGCGCCATCGTCGAACGCATTCCCGCACCAAAGGGAGACCCCGAGGCACCGCTACAGGCACTCATCTTCGACTCGGTCTTCAACCCCTTTCGAGGCATCATAGCATATTTCAAGATCGTCAACGGAACTATCCGCAAGGACGACTTCGTGAAGTTCGTGGCCACGGGCCGCGAATACAATGCCGACGAGATCGGCGTCCTAAAGCTCGAGATGCAGCCGCGTCAGGAGCTCTCGGCCGGCAACGTGGGCTACATCATCTCCGGCATCAAGACCTCCAAGGAGGTCAAGGTCGGCGACACCATAACCCACGTCAAGCGCCCCTGCCCCGAAGCCATCGACGGCTTCGAGGAGGTCAAGCCCATGGTGTTCGCAGGCGTCTACCCCATCGAGACCGAAGACTTCGAGAATCTGCGTGCATCGCTCGAGAAACTCCAGCTCAACGACGCCTCGCTGACGTTCCAGCCCGAGTCGTCCATGGCTCTGGGATTCGGATTCCGCTGCGGATTCCTCGGACTGCTGCACATGGAGATCATACAGGAGCGTCTGGGTCGCGAATTCGACATGGACGTCATCACGACAGTCCCCAACGTAAGCTATAGGGTCTTCGACAAGCACGGCACGATGACCGAGGTGCACAACCCCTCGGGCCTCCCCGAGCCTACCCTCATAGACCATATCGAGGAGCCCTATATCCGCGCGTCGATCATCACCGCCGCCGACTATATCGGCCCGATTATGACGCTCTGCCTCGGCAAGCGCGGCGAACTTGTCAAGCAGGAATACATCTCGGGCAACCGCATGGAGATGATATTCGACATGCCCCTCGGCGAGATCGTCATCGACTTTTACGACAAGCTCAAGAGCATCTCTAAAGGCTATGCCTCGTTTGACTATCACCTGCACGACTTCCGCACATCCAAGCTCGTCAAACTCGACATACTCCTCAACGGCGAGAGCGTGGACGCACTGTCGACCCTGACCCATGCGGACAATGCCGTCACCTTCGGCCGACGCATGTGCGAGAAGCTCAAGGAGCTGATACCCCGACAGCAGTTCGACATCGCCATTCAGGCGGCTATCGGTGCAAAAATCATAGCCCGAGAGACCATCAAGGCCGTCCGCAAGGACGTGACAGCCAAGTGTTACGGCGGCGACATCTCGCGTAAGCGCAAGCTGCTCGAAAAACAGAAAAAGGGCAAAAAGCGCATGAAGCAGATCGGCTCTGTCGAAGTTCCTCAGAAAGCCTTCTTGGCCGTCCTCAAACTCGACTGACGACAACATCACAACACCGGCGGCTGTGTCATTTTTTTATGACACGGCCGCTGTTTTATACGCCCCAACCCATAAAAGTATTCCATTGAAAGTTACTTATAATTCCAATATTATCACTAACTTTGCCCAATGAAATCACTACTTCGCACCATATTTTGCCTTATTTTGTCAGCGACAGGCACAAATATATGCCATCCTCGAACCGTGCTGTCTGAATCCACGGGCGAGCCGGTAATATATGCCGGCATAGGCGTAATCAACCGCAATCTTGGCACAGTCTCAGATACGTTGGGTAACTTCTCGTTACAAATTCCGGTTGAATTCATCAACGACTCAATAAGAATCTCTTCCATTGGCTATGTTGCCAAGACATTCGCTGTCAAGGATATTAAGAATATGCCCGACACGATATTCCTCGCAGACGATGTGATGATGCTTAATGAAGTTGTCGTGAAACCACAGAGAATCAAGCATAAGATAGCAGGTCGCAAGGATGCCGGTGGTTTCATTTATATTGAGGTTGAAGGATACAGGGCCGCAGGTCAAGGTTTGGCAATCCCCTTGAATGTAAAGGAGCGGGGATGGCTGCAAGAGTTGGGATTTACAATCCTGACCGAGAATCGCCCACTCTCAAAAATGAAATTCAGGGTCAACATATATCGCAAGGAAGATGATGAATATATATTGCAAAACTTCAATCCGATATATTTTGACTACGATAAATCTCAACTCGACAATGGATTGTTTACTTATGAATTCCCCGAAGAAATAGTATTGAGCAAGGGCAGTTACTATGTCGAGCTTGAGTTCCTTGAAAACTTTTCAAGTGAATATTTCATTATGAAAAGCAAGCCAATGACGGGTAGGACCAGATATAGATATGCAAGTCAATCCGACTGGGAAGCACTACCTTTTGGAGCCCCCATCTATATAGAATATGATAGCGTGGAATAAGTTAAGTCCGAAAGCTGTGGACTTCTTGATTCTACTACTTTATATCATCCGTACACTTCTGTAGTGCAAGGCGGATTACCTCAAGCAAAGGCGGAATATCATTTGAAATTGCCTCAAAGACAACATCCGCATCAAGTTCAAAATAACCATGGGCTATATGATTCCGCATTCCGATTATTGCACGCCACGGAATATTCGGAAACTCAGTATTGAGGAAATCCGGCAATACACGGTTAATCCTGTTCACGCCTTCTCCAATCGCAGTAATCAACGTACAATTTGCCGCAAGCAACTGCATCCCGGATTGAGACGCATAGTAGTCTTCGGCCGATTTGATACTTTCATTCCACTCAATCAACCGGATAACGGTATCTTCAACCGATTCCAATGTTTGTCGAGCGCGTGCAATATCGGATTTAGAGTATTGTGATTGCATCTCGCGAAATCTGGTTAATGAACTTTTTAGAAAGGTGGGAATGACGGCGAATTAAGTCTACCGGAGTATGCAGTATTTGCTCAAGAAAATCTTTCAGTGCACTCATCAGAAATATTTTCGGGGGCATTTCCACAAGAATATCCACATCGCTGTCCGGACGATTGTCTCCTCGGGCAACAGAGCCGAATATTGATAACCTCTCGACCCCAAATTCATTCTGAATCCGGAGTAAGTTGTCGTTAATGATCTGGATACATTCTTTAGACGTGCACATTCACCGCACATCACCAATAGTATAAAAGGGATGTCGTGAATACGACATCCCTTCTCTGAGGTAATGTGTTGCGGAGCGAGCGAGATTCGAACTCGCGATACGCTTTTGACGTATACACGCTTTCCAGGCGTGCCTCTTCAGCCACTCGAGCATCGCTCCTTGGTTTTACGGGTGCAAAGGTAGGTGAATTTAACCTAATTTGGAAGTTTTGACAGTTAAATTTGGTTAACACTTGCAACCGCTCTTCTTCATAGCAGATGCAGGGTCTCCATGAAACGCCTTACAGTCTCGGGGTCGCCGGTATACTTTCCCTTGTCCTCGCTCAATTTGCACGTCTGCGAGTAGAATGGCCACGACTCCGTTATCTTGACGTCGGTCAGCTTGATGACGATATTTCTGGGTTTAATCCCCTCGAAATCGTTTGTGAAATGCGTGCCGATGCCATAGGAGGGCTGACACTTGCCCGACGCATACCTCTGCAACTCTATCGCGCTGTCTACGTTGAGTCCGTTGCTGAAGACTATCTGCTTGTATGCCGGATCTATGCCGAGCGACCTGTATTTTTCGAGTATCAGCTCAAGCTGCTCTACATTGTCGCCGCTGTCCACGCGCAGGCCCTTGAACATATTTGCATAGTCTTCCGAGAAATTCAGGCTGAAGATCCGCCACCCGTATGTGTCGTAGAGGAAAGTACCCAGTGCACCCCTATAGGTAGTAGACCACGTCTTCATCGCCAGATAGTTGGCCATGAGAGGGCCGTACATGCCCGCTATGGCGCATATAAGTTCGTGGGCCATCGTTCCGACCGGAGTCAGGTCATACTTCATGGCCATGTATATGTTGCTCGTGCCGACGAATCGACCCGGGCCCGACTTTGCTTCCTGACATCGAGACATCTCGCGGACTACGGTATCCTGAGCCTCGAATGACGCACGCCGACGTGTGCCGAAATCGCTGAAATAGCATCCGGCGTCTATCAGACGCTCGGCCTTGACACGCGACTTGTCGGCAAAAGCCTCATAATCCATCCGGCGGTCTTCGCCGGTCATGGCGTAATAGAGCTCGGAGACAATTGCAAGCACCTTGACCTCGAGCAGGATGGTTTCGCTCCAGCAACCCTCGAATTCTATGCTCAGATGCCCCTCTGCATCCTGCTCTATCCTGACACGGTTTCTGTCATAGCTGAAGCCCTTGAGATAGCAGTAAAACCACGAGGGGATGTATCGGCAACGACGCCGCATGAAATCAATCTCCTCGTCAGTAATCCTTACACCCTCAAGAGCCTCTATCTGACGTCTCAGTTCGTCGGCGAAACCATCGGGATATACCGTATTGTCACGGTCCGTGAAATGATACTTCACCTGCGTGCGGGGATAATTGTCAATGACCGCGCAGCACATGGTGAATTTATAGAGATCGTCATCTGTAAAGTGTGTTATGATCTGTCTCATGTCAGGTGTGTTTTTTGTCCGGGTTAATTATTTACCACTCTTCTGTCTTTCTATGGCGGCATCCACCTTCCGCTCGATAAACGCGAGGAAATCCCTGTCGACCGTCTCGAGCACGAGATCGCGGGCATAATCGACAAGCTCGCGGGACTCGGGCGTGCGGAGATAACCGGGGTCAAGCCCGTTTCGGCCGATGCGCCAGCGGTCCAGAGCATCGGCGTCCTTGAATATATCATAGAGCTTGTCCACTCTCCGCGTATCGGCCGGGAATTCGTTCTCTATGGCCTTGTATCCCTTGCGGTCGTCAAGATCGTGATAGCGCATCAGCAACGCCGACTCGGGATGATAGGCAATGTCGTCATTCTCTTCGCAGAACTCCTTGTAGTAAACCGCCGCCCTCGCTCCGTGACCTGTGTCCAGATAGTCGTCCTGACGCCTTGTGTCATGAAACACGGCCGCATGGGCCAGAATCTCGAGCCGCTCGCCGTCGTCGCCGAAAATCCGATTGCCCATGATGAGAGCGTAGAGCAATACACGCTCGCAGTGGCCCAGAGCATGTATCGGACTGTCCGGCATATTGAATCTGACGCGGTCATGCATAAAACCGGCCCACTGTCGACACAGATCGCGGACAATGGGCGGTAATTTATTTATTTCGGCCTCGGGTATAATCATAATCTGTAATTGCGATGAGCTGTAATACTTATCTTAAGAACGCCCGAGGCGAGGATTTAGTTCCGGATTGATTCTAAAACTCGCTTGAGAAATGGAACCTGATTTTTGGGAAATCATTCTGCGCCATCTGGAGCACATAGGGTGAGTCGGCAAGGAACACGTCGCGCCCCTCCCGATCGAGTGCCATGAACTGATACTTGCGTTTCTTGAAGGCATCGAGCGCCTCGGGGTCATCGCTCTCGATCCAGCACGCCTTGTAGAGAGATATGGGCTCCCAGCGGCACTGGGCTCCATATTCGTGCTCGAGTCGATACTGTATCACCTCGAACTGCAGCTGGCCAACCGTACCGATGATCTTGCGGCCGTTGAACTGATTGACAAACAACTGTGCCACGCCCTCGTCCATGAGCTGCTGCACGCCCTTGTCGAGCTGCTTGGCCTTCATGGGATCCGCGTTCTCGATATACTTGAACATCTCGGGCGAGAAACTGGGCAGGCCCTTGAAATGCAGGAGTTCGCCCGAAGTCAGCGTGTCGCCGATCTTGAAGTTGCCGGTGTCGGGTATGCCGACAATGTCGCCCGGATATGCCTCGTCGACGATGTTCTTCTTCTGGGCCATGAACGCAGTCGGAGCCGCAAACTTGAGCGTCTTGTTCGAGCGTATGTGCCTGTAGGGTGCGTTCCTCTCGAACTTGCCCGAGCAGATCTTGACAAACGCGATGCACGAGCGGTGGTTGGGGTCCATGTTGGCGTGAATCTTGAAGACGAATCCCGAGAAACCCTCGTCGTCGGGATTGACAACCCTCTCCTCGGCTGTGACGGGGCGGGGAGCCGGAGCAATCTGGACGAAACAGTCGAGCAGCTCCTTGACGCCGAACGTATTGAGGGCCGAGCCGAAGAACACCGGAGCAACCTGTCCGGACAGATAGTCTGCCTTGTCAAACTCGGGATAGACACCCTCGATAAGCTCGATGTCGTCGCGCAGCTTGGCGGCGTCGGCCTCGCCTACGGCCTCGTCGATGCGGGGATCCTGAAGCGAGTCTATCTCGACACGCTCGCTCACCCTCTGCTTGTCGGGAGTGAAGAGGTCGAGCGATGACTCATAGATGTTATACACGCCCTTGAAACGCTCGCCTATGTTGATGGGCCACGAGAGGGGGCGCACCTTGATGTGGAGCTCGCTCTCGAGCTCGTCGAGAATATCAAACGGGTCACGGCCCTCGCGGTCGAGCTTGTTGACGAAGATGATGACCGGAGTGTTGCGCATGCGGCACACCTCCATCAGCTTACGAGTCTGCCTCTCGACACCCTTGGCCACGTCGACCACGATAATCACGGAGTCGACCGCGGTGAGGGTTCGGTAGGTGTCCTCGGCGAAGTCCTGATGGCCCGGGGTGTCAAGGATGTTAATCTTGTAGTCCCCGTAATTGAAACCCATCACCGAAGTCGCCACGGAGATACCTCTCTGTTTCTCTATCTCCATCCAGTCTGATGTCGCTGTCTTCTTGATTTTGTTGGACTTGACGGCACCGGCTATGTGAATGGCTCCACCGAACAGCAACAGCTTCTCGGTCAGCGTGGTCTTGCCCGCGTCAGGGTGCGATATGATGGCGAATGTGCGCCTGCGTGAGATTTCTTCTTGAAGGGACATGTCTTATGATTGATTTTGAGGATGCAAAATTACGAAAAATTCTTCAAAAATCAATCAGCTTGTATTTTTGACGTGCCACTGACAGCGGACAGAGATTGAAATGCCACCATTCGGTGCGTATGGTCCTGAATCCGGCCTCGCGCATCACCCTGCGCAGCAACAGTCTGTTCTGACGTTCGGTCTCCGAGATAGTGCCCTGCCGTACCAGCTGCTGCTCCTTGTCTATGTTGGCCTCGACGCCAAGATGGTCTACGGGCGTACCCATGGGCAGCTCGCGTCCTTCGGAATCGGCGAGGGTTATGTCGACGGCAAGCCCGAAGTTATGCAGCCCCCCACCCTTGGCCGGATTGGCCACATAGCGGGCCTTGGGGGTCCCTTTGACCGAATTGAACATCGAGCGCTGCACGCTCATCGGTCTTGCGGCATCCTTGACAAGAAGCCTTGTCCCCGGGGCCTCGCGAGACAGTATCCGCTGCGCCTTGCCCAAGGCGAGTGCCGCATCGGGATGCAGCCACGCACGCGAGAGGACCTCGGGCTTGTAGAGGACATGGCCGGTGAAATTGTCATCGCGGGCATACATCAGCCGCACAATTATGTCAGGACTGATGCCGGCGACATCGACATAGCCCCTCGTGGACAACACCGAGTCGAGTGATTCTAAACCAAAAGCCGTTGAAACAGTCATTATTAAAGAAAAAAGAAACGTGAACACTCTAATCATGGTGCAAAATTATGAAAAATCCTTAAAATATCGAGTCATCTCACTTTTTAATACTACTTTTGCAAAGATTATCGTCCGCCGACGGACGGCAATGTAATCATCCACATTTACCGACACAGACAACATGCGTTCAATCATCATATTTTTGCTCCTGTCCTTACCGTTTGCCGTCAGGGGGCAGATCAACACCGAGCAGGTGATGAGAATCGGACAGAACAACCTCTATTTCGAGGATTATGTCCTTTCGATACAATATTTCAACCGGGTCATCAACGCCAAACCCTATCTTGCCAAGCCATACTTTCTGCGTTCGGTCGCCAAGCTCAACCTCGACGATTACATCGGAGCCGAGCAGGATGCCTCAAAGGCTCTCGAGCTCAACCCCTTCATTGTCGACGCATGGGAGGTGCGCGGCGTGGCGCGGCAGAATCTTGGCAAGACACGCGAGGCCATAGGCGATTATGACAAGGCCCTCGAGATGCTGCCCGACTCGCGCGGTCTCCTCTACAACAAGGCCAACGCACAGCAGGATGTCAATGACCTCGCGGGAGCCGACTCGACCTATACATATCTGCTGAGGCGTTTCCCCTCTTTCGACGGAGGCTATTTGGGACGCGCACGCCTGCGCCTTGAGCTCAAGGACACCGTCGGGGCAAAGGAGGATATTGAGAATGCACTGAAAATCAACCATAATGCCGTCAACGGCTACATCATGCGCGCAGACATAGCCATCAACTCGCACGGCGACTATGCCGCGGCGCTCGAGGATATGAATCAGGCCATAAAGCTCCAGCCTCAGTATCCGGGCTTCTTCATCAACCGCGCTTACCTGCGTTACATGACCGACGATTTCAACGGCGCGTTCGCCGACTATGACTATGCCCTCCAGCTCGACCCCAACAACACGATGGCCATATTCAACCGCGGTCTGCTCAGAGCCGAGGTTCACGACAACAACAAGGCCATCACCGACTTCTCGCGGGTGCTTGCGCTCGACCCCGAGGACTACAAGGCCCTATACAACAGGGCCATAATCCTCTCGGAGACAGGACAGATAGACCGTGCCGTGGCCGATCTCGACAAGCTCATCGAGGTTTTCCCGGATTTCGCCGCCGCATATTTCGTCCGCTATGACGCCAAGCGTCGCAAGGGGGACATGCGTGGAGCCGAAAAGGATTACAACAAATCCCTCGCGCTCGCGCAGACCAAAGTCCAGCTCGACCCCGCCGGACGCTTCGCCAAGGCCGACGAGACCGTCGTGGCAGATAGCGTCGCTGCCGGTGGAGAGGAGCTTGCGGCAAACTCCGCCCCGGCAAGGCACGAGGAGACTCAGGAACAGGTCAAAAGGAGATTCAGCTCTCTCTCGACCATCTCGGACAACAGCCGCCCCGAGCAGGTGTTCAACAGCAAGGAGATCCGTGGCAAGGTTCAGGACAGGAACATCAACATCGAACTCGAGCCAATCTTTGCCATCACACATTACACGTCACCCACCGAGCTTAAGCTCAGCGGCGACTATCTCAAGGAGGTGGACGAGATCAATGCCACGAGGGCGTTGCGTTTCCTGCTTCAGGTCACCAACCACGAGCCCGCCACCACCGACGAGGAGACCGCCCGACGCCACTTCGAGTCGGTCAGCTATTACAACAGCTATCTGGCCGGCCACACGCCTCGTGCCATCGACTTCCTCGGGCGCGCAATGGACTTCATGACCCTGCGCGATTATGAGAGCGCCATTGCCGACCTCAACAGGGCCATCGCGCTGACGCCCGACTTCACGCTGGCATATCTTGTCCGCGCCAACGCCGAGTATCTGCTGTCGAGGACTCCGAGAATCGCCGAAGGCAACGACCGCCTCGCCCCCGTCCCCGCCGGCAGCGGAGGCGCGCGTACGGCACTCGCCGACCTCGACAAGGTCATCGAGCTGTCGCCCCTGATGCCCATAGCCCACTATAACAAGGGTGTCATTCTCGCCTCCGAGGGTGATTATACCTCTGCCCTGCTGGCCTTGTCGAGGGCCATCGAGCTCAAGCCCGACTTCGGCGAGGCATACTACAACCGCGGCTATGTCTACCTGACCCTCGGCAACAAGGACGCCGCATTCAGCGACCTCAGCAAGGCCGGCAGCCTCGGCATCGTACCCTCATACAATCTGTTGAAACGAATGTCCGCAAAATAACAGGGCTATCATTGTTGAGATTTCAGCAATTTTTCGTACCTTTGACCCCAAATTTTTCAGATTTAAGGATGAAAGTATTAAAGTTTGGAGGAACCTCAGTAGGATCCGCAGAAAGAATCCGCCACGTCGCTTCTCTCGTAGCCGACCGTGGCCGCAACATCATCGTCCTCTCGGCCATGTCCGGCACCACCAACACGCTGGTCGAGATAGCCGAATATCTCTATAAGCGCAACATCAACGGCGCCAAGGAGACAATCAACCTCCTCGAGTCCAAATATCTCAAGACAATTGCCCAGCTCTACGACAAGCACGAGAGCCGCGAGCGTGCCCTCAAGGAAATCAAGGCATGCTTCAACTACATACGCTCGTTCACCTCGCGCGAGACATTCACCGAGGTCGAGGAGAAAATCATTCTTGCACAGGGCGAGATAATGAGCGTGGCCATGATGACCATCCTGCTCAACGAGCGAGGCATATATGCCGAGGCTCTTCCCGCACTCGACTTCATGAAGACCGGCCAGAACAGCGAGCCCGACATGCAGCACATCCAGCTGCACCTGCAGCCGCTGCTCGACAAATACATGGATGCCGACATCTTTGTCACCCAAGGTTTCATCTGCCGCAACTCAACAGGCGAGGTCGACAACCTGCAGCGTGGCGGCAGCGACTACACCGCATCGCTGATCGGCGCCGCCATCGAGGCCGACGAGATAGAGATATGGACAGACATCGACGGCATGCACAACAATGACCCCCGCTTTGTCGAGGGCACCAAGCCCGTGGGCGAACTGCACTACGAGGAGGCCGCCGAGCTGGCTTATTTCGGTGCAAAGATACTCCATCCCACCTGCGTGTTGCCCGCCAAGGTCAACAACATACCGGTGCGCCTGCTCAACACTATGCAGCCCGAGGCCAAGGGCACGCTGATATACAACAATATAGCAGAACCCTCCATCAAGGCCGTCGCCGCCAAGGACAACGTGATAGCCATCAAGATCAAGAGCTCGCGCATGTTGCTGGCATACGGATTCCTGACCCGCGTCTTCGAGACGTTCGAGAAATACAAGACCCCCATCGACATGATCGCCACCAGCGAGGTGGGCGTGTCGCTCTCAATCGACTCTGACCGCTACCTGCCCGAGATTGTCGACGAGCTCAAGCAGTTTGGCACCGTGACCGTAGACAAGAACATGGTCATCATCGCCGTCGTCGGCAACATGGAGTGGACCAACACCGGATACGAGGCACGCGCCGTCGAGGCTCTTGCCGACATACCCGTGCGCATGATCTCATACGGTGGCTCTAACTTCAACATATCGTTCCTGATACGTCAAGAGGACAAGATCAAAGCTCTGAAACTTCTGAGCCGTAAACTTTTCAACGACCCGGAGGCATGACAAGATTCCCCCTGCAGGAGTTCCGCGACATAGCCACTCCTTTCTATTTCTACGACCTCAACCTGCTCGACCGCACGCTCAGCGAGATCAAGCGCACCGCACGCGACGACCGTTTCAGGGTGCATTATGCCGTCAAGGCCAACGCCAACCCCGGCATACTGCGCCGCATACAGGCTGCGGGTCTGGGTGTCGATGCGGTGAGCGGAGGCGAGATACGCGCGGCCCTCGAGGCCGGATTCAGGAATTCGGACATCGTGTTTGCCGGCGTCGGCAAGACCGACGCCGAAATCATCATGGCGCTCGAGGAGGGCATCGGATGCTTCAACGTCGAGTCGACGGCCGAGCTCATGGTCATCGACGAGATAGCATCGGGCATGGGCAAGAAGGCGACAATCGCGCTGAGAGTCAATCCCGACATCGACGCCCATACCCACGAATACATCACCACCGGCCTTGCCGAAAACAAATTCGGCATCAATCTCGACCGCCTCGACGCCGTGATAGAGCTGGCCCGGTCGCTCCCTGCGATCGAACTGACCGGACTGCACTTCCATATCGGGTCGCAGATCACCGAGACAGAGCCGTTCGTCATGCTGTGCGAGGTCATCAACCGCCTGCAGGCCGACCTCGAGAAGAAAGGTATCGAGCTGAAGCACATAAATGTCGGCGGCGGCCTCGGCATTGACTATGCCGACCCCGACAGGCACCCCATACCCGACTTCGAAAGCTATTTCAAGACCTTCCGCAACCACCTGCATCTCCGTCAGGGCCAGCAGGTCCACTTCGAGCTGGGCCGCTCGGTCGTGGCACAGTGCGGATCGCTGATAACCCGAGTGCTATATGTCAAGGAAGGCTCGTCCAAGCGTTTCGCCATAGTCGATGCCGGCATGACCGATCTCATCAGGCCCGCCCTCTACAACGCACATCACAAGATAGAGAATCTCTCGTCGCCCGAGGGCGAGCTTCACCACTATGACGTGGTGGGCCCGATCTGCGAGTCGTCAGACGTCTTCGGCACGGGCGAGATGCTTCCGGCAATACGTCGCGGCGATCTCCTTGCCCTGCGTTCGGCGGGAGCATACGGCGAGATCATGGCCTCGCAATATAACTGCAGGCCTCTCCCCTCCTCCTATCTCTACGGAAAATAATTCTAGAAAAACCATTCATCACCACACAACTAAGAAATGTCTGAAAAAGTAAATCAAGAAGAGATCCTGCGTGATGCCGATCCGCTTGAATTGCCGGAAAATGCGTTCAGGGAACTGGGCGAAGGAGAGAACTATCGGCCCATCATGCACCCGGCCCGCGACTATGCCGAGGTGACACCCTACTCCGTCACGCTCGGTCTGGTTCTGGCCGTAATATTCAGCGCCGCCGCGGCATACCTCGGCCTCAAGGTCGGTCAGGTGTTCGAGGCCGCGATACCCATCGCCATCATCGCCGTTGGTTGCTCCAAATGGGCCAAGAAGGAGAATCCGCTGGGCCAGAACGTAATGATCCAGTCGATAGGCGCCTGCTCGGGCGTCATCGTCGCCGGAGCAATCTTCACCCTGCCCGCCCTCTACATACTTCAGGCCAAGTATCCCGAAATCTCGGTCAACTTTTTCCAGATATTCTTCAGCTCGCTGCTCGGCGGCATACTCGGCATACTCTTCTTCGTGCCTTTCCGCAAGTATTTCGTCAAGGACATGCACGGCAAGTACCCCTTCCCCGAAGCCACCGCCACCACTCAGGTGCTGGCAAGCGGCATCAACAAAGGAGGCGAGGATGACGGTCAGGCCAAGACGCTTGTAATCGCCTCGCTGATAGGCGGCATCTACGACTATGTTGTCGAGACGTTCGGTTTCTGGGCAGGGACGCTCAACACCCTCGCCACAGGCTGGGGTCAGGCGCTGGCCGAGAAGACCAAGCTGGCCATGAGCTGCAACACGGGCGCGGCCGTACTGGGTCTGGGATACATCATCGGACTGCGATACGCATTCATCATCTTTGCCGGTTCGCTGTTCGTGTGGTGGGTTCTTATTCCCCTTATGGGCACATATGGAGCCGCAGAGATACAGGCACTTAGCCCCAATGAGATTTTCGGCGACTATGCCCGACTCATCGGCATCGGCGGCATCGCCATGGCCGGCATCATCGGCATCATCAAGTCGTGGCCCATCATCCGCGATGCAGTCGGCCTTGCCGGACGCGAGCTCAAGGGCAATGCCTCGACACAGAAGACAGTGCGCTGGCAGACGGACATTTCGATGAAGCACATCGTCTTCTTCATCGTTCTCGCTCTCGCTGCCGTACTCATCTTCTTCTGGGCCGGCGTCATCGACACCTTCTGGCAGGCTCTCGTGGCTTGGATCGTGGTTACGGTCATTGCATTCCTCTTCACGACCGTGGCCGCCAACGCCATAGCCATCGTGGGCTCCAACCCCGTCTCGGGCATGACGCTGATGACCCTGATCATCGCATCGGCCATCTTTGTCGGCATCGGCCTCAACGGCACCTCGGGCATCGTGGCGTCTATGGTAATCGGCGGCGTGGTCTGCACCGCGCTCTCCATGGCAGGTGGTTTTGTCACCGACCTCAAGGTGGGCTACTGGCTCGGCTCGACACCGCGCAAGCAGGAATCTTGGAAATTCCTCGGCACGCTCGTATCGGCCGCAACCGTCGGTGGCGTGATACTCCTGCTCAATCAGGTCTATGGCTTCACGGGCGAGAACGCCCTGATAGCACCGCAGGCCAATGCCATGGCCAAAGTCATCGAGCCCCTAATGATGGGCGGCGACACCCCGTGGATACTCTATATGACCGGTGCCGTCCTCGCCCTGCTGCTCAACTGGCTCGGCGTGCCCGCACTGGCATTCTGCCTCGGCATGTTCATCCCTCTCTCGCTCAACACGCCCCTGCTCGTCGGCGGCGCCATCTCGTGGTTTGTCAGCACGAGATCAAAGGACAAGGCCCTCAACTCGGCACGAATGGACCGCGGCACGCTCATATCATCAGGCCTTATCGCCGGCGGCGCACTGTTCGGCGTATTCGCGGCACTGACACGCTTCCTCGGATTCGAATACGAGAGCGGCATGTCTGCAATCTCGAGCCAGTGGGCCGGTCTCGTCGTCTATTCGCTCCTTATCATTTATCTCATCTGGGACTCGATGCGCGCCCGCAAGGCCTGAAAGATTGATTCTCACTTAGATAACGCATAAAATTAACAGCTATCATCGCGTGTGATAGCTGTTTTTTATTTATCTTTGCACCACAAACCATTCAGGCCATGCACGGATTCAATCACATTCTACATACGGTCATATTGCTGTTTATCAGCCTGTCAGCCGGAGCCGTCGACATCGACACATGCACTCACGGCAATAAAGCCGTGAGCTCGGACAAGTCATTGACACTGACATACAGCAAAATATCCAACAGCGACGACAAAACACGGATCTCTTTCGAGATAACCTGCGACGACGCGCCCTTTACGATCTACAGGGTGGAATGGATTAATTGCGACAGCATTGTCAAGCCTCTCGAGCCGTTCTCGCTGATTGCAGATGACCGGAGCACAGTGTGGAACATCTCGATAGATTTCCCGTTCAGCGAGAGATTCGACGACTCGGACCGGCTTGTCCTTGTCACCGACAGAGGCATCGTGAGCTGTCCCACCTCTGCCGCGGGTGAATTGAAGGAATCCATCGACATGATGACCGTAGAGTATGAGCAGAAGCTGGACAACCTGCGTCATCGCACCCACATTGCGTGGTGTGGACTTGCGGTCATATTGGTTATCGTACTTGTGACGTTCCTGATCTTGCGCGAGAGAATGAAACGCAGGCACAAGGAGCTTGAGGAGATGACTGTACTTATCGCCGAAGGTAAACAACGCAACAAGGAACTCGAGCAGAAAGTCAACGAACTCTACGGCCGCCGCCTCGACACCCTGAACATGCTGTGCAATCAATATTTCGATAAAAACGACACGGACAAAATGAAACTTCTCCTGTTCAAGGATGTCGAGAATCACATTCTTGGTCTGCGCGACCGCAAGAGCATCAACGAGCTGGAGGAAATAGTCAATACATATCAGGACGGAATCATACGCAAGCTACGCGAGCAACTGCCCGAACTCAGCCGCAAGGACTTGGACTTTCTCACCTACCTTTATGCCGGATTCTCGCCGAGGGCCGTGTGCATATTCACCGACATCAAGATCAAGAACTTCTACAACCGTCGCAGTCGCCTCAAGGAGCGCATAATGGCTTCGGAGGCCCCTGACCGCAACCTTTTCGTGTCCGGTTTATAGCCATAACGCCCTGTAATTCAACGTGAGGAAAAGCCGATTATTCCTCCAGCTGATTATCAGCAGATTAGTCACCGATTTGAGGACAAAAATCCTGCCTGTTTCCATGGTTTCAACCCTTCGGTCGTGCTAACTTTGCAGTGTCAACCACAAAAGACACTGCAATGAAAAGACTATTTCTATCACTCGCGCTCGTGGTCACCGTCCTCGGCGCATCGGCTGAGATCACGTTTCTCAGCCTCGACAACAAAAACGGCACCAACATTGTCCTGCAGGACACAAGCGCGCCAGACAAGGTTGAGATAACCAAAGCAGTCTTCCAAGACTGCGGCAGGGAGTATCATGCCAATGGCATCAGGTGTGATGTCGCGGACGGCAAGGCCACATACCGGCTCAAGTTCAAGAAACTCACCACGTTCAAGGATTGCAAGGTGACGTTGACCGTCAACGGCAAGACCGAGACTGTCGAGATTCAGAAACATCTCCTCGCGAGGTAGCATTCCGACCACACCGCATCTTATATCCGGGCATATAAGATTTTTTCACATGTCCCGCAGGTCTTATGAGGCTTGCGGGACATAGTTTTTTAAAGAATATTTTGTAACTTTGCAGAATCGTTCGCCAACGAAAACAAGACCAATGCAAAAGATCATCAAAAGGAGCCGCTTTGCCACTGTGATACCCGACGAGCTTGTCGAAAGGGTGAAGCAGCTTGTGCTTGTGTCGCGCTCCATTGTCATTACATGCCATGTAAGCCCTGACGGCGATGCCCTCGGGTCATCGACAGCGCTCTGCTCAGTGCTGCGTGCCCTCGGCAAAGACGCCAACGTGGTCACGGCCGACTGCCCTCCGCGCTCGCTGCAGTTCCTGCCGGGAGTGCGCGACATCACGGCGGCCACACGCCAGCCCGAGAGGGCCGCTACGCTCGTGGCACAGGCAGACCTGATATTCTGCCTCGATTTCAACTGCCTTAAACGCATCGACAGGCTGGCCGCCAACGTCGAGGCTTCCAAGGCTCCCCGCGTCGTCATAGACCACCATCTCGACCCCGACATCGAGGCCGAGGTGATTATCTCGTATCCCGAGGTCTCGTCGACGTCGGCCCTGCTCTATCTATTCCTCTATCAGGCACGATGGACACGATACCTGACTCGCGGCTCGGCAGCCGACATATATACCGGCATGATGACCGACACAGGCCATTTCAGCTACAACTCGAACGACCCCGACCTGTATCTGATAATCCACGACCTCATGCTCAAGGGGATTGACAAGGACAATCTCTACAAGCTGGTCATGGACACGTCGTCAGAGACCCGCGTGCGCATCATGGGCTACGGACAGTTCAAGATGCAGATCCTCGCGCCCCACCGTCTGGGCCTGATAACCCTGAGCCGCGAGGAGCTGGACGAGTTCGACTATGCCAAGGGTGACACCGAGGGTCTGGTCAACACTCCGCTGTCCATACCCGAGGTGACGTGGTCCGTCTTCATGCGCGAGGACTCGAAGGACAACGTAAAGGTCTCCATGCGCAGCAAGGGAGATTTCCCCGTTAACAAAGTCTGCGAAGAGTGCTTTGGCGGCGGCGGCCATGTCAATGCCGCCGGCGGCGAATTCAACGGCTCGCTGTCCGAGGCGCTCGACTATCTGCAATCCGTAATTCCAACCTACGACACATATCTATGAACCGTCTTTATATCCCCATTCTCTCGCTGCTGGGCCTGATTCTCATGGCGACATCGTGCAGCGACAACAAGAGCTATGCCGAACTTCTCACCGACGAGAGCCACTGTGTCAACGCCTTTCTGGCCCAGCACAGACTTGTCGACGAGATACCCGAGGACTCCGTATTCCAGATCGGACCGGACGCACCCTACTACTGCCTCGACGAGGACCACAACGTGTACATGCAGGTGCTCGACAAGGGCATAGACCAGCGTCCCGAAAAGGGCGACCGCGTGTACTTCCGCTACATGCGCTACAACCTCTTCAACTATGTCGTCGGATCAAATGACAATATCGGCGCCGGAAATGCCAACAACATGACGTCCGAGGCCACGTTCTTCATCTTCGACGACTATTACATCTCGCAGTCCTATCAGTATGGCGAGGGAATCCAACTCCCGATGCGCTTTCTGGGCTATGACTGCAAGGTAAATCTAATCATCAAATCTCAGGCAGGTCCCGAGTCGGACATGGCTTACGTCACGCCCTATCTCTACGAAATTTCGTACTACAAGCCTGCCCTCTGACACGCCAATCCATAAAATTCATCACATAACATGTCCCTGATCAAATCAATCTCGGGTATCCGCGGCACTATCGGCGGCAAGCCCGGCGATGGCCTTTCGCCTGTCGACATAGTTAAGTTCACGGCTGCATACGCCACGTTCATCGCACGCACCACGACCAACACCTCGCGCACCATCGTTGTGGGCAGGGATGCCCGCCTCAGCGGACAGATGGTCGAGAGCCTTGTCTGCTCGACACTCACCGCGATGGGATTCGATGTCGTAAACATCGGTCTCGCGTCGACCCCCACCACCGAAATCGCCGTGACCGGCGAGGGTGCCTGCGGCGGCATCATCCTGACCGCAAGCCACAACCCCATGCAGTGGAATGCCCTCAAGCTGCTCAACGAGAACGGCGAGTTCCTCAACGACCAGCAGGGCCGCGAGGTGCTCCGCATAGCCGACGAGGGTGACTACACCTTCGCACCCGTCGAGGAGCTCGGCCATGTCTACAACAACGAGACATACAACCGCCGTCACATCGAGCAGGTGCTCGCCCTCGACCTCGTGGACCGCGACGCAATAGCAAAGGCCGACTTCACCGTGGCCGTCGATGCCGTCAACTCCGTGGGCGGAATCGTCATTCCCCAGTTGCTCAGGGCCCTCGGCGTGCGCAACATAATCGAGCTCAACTGCGAGGCGACCGGCAAGTTCGCCCACACCCCCGAGCCCATCCCCCAGAACCTCACCCAGATCTCTGGCCTCATGTCTGACGGCCGTGCCGACGTAGGCTTCGTTGTCGACCCCGACGTGGACCGTCTTGCCATCGTCATGGAGAACGGCGAGATGTTTGTCGAGGAATACACACTCGTCTCAATCGCAGACTACGTACTGCAGCACACCCCGGGCTCGACCGTCAGCAACCTCAGCTCGTCGCGCGCACTCCGCGACGTGACCGAGCGTCATGGCTGCACATACTCTGCGGCTGCAGTCGGCGAGGTCAACGTGACCACCAAGATGAAGGAGACCGGCGCAGTCATCGGCGGTGAGGGCAACGGCGGCGTCATCTATCCCGCCGCCCACTACGGACGTGACGCCCTCGTGGGTGTCGCACTCTTCCTCACCCTGCTTGCCAAGAGCGGCAAGAAGGTGACCGAGCTCCGCAAGACATATCCCGCATACGAGATTGCCAAGAACAAGATGGAGCTCACCCCCGAGCTCGACGTCGACGCCATCCTCGAGGCTGTCAAGAACCACTTCGCAGGCGAGAATATCACCGACATCGACGGTGTCAAGATCGACTTCAAGGACTCGTGGGTACATCTGCGCAAGTCAAACACCGAGCCCATCATCCGCATCTACAGCGAGGCCGAGACAATGGAGAAGGCCGACGCGCTTGCCGATTCGATAAAGAAGATTATCAACGAGATAATCAACAAGTAAGGCCGCCCCGAACGGTCAATGTCAACATAATTGTCGCCGGCCATCAGCATAGCCTGTCGGACGGCGACAATTTTTCATCATACCATCCAGAACATGAGCAGAAAGCGCAAAGAACTCCCTCTGCTTGAGGGGGTCGAGATAATCGACGTCGCAGCCGAGGGCAATTCGCTGGCCAAGGTCAACGACATGGTCGTCTTCATACCCTTCGGGGCTCCCGGCGACAAGGCCGACATAAAGATAGACCGCAAGAAACGCAACTATGCCGAGGGTCATATCGAGAGGATGATACAACCCTCCGAGATTCGCGTCGAGCCCAGATGCGAGCACTTCGGGATATGCGGCGGGTGCCGTTGGCAGCATCTGCCCTACGACTTCCAGTTGTCGTGCAAGCAGAAACAGGTCAAGGATTGCCTCGACCGCATAGCCAAGATTCCCTATCCCGGTGTGTCGGACATCCTCGGGTCTGAAAGCATCTGGGAATATAGGAACAAGATGGAGTACACATTTTCAGACAAGATGTGGCTCACCTTCGACCAGATGCGCTCGGGCGTCGAATTCCCCGACCGTCGCGCCGCCGGTTTCCACATACCCGGCGCGTTTGACAAGGTATTGGACATAAACAAATGTCTCCTTCAGGACGATCTGGGCAACAGACTGAGGCTCTTCATCAAGAATTTCGGCAAGGAGCACGACTACTCGTTCTATAACCTCAGGGAGAACCGTGGATTCCTGCGCACCCTGATGATACGCATCGCCTCGACCGGCGACGTCATGGCCGTGATGAGTGTCGGCGAGGACGACAAGGAAAAGATCGAGACACTCATGTCTGCCATCGCGTCTGCGTTTCCCGAGATCACGTCGCTGTTCTATGTCGTCAACACGAAGGTCAACGACACAATCGCCGACCTCGACATAATCACCTATAAGGGAGCCGATTATATCGAGGAAGAGATGGAGGGCCTGCGATTCCGCGTGGGGCCGAAGTCATTCTATCAGACCAACTCGCGTCAGGCTTACAGGCTCTACTCCGTTGCCCGCGACTTTGCCGCCCTGACCGGCGACGAGCTTGTCTATGACCTCTATACCGGCACGGGCACCATAGCATGTTTCCTCGCGCGCAATGCCCGCCACGTCGTCGGTATCGAATACGTGCCCGAGGCCATCGAGGACGCCAAGATCAATGCCGCAGCCAACGGACTGGACAACACCGAATTCTATGCCGGCGACATGAAGAATGTCCTCACGGCAGAGTTCATCGACCGCCATGGCCGTCCCGACGTAATGATCGTCGACCCTCCCCGAGCCGGAATGCACGAGGATGTCGTCAAGGTGATACTTGACGCCGAGCCCGGACGCATCGTCTATGTGAGCTGCAACCCCGCAACACAGGCGCGCGATCTGGCCATGCTGCACGAGAAATATGACGTTACGGCTGTTCAGCCCGTCGACATGTTCCCCCACACGCAGCATGTCGAGAATGTCGTTGCCCTCGAGTTTCGCAAGAACTGACAGAAAGTCAAAAAAATGGGTCAGCGGATTTTCCCGGTGGGCG
>LUJS01000004.1 GCA_001689495.1 Bacteroidales bacterium M8 | reverse complement strand
CATCTACACAGGTTTTTTACCATGCCCCAAAAAACGGGGCGGTCAGAACGACCGCCCCGTCATTAGGCATTAAGCATTCAATTATGCATTATGCATTATGAATTGTGCATTAAGAATTAAGCATTAATCCTCAATCTTGCGGGCGCCGTCAGAGATGATGACGTCATAGATCTTGGGCTCGTGGCCATATTTGGCGTTGAACTTCTCGCGGGCCATGGCGATGAAGTGATCATACTTGTCGTCGGCAACGAGGTTGATGGTGCAGCCGCCAAAGCCGCCGCCCATGATGCGCGATCCGGTCACGCCGCACTCCTTGGCGATGTCGTTGAGATAGTCGAGCTCCTCGCACGATACCTCATAGTCCTTGGACAGGCCGCGGTGGGTCTCGTACATCATCTTGCCTACGGTGTCGATGTCGCCGCGGTTGAGGGCGTCGCACACGTCGAGCACACGCTCCTTCTCCTCGATGACAAACTTGGCGCGCATGTAGTCCTCGGCGCTGATGTCGGCCTTGACGGCCTCGAGGTCGGCCATCTCGGCGTCGCGCAAGGTCTCGATGCCCAGACGCTTGGCCACGCGCTCGCACGACTGGCGGCGTTTGTTATAGGGCGAGTCTACGAGCTCGTGCTTGACCACGGAGTCGACCAGAACGAGCTTGTAGCCGTCTATCTTGAAGGGGAAGTACTCGTATTCGAGCGAGCGGCAGTCCAGACGTATCAGGTTGTCCTTCTTGCCGAACACCGATGCAAACTGGTCCATGATGCCGCAGTTGACGCCGCAATAGTTGTGCTCGGTCGACTGGCCTATCTTGGCAAGCTCGAACTTGGGAATGGCGTTGTCGTTGAACATGTCGTTCATCGCGTATGCGAAGCACGACTCGAGAGCTGCCGACGAGCTGAGGCCCGCGCCCAGAGGCACGTTGCCCGCAAACACGGCGTCAAAGCCCTTGACGGTGAATCCGCGCTTGATTGTCTCGCGGCATACGCCGAAGATATAGCGTGCCCACTGCTGCTCGGGGGCCTCCTCCTCGGTCAGGCCGAAGGTCGATTTCTCGCCGAGGTCGATCGAATATACGTTGACCTTGTCGGTGCCGTTGGCGCGGATGTCGGCCATGATGACCTTGTCGATGGCGCCGGGAAATACGAAGCCGCCGTTATAGTCGGTGTGCTCGCCGATGAGGTTGATGCGGCCGGCCGAGGCATAGACCGTGCCCTTGCCGCCGAAGTTCTCCTCGAAGGCTTTCTCGATTTTGTTTTTCAGTTCCATGATTATGGGGTAAGAGTGTGTTGGTTTGTCGGGTTTTCAGAACATCTTGTCTGGATAGACGCCGTCCTTGTGCAGTTGGGCGAACTTCTCGACGACGCCGGGACGGTCGGCCGAGTATGTCACGCCAAACCAGCGCGAGTCGGTGTCGAGCACCTTGACGGTGGCCTCGCCCGAGTGGATCAGGGTGTCGATGCACAGGGGGATGAAGAACTCGGCCTTGGGTGTCTCGAGGTCCTTGTCGAGGAATTTCTTGAACTCTCTCTCCGAATAGTCGAAATAGTCGGGAGTGAAGCCCCAGAGGTTCATCGACACGGGGGTCATCGGGTCGAGTTTCTGCTCCTTGCCCTCCTCGTCTACGAAGAATATGCTGCCGTCGGGAGCGTATGCGATGGATGTGCGCTCGACGACGCCGGTCAGGTTGCCGTCCTCGCCCTTCGAGCATACGCCGCGCGATACCGAGCCGTTCTCGGTCATGGTGTTGCCCACGCGGAATCCTACCATCGAGTAGTCGCCCTTGCGGTCGCGGGGACGCATCAGGTCTTCGGCGATGACGCGGAATGCGTCACGGCCATAGAAGTCGTCGGCGTTGATGACGGCAAAGGGCTCCTTGATCACGTCCTTGCCCATCAGCACGGCGTGGTTGGTGCCCCAAGGCTTGGTGCGGTCGGCGGGACATGCATAGCCCTCGGGGAGCTTGTCGGTCGACTGGAACACGACCTCGACGGGCACGTGGCCCTCGTATTTTGAGATGATCTTGTCGCGGAATTCCTGCTCGAAATCCTTGCGGATCACAAAGACCACCTTGCCGAATCCAGCCTGAATGGCGTCATAGATCGAATAGTCCATGATGGTCTGGCCCTGAGGGCCGAGGGGGTCGAGCTGCTTGAGGCCTCCATAGCGCGAGCCCATGCCGGCTGCGAGCACAAAGAGTGTGGGTTTCATTGTCTTGGGTTGTATGTTTGTTTGTTGTTATGAGAATTTGAATTCGATGGTCTCGTCATACTTCTCGCCGGGACGCAGTTCGGACGAGGGGAACGAGGGTTTGTTCGGCGCGTCGGGGAATCCCTGACACTCCAGCGCCACGCCGGCATAGTCGTCATACTCGCCGTGGCTTATCGACTCGGGGCAACCCTTGAGCCAGTTGCCCGTATAGACCTGCACGCCGGGCTGGGTCGAGCAGACGTCGAGCACGCGCCCCGAGCGGGCTCCGCGCAGGGTGGCCACGTGGGCCATTTGTCCCTTCTGCCATCCGTCCACCACGAAGCAGTGGTCATAGCCCTTGCCTATCTTGAGCGGCTCGAAGTCGGCGTTGATGTCGCGCCCCAGCGTCTTGAACTCGGTGAAGTCCATCGGGGTCCCCGCCACGGGCGCCAGCTCGCCGGTGGGTATCTGCGTGGCGTCGGTGGGCAGATAGCGCGATGCGTCGAGGCGCAGCTCGTGGTCGAGCACGTTGCCCGATGCCTCGCCGTCGAGGTTGAAGTATGCGTGGTTGGTCAGGTTGACCACGGTGGGGGCGTCGGTCTCGGCCTCGAGACGCAGGGTCAGGCGGTTCTCGTCGTCCCATGTATATGTTGCGGTGGCGGTGAGGTTGCCGGGATAGCCCTCCTCGCCGTCGGCCGACTTGTATCTGAACTCGACGCTCTTGCCGTCGGGCAGTATGCGGCTCTCCCACACGCGGTTCTGAAATCCGGTGGGGCCGCCGTGCAGTGCGTTGGGGCCGTTGTTGATGGCCAGACTGTATTCCTTGCCCTCGAGGGTGAACTTGCCCAGCGCTATGCGGTTGGCAAAACGTCCGGGCACCTTGCCGGCGCAGGGGCCGTCGGCCATGTAGCTGCCGGGCTTATTGTAGCCCAGCACCACGTCTTCCAGCTTGCCGTCGCGGTCGGGCACCCACACGCCCACGATGCAGGCGCCGAGGCTCGACAGCATGGCGCTGGCGCCGTGGCTGTTGGTGAGTATGTAATATCTGATTTCGGGCAGCGTGGCCGAGGGATAGACGAGAGTTGAAATTTTCATGATGATTATAAGTAAGTTCGGAGAGAGTCCGCTAATTAGATTATTTGCAAATGTACTGAATTATTGGTTGGCCCGCAATAAAAAAATTGTGAAAAACTTGTACACTTGTCAAATTTGAACAATATGTGACAAAATTTGACACATATCTTACCTGTCCGTTTTTCTTTTCGTAAACTTGGGGTCGATCACGGGCCATCCCAGCAGTCCGTCGCGCACGTCGACCGATATGGTGCTGCCCGAGCGGATGCGGTTGTAGGTGCCTATGCCTATCTCCTGATGCTTGCGCGTGCCCGAGGGGAAGAGCATGTCCACGTTATAGACCGTATAGGTGCGGCGCGTGGCATGTCGCCGCCCGCCACCCGAGGTGCGCTGCGTGGTATATTTCCTGTCTATGGTCGCCGTGGTCTCGGTGACGGTGTCAGACGCCCCGGCCCTGTTGGCCAAGAGCGCGGCAAAGATGGCGATGATGCCGACGAAGATGATGTTTATGGCCCAGTTGCCTGCGGTCGAGTCCAAGAGGGTCAGCCTGTCCCACGAGCGGTGCAGCAGGGGCGAGGTGACGACTCCGGCACAGAGGCCGATGGTGCCGAGGGTCCACGGGCTGACTATGGTGTCGGGATAGATGGCCAGACATCCTCCGGCCAGAAAGATGCCGACGAACGCCAGCAGGACCAGCGTGGTGATGCGTACTGCTTTTGACATATTCTGTTATGCTGTGTTGTGGATAGACAGAGCCGCCGGCGCCGACAGTGTCTGTCGAGCCGGCGGCATGTTATCCGGATTTCAAGAATCGTTCAGCGATCAATAGGCAAACATGGGATACTTCTCCATGGTCTTGTTGACCCTCTCGCGCACGGCGGCGATGACGGCCTGATCCTCGGGTGCGTGCAGCACGGTGTCGATCATCTCGGCAATCTCGAGCATGAGGTCTTCCTTGGCGCCGCGTGTGGTGATGGCGGGAGTGCCCAGACGGATGCCCGAGGTCTGGAAGGGCGAACGGCTGTCAAAGGGCACCATGTTCTTGTTGGCGGTGATGTCGGCCTCGACGAGAGCCTTCTCTGCCACCTTGCCCGACAGTTCGGGGAACTTGGAGCGCAGGTCGAGCAGGATGCAGTGGTTGTCGGTGCCGCCGCTGACGATGTTGTAGCCGCGCTCGAGCAGGGCGTTGGCCAGTGCCTTGGCATTCTTCTGCACCTGTATCTGATACTCGCGGAACTCGGGCTTGAGGGCCTCGCCGAAAGCCACGGCCTTGGCGGCGATGACATGCTCGAGGGGGCCGCCCTGCACGCCGGGGAACACAGCAGAGTCGAGCAGTGACGACATCATGCGCACCACGCCCTTGGGGGTCTTCTTGCCCCAAGGATTCTCAAAGTCCTTGCCCATCATGATGACGCCTCCGCGCGGGCCGCGCAGTGTCTTGTGGGTGGTGGTGGTGACGATGTGGGCATACTTCACGGGATTGTCGAGCAGGCCGGCGGCGATGAGGCCGGCGGGGTGTGCCATGTCGACCATGAAGATGGCGCCGATCTCGTCGGCCAGATTGCGCATGCGGGCATAGTCCCACTCGCGGCTGTAGGCGCTGGCGCCGCCGATGATCAGGCGGGGACGCTCGCGGCGTGCCACCTCTTCCATCTGCTCGTAGTCTACCAGACCGGTGGTGCGGTCCACGTTATATTCGAGGGCCTCGAACATCAGGCCCGAGAAGTTGACGGGGCTGCCGTGGCTCAGGTGGCCGCCGTGGCTCAGGTTGAGGCCGAGGAACTTGTCGCCCGGCTGCAGGCAGGCCATGAACACGGCCATGTTGGCCTGTGCGCCCGAGTGGGGCTGTACGTTGGCCCATTCGGCGCCAAAGAGTTTCTTGAGTCGCTCGATGGCCAGTGTCTCCATCTCGTCCACTACCTCACAGCCGCCATAATAGCGGTGGCCGGGATAACCCTCGGCATACTTGTTGGTGAGGCACGAACCCATGGCACGCATCACGTCGTCGCTAACAAAGTTCTCGGAGGCGATCAGCTCGATCCCCTTCTTCTGGCGCTGGTGTTCGCGCTCGATGATGTCAAATACTGTGGTGTCTCTTTCCATTGGGATTGAAAAATGTATTTATTGGTTATTTCTTCTTTACCGACCACCCGAAACGGCCTATCTCGGCACCCTGTCCGTAATAGTGTCCGTGCGAGTAGTTTATCAGGCCGGCACGTCCGAGGTCGAATGCCCCTGTCGCGGGGTCTATCAGCGCCTCGTCGGCCAGCACGTTCACCACGTCGGCCACGAACATGTCGTGGCTGCCGAGGCTCATTATCTCCTTGACCCTGCACTCGATGCTCAGCGGCGACTCGGCTATGTGGGGGCAGGCCACGGCCTGTCCGGGCGCGGGCGTCAGCCCTGTCTCGGCCCACTTGTCATAGTCTGCCCCCGAGCGCACTCCGGCCCAGTCTGTTGCGCGGGCCATGGCCTCGGTGGTCAGGTTGATGGTAAACTCCATGCGCTCCTTGATCAGCGCGTGCGAGTATCGCTCGGGCCTGACCGATATATAGCACATCGGCGGATTGGTGCAGATGGTGCCTGTCCACGCCACGGTGAGCATGTTTGACCGCGCGGCATCGCCGCAGGTCACCAGCACCGCCGGCAGCGGATATATCTGAGTTCCGGGTTTCCAAGAGACTTTGGGCATCGTGGAGAGTTGTTGGGGTTATAGGGTTATGGGGTTATAGGGTTATTTTTTGGTTATAAGGTTATGTGGTTATGGGGTTATTTTTTTTGTTATGGGGTTATGGGGTTATGAGGTTATGGGGTTATTTATTGGGTTGTGGGGATGTTGGGTTATGGGTTGTCGGGCGGTCTATGTGGTTAAGGGCCTTAACCCTATAACCTCATAACCTTATAACCCCCTAACCAAAGAATAACCCTATAACCTTTATATTATTTGTGCCTCGGTGCTGCGCACGGTGTGCGAGCAGTAGTGGCAGGCTATGGTGACGTCGTCGCGGTCGATGACGTGAAATCTCGTGCGCATCGGCTCGTTATTGGTGATGCACTTGGGGTTGCCGCACTTGACCAGTCCGACTATGGTGTCGGGCAGGGTGACGGGAAACTTCTCGACCACCTCATAGTCGCGGATTATGTTGACCACGGCCGAGGGGGCTATCAGCGCGATGCGGTTCAGCACCGCCTCGGGGAAGAACACGTCGGCCACCTTGATGATGCCTTTGTTGCCGAGTTTCTTCGAGTCCAGATTGTTGCCGATGGTCACGGCGGTCGTGAGGTGCTCGATGCCAAGTATCTTCACTGCCTTGAAGAGCACTGCCGAGGGTATGTGGTCTATGACGGTGCCGTTGCGCAGGGCGGCCACCGCGAGTTCTGCTTTCGATACGTTCATGACTGATGTGTTGTTGGGGGAGTAGGGGGGATTTAGTCTTTCACCTCGATGCCGAGCGAGCGGCAGATCAGTGCCTGACGGGCATATAGGCCGTTGCGGGCCTGTTCGAAATAATAGGCGCGGGGATTGTCGTCGACATCCTGCGAGATTTCGTTGACGCGGGGCAGCGGGTGCAGTATGCGCAGGTGCTCGGGGGCGTCGGCCAGCATGGCGTCGTTGAGGTTATAGAGGTCCTTGACGCGCTCATACTCCATGATGTCGGCAAACCTCTCTCGCTGCACGCGGGTCATGTAGATGATGTCGCTGGTGTTGATGACCTCGGGCGAGAAGTCGGTGTGCTCTGAGAATCGTATGCCGTTCTCGCGGCAGAATGTCTTGTACTCCTCGGGCATGTCCAGCTCCTTGCAGGCCACGAACCTGAACGTGGGGTTGAAGTAGCGCATGGCCATGATGAGCGAGTGCACCGTGCGGCCATACTTGAGGTCGCCCACCAGCGTGATGGTCAGATTCTCGAGCGTGCCCTGAGTCTTGTAGATCGAATAGAGGTCGAGCATCGTCTGCGACGGATGCTGGTGCGCGCCGTCGCCGGCGTTGATCACGGGCACGTCGGTCACCTCGGTGGCATAGAGGGCCGCGCCCTCCAGAAAGTGGCGCATCACGATCAGGTCGGCATAGTTGCTCACCATCTTGATGGTATCCTTGAGGGTCTCGCCCTTGGATGTCGAGGTGTTCGAGGCGTCGGAGAAGCCTATCACGCGGCCTCCCAGACGGTTTACGGCCGTCTCGAAGCTGAGGCGGGTGCGGGTCGAAGGCTCGAAAAACAGGGTGGCCACCACCTTGCCCTCGAGCAGGCGGCGGTTGGGATTTTGCTCGAACTTGCGTGCGGTCTCGAGCAGGCTCAGTATCTCCTCGCGGCTCAGGTCGCTGATGGATACAAGACTTTTTGTGTTCATTGCAGTGAAATGTAGGAATACTTCTGCAAAATTACATAAAAAACTCTAAAAGTCCAATCGGCAGACCCCCCAAATATGTCAGGTCGCGTGTCAGTGGCGGGGATGTTGTTCGGCCCGGGGCGAGGCGATTGGTATTCCAAAAGGCGAGAGTGTTTTGCCAAATGTCCACTGACACGCCTCAGGGCACGGATTTTGATTCTTTTCTCACTATCTTTGCGCCACTCCCCGGCCCCTCGGGCCACGGTGAACCCTCATACCCGCACAGGTGTTATTTCAGTAAACTGACACGTTTCGACATTCATTCATCCGATGACAACATCCACCACATATTCCAACCTGCTCAGGGTGCTTGCAGTCGCCATTCTGGCGATGGCCTCAGTCACGGCACGCGCCGCCGAGGATGCAGACTCGACCCGCTCGTGGCTGCAGAGGGGTTTCATAGGCAAGGTGGTGAGATATTTCAGCGAGTCAAACAAGACCGAGATAACACGCCGTCCGTCATTCTCGTTCATCGGCGGGCCGCACTATTCCAGCGATACCGGCTTCGGCATCGGTCTGGTGGCCGCGGGCCTCTACTCGACCCAGCCCGAAGACACCACGCTGCTCCCCTCGAACGTGTCGCTGTTCGCCGACCTCACCACGGGCGGATACTTCAAGATCGGCGTCGAGGGCCTGCACCTCTATCACCGCGGCGACCGCCGTGTCGACTACGAGCTCAGCTTCAACTCATACACCACATACTTCTGGGGCGTTGGCTATGACGCCGCGCGCATCGAGTCCAACAAGACCCGCTACCTGCTGCTCGACATCATGCTGAGCGGCGACCATCTGTGGCGTCTGGGCTCTACCCCGATGTATGCCGGTCCGCTGATGCGGTTCAACTATATCGCGGCCCGCCACATCGACGACGACCGCGATGCCCTGTGGGGCGAGATGCCGAGGGCGTTCGTGGCGCTCGGCACGGGCGTCAAGCTGCAGTTCGATACCCGCGACAACTATACCGCCCCGCGCACCGGATGGATGGGCGAGCTGATACAGAGGGTCTACCCGAGATTTCTGGGCAACTCGTCGCACTCGTTCGCGTCGACCGAGTTCTCGCTCAACAAATACACCCCGCTCTGGCGCGGATCGGTGCTCGCGGCCCGCATACACGGCATGTTCACCTACGGGCGCACGCCGTGGGGCATGATGCCCACCGTGGGCGGCAATTCGATGCTCAGGGGTTATTACGAGGGACAGTATCGCGACAAGTGCGAGAGCGACGTCACCCTCGAGCTGCGCCAGCATGTCTGGGGCCGCAGCGGCGTCGCCGTCTGGGGCGGCCTCGGGGCCGTATATCCCAATTTCTCCAAGTTTCACAAGCGCGACCTGCTGCCTAACTTCGGCGTGGGCTATCGCTGGGAATTCAAGAAACTCACCAATGTCCGCGTCGACGTCGGTTTCGGCAAGGGATGCTGGGGAGTAGTGTTGAACATCAATGAGGCATTCTGACCATGACATTCGTTAAGAGGCGTCTGCCCGACATATTATACTGCTGGTTTCTGGTATCGCTGATACTGCCCAACGTGCTGCTCTCGTTCACCGAGCCCATGGGCGGGTGGGCGAGGCTGGCCAACGTGGCTCTCCCGCTGGGCGTCATCGGCATTCTCGCGGCCCTCTCAGACAAGGTGGGCCGCACCGTGTGGCTGATGTTCCCGCTGGTCTTTCTGGCCGCGTTCCAGATAGTGCTGCTCGGGCTCTATGGCCGCAGCGTCATCGCCGTCGACATGTTCCTCAATCTGGTCACCACCAACAGCGCCGAGGTGGGCGAGCTGCTCGGCAGCCTCTGGCCCAGCATAATCTTCGTGTGCGTGCTCTATCTGCCCGCGCTCGTCACCGCCATCTACATCATGCGCGCCGACATGCGCCTCACTCCGCAGTTCCGCCGTTCGGGCCGCCGGTTCTCTACCGCCGTGGCATGCGTGGGCGTCGTGGCGCTGGCCATGAGCTACATGACCCCCTCTGCCTTTGCCGCCCACCGCGACCTCTATCCTGTCAACGTGGGCTATAACATCTGTCTTGCCATAGACCGCACCATCCGCACCGGGGCCTATCGCGACACGTCCGAGGGATTCACCTATGGTGCGCGCTGCGAGCACCCCGACACCGTCCGCGAGGTGTGCGTGCTGGTGGTGGGCGAGACCTCGCGCGCGTCCAACTGGCAGCTGCTCGGCTATGGCCGGCCCACCAACCCGCGCCTGTCGCGCCGCGAGGGGCTGTATTGCGCCCCGATGGCCGTGAGCGAGTCGAACACAACCCACAAGAGCGTGCCGATGCTGCTCAGCCCCGTCGAGGCCCGCACGTTCGGCAGCGCCATCTACAGGGTCAAGAGCCTCATCACCGCCTTTGCCGAGGCCGGATACGCCACGGCGTTCTTCTCCAACCAGCAGCGCAACCACTCGTTCATCGACTTCTTCGGGCTCGAGGCCGACACGGCCCTCTTTGTCCGCGAGGATGCCGCCGCGCCGAGCGTGCCGGGCGATTTCGACCTGCTGCCATACGTCGCCTCGACCCTCGGTCACGGTGCCCGCCGCCAGCTGATAGTGCTCCACACATACGGCTCGCACTTCAACTATCGCGACCGCTATGGTGCCGAGGACGCGCTGTTCACACCCGACGAGTTTCCCGAGGCGGCCGCCGACTATCGCCGCGAGCTTGTCAACGCCTACGACAACACCATCGTGGCCACAGACCGTTTTCTCGACTCGCTCATCTCGATGCTCGACTCGGTCGGGTGCCGCGCCTCGCTGCTCTATGCCTCAGACCACGGCGAGGACATATTCGACGACGGCTCGCGCCGCTTCCTGCACGCCTCGCCCCTGCCGTCGGTGCATCAGGTGCACGTGCCCATGCTGGCTTGGCTCTCGGACTCATATCGCTCGGCCTACCCCTCGGTGGCCTCGGCCCTCGCGGCCAACAGCGGCAAGCTCATATCGACCTCGCGCTCGTTCTGCCCCACGGCCCTCACGCTGGGCGGCATCTCGACTCCCCGCGTCGACGCCTCGGCCTCCATTGCCCGCGCCGACTACAGGCCCCGCACGCCTCTCTACCTCAACGACCACAACGAGCCGGTGGCTCTCAAAACGCTTTTGAAATGAAAACCCGACTCCTCACACTCATCATCGCGATGCTCGCCACGGTCGCAGTCAGCGCCTCCGAGCTCGCCGACAGCGTCGGCGCCGACACCCCCGCCGCCGCCCCCGACACGTCTCTCGTGACGATGACGGACAGTGCCTTCCATCCGCTGCCCGCCCCCAAGCCGCAGAAGAGCATCTATGACAACATCTATGCCCAACCATACTCGCAGAACAAGAACGTCAATCCCAACTGGGGCCGCCTGTGGGCCAACACCGGCGTGCTCACCGGCGCCTTTGTCGGCACGCTGTTCGTGCTCGAGTGCCTGCCCGAGGACGCCACGGCATGGAACCGCGCCGAGCTTCAGGACACCCCGCTGTTCAAGCGCTGGTACAACCACGTCATCAAGGAGGGCCCCGAGTGGGACCACGACAAGTTCATATTCAACTATGTGCTCCACCCCTATGCCGGCGCCGTCTACTTCATGGCCGCCCGCTCGTGCGGATTCGGCTTCTGGCGCTCGATGCTCTACAGCACGCTCATATCCAACATCGGCTGGGAGTTCGGCATCGAGGCATTCATGGAGCGCCCCTCATATCAGGATCTGTTCATCACGCCCGTCATAGGCAGCTGCATAGGCGAGGCGTTCTACCGCGTCAAGCGCGACATCGTGGGACACGACTACACGCTGTGCGGCTCTCGAATTTTAGGTAACATCGTGGTCTTTCTGGTCGATCCCGTCAACGAGGTGGTCAACCTGTTTCGCGGCAGCGACACCCGCCGCCTCCATCTGGGGCGCGACGCACGCAAGAGGCCCGGTGTCGAGTCTTCGCTCACGCCCGTGGGGGCGTGCGGAGCACCCGGATTTACATTAACTGTCAACTTCTAAGGATTATGAAAAAGATCGCAACCATCCTGCTGACACTGGCGGCGGCCGTCACGGCACAGGCCCAGCGCTTCGAACTGCTCAAGTACGGCGATTTCAATACATGGGTCAAGCGCGACATCAAGGAGTCGTCGCTGATCGGAGGCAAGGAAAAGACCCTCTACGAGATAGGCCCCGACGCCACCGTCGAGGGCAACAAGGCATACACCCCCATGGGCGGATCGCCGTGGGCCACATCCAATGTCTATGCCAAGATGATGGGCGTGGTCAAGGGGAGCAACGCCGTCTTTCCCGACGACCGTCCCGGCCACGGCAAGTGCGCCCGCCTCGGCACCATACTCGAGAACTGCAAGGCCGTCGGGATGCTCAACATCGACGTCACCGTGGCCGGCTCTATCTTTCTCGGCCGTATGTTCGAGCCCATCAAGTCTACCAAGAATCCCTACACCAAGATGGAGATGGGCATACCCTTCACGGGGCGTCCCAAGGCACTGCGCTTCGACTATCGCCTCGTCATACCGCCGGGCAACCAGCGCCTCTACTCGAGCGGATTCGGCAAGAAGCGCACCCTGCCCGGCCATGACAAGGCCGAGGTCTACATAATACTGCAGCGACGCTGGGAGGATGCCGACGGCAACATACACGCCAAGCGCGTAGGCACGGGCCGACGCCTGTTCGACAAGTCGACCTCGGGCTGGGTCAACGGCTACGAGATACCCGTATGGTATGGCGACATCACCGCCCACGCAGGCTACAAGCCATACATGGGCCTCATCCCCGCCGAAAAGAGCTATTATGCCCTCAACAGCAAGGGCAAGATGGTGCCCGTGGTCGAGGAGGGCTGGGACACCGCCGACGCCACCCCCACGCACCTCATGGTCATGGCCTCGGCCGCACAGGGCGAGCCCTATGTCGGCACCATCGACATGACCCTATGGCTCGACAACATGGGGCTGGTCTATTAGGACAGGGGGCATGGGACCAATAAGACAACCGGGGCCGATAGGTTGGCAAAACCTATCGGCCCCATTTGTCTTATCAGACCTATCAGTCTTAGTAATAAGGATACGGCGGTGGGGGAGGGCCCTGAGGCACGTTCCACGGAGCGTTGATGCCTACGTTGACACCGCCGGGCAGTGTCTCTGACACACCCCAGCCGCCCGAGCCTATCCACCAGTTGGAACAGGCCGACAGCGCCGCGGCTGCGGCCACGGCAACGACTGCCGCCAGCAGGCGGCGCCGCAATGATCGAGGAGAGCGTGACATGGTCAATATGGAGTTTTGTCGGTTGATTTATCCCATTTCTCGAAAGCCTTTATCGCCTCGTCGTGCATCAGCTGATGCGACGGTATGGAGCGCCGGGACGGGGGCAGCTCGAGCTGGTCGTAGATGAACGAGTCGTCAAAGTCTATAGCCTTGGCGTCGGCCTTGGTGTTGCCGTAGAACAGCCTCGACACCCCGGCCCAATAGAGCGCGCTCAGGCACATGGGGCACGGCTCGCACGACGAGTAGACCGTGCATCCCGTCAGCTTGAACGAGCCCAGCTTTCTCGAGGCGGCGCGCACGGCGTTGACCTCGGCGTGGGCCGTGGGGTCGCAGTCGCGGGTCACGGTGTTGACGCCCGTCGACACTCGGTTGCCCTCGGCGTCGACTATCACGGCGCCAAACGGTCCGCCACCCATGTCGATGTTGTCTATCGACAGGTCTATGGCCTCTTGCATGAATCTGCGGTCGCGTGGAGTTATTTCGGTCATAGTTGAAACAATTAGAGGTGAATGATAAATATGTTCTTGGGCGGTCTCCGACCGCAGTTTTCTGCTGTCAGGGCGGCGGGGTCGACCCCGTCGCGGCCATGCCGTCCGGGGTCCCCGCCACATCGGTCTGCCCCTTGCGGGGATGGGTCGTTTCGCGCTTGTCATGTCTGTCCCGGGGGATGCCCCGGGTGTGCGGGATGATGCCCGCCGATGTCGCGCGCGCGACATTCTATACTTAAAACACCCCTCGCTCGCGCCTTGTTCCCTCGACAGGTCAAAAAACAGTTCGACCTCCGGGCCAAGCAGCCCGGAGGTCGAAATCCGTATCGTTGTCTGTTATCGTTTAATAGACAAGTTCAAGATCATCGAGCCACATGGTCGAGCCGACTCCGCCCGAGAAATAGTCGCCGCCTTTTGAGGCCGAAGCGGTAATCATGAGATAGGAAACTGTACCGGGATTCATGTCGGTGAGAGGTATTTCAAACTCAATCATGCCTTCACCCTCGGTCTCGGTAAACACTTTTTCACCGTACGCGATTACATTCGAGGCGTTTTTGTCGAAGAGTTCCTGTGTCTTGGTCTTGATTATCACAGGCCACACTTTCGTGCCGTTGTATTCTTTGAGCTCACCATTGAGAAGGGCGATGTAGATTATGCCACGGTCCATTTCGCCCTTAACATACTCTGCAGGGGCGTTTTTACCAACCTTGTTAATTAATACAGGCTTGTATTTGACATATCCTTTGAGAGCCTTGGGTTTAGCGGTCCACGGACGACCCCAGCCGAGTTCTCCATCAGTACCGGCAGTCTTAAGATACTCTCCGACAAATATATTGCCTGCAGCAAATTTGCCTATGCCTATCAAGCTCGGATATGCTGATTCGAGCTTGGCTGAGTAATTGCCCGAATGCTTGATTGTTGCATCTGCAGTGGTGACATTGATGCTCATTGTCATTGACCCCTGATTGCCGGAATCCCAGAATTTGGATTGGCCTGCGCCAAATGGAACAGCGTGATTCTTATCGCCGGCTGTAGACCAGTATTCAAATCCTGCATTGGGGAGCTGCGGGTAAGCCTCGGTGCTAAATGTGAGTTCTTTGGATGTGAAATCATCAGCAACGACACGATATTCATAGGTCGTACCATCTGCAAGACCAGTCAACTCGGCTGTCAGCAATGTACCTTCGCGCACGCCTTCTACAAAAGTCCATGCCTCACCGGCTTTGTGATATTCGAATCCAAGACGCCCGAATGTGGCTGTGCCATCGGCGAGTGTGGCCGAAATCTTGGCAGAAGTAAAGGTGACATCCGTAGCTGCGTTGAGTATGGCGGCAGCATTGCTAAGGGATATGCTGAACACTGCGCTCGATGTCTGGCCCTCGATGTCGGTGGCCTTGATGCTCATCTCATAGTCGCCCTGAGGGATGGCGTTGAAGAACTCTGCCGACATCACCAGTCGCATGTTGGTCAGCTCGGACTTGTTCTCGTTCTGATAGAATCGCTGTATCATGAATCCCTTGGCCTCGAGCTCGGTCTCGTGCTGCGACTCCATGCCTATCAGGTCATAGTCGGGTGCGAGTCCGGCGGCCGTGAGCAGCGAGCCTGCAATCTCGACACGGTCGAGGGGTGCGGCGCCGTTGATGACTATCGACTGCGGGTCGGCGTTGCCGGGCTCGCCCATGATGGTCTGGCTCAGGTCGAAGCCCGATCCCTTTATCTCGGGTGCAAGCACTACGAGCACCTCGCGGTCTTCGCCCTTGACAGGCTCGGGCTCGACTTCGATCGAGAAGTAGGCACCGCCAATCTCGACCTCGCCCTTCACGTCATACTTGATGTTGAAGACATATTCTGTCGTCTGTGCCAGATAGGGGGCATCGGCCACGTCGGCGTCCTTGTATTCGCCGCTCTTGCTGAACGGCTTGCCGCTTGCCTCGGTGCCCTCGAGGGTCCAGACAAAGCCTTTGGTCCTCGAGTTGAGCATATAGTAGCCCTTGGCGGGTGTCAGGCCCTCGTATGTCAGGCCGTGCGACCCGTCGGTGATACCGTCGTTGAGCGATACGGTCAGCTTGAGGTCAGAGAGCACCTCGGCCACCTTGTCGCCATATTTCACGCTCACCACGGTGTTGCGTATGGGGCATGTCAGCTCGACGTTGGTATTGACTCCACGGGTTATCTCGAATTCCTGATAGCCGCGATAGCGTTTATACTCCCA
The DNA here is from genome assembly GCA_001689495.1 of Bacteroidales bacterium M8. Taxonomy (GTDB): domain Bacteria; phylum Bacteroidota; class Bacteroidia; order Bacteroidales; family Muribaculaceae; genus Duncaniella. The sequence goes on along the minus strand of LUJS01000004.1, from coordinate 65,042 downwards.
CGAAGCGGGTACCGAGTCGCCGGTCCACGCCTCGACGGCATAGTTGCCGGTGGGGAGGGGGAGACCCTGCTGGGGGAATGCGGCCAGACCGTCATATCTGTAGATGAGGCCTTTCTTGGGGTCCGAGATCCAGATGAGGGCCTTGTTGCAGAGCTCCTCGTTTTGCTCGGCAGTCAGGGCGCGGCTCACCACCTTGACATCAGACATGATGGATGTCTCGAGCATCATCCTGCCCTCGCCCTCGGTGATCAGATGCTCGTCGCGGCAGCTTGTGGCCGTGGCTCCGAGCAACAGGGCGGCGGATATATATAATAATGACTTTTTCATTAGAGTTCTGCGTCAAATTTGAGTTCGACTGTTTTTTCGTTATTCTCGTTGTCTACGACTCTCAGTTTGAATGTGTGCTTTGTCACACCTTCACCTTTGCCAAGTTCCAAGAGCGGGATGAAAGGGGTTAGATTGAATTTAACTTCCGTCTGACCGATAACACCTTCTTTGGTTGGGAATCCAAAACTGTCTTTGAGTGCTGAATCAAGATCTCCGGGTTCGGCAAGGTCGAATTTGCTGGACAATTCTACACTCTGCAGAAAATCTTCTGTGAGATAGTCAGAAATTATTTCTACATAAAGATGTGACAGCGGATTCTTGGATCCGATGACAAGCTCGTAAGAAGGTAGTGTGATAGGATAATATTTCGAGAAATCGGGCATTGTGGCGCATGTAATCTCGATTGGCTCATCCTGTCCGGGCTCGTCGGGGCCGGGCTCATCGGGTCCGGGAGGCGTGGGCTCTTCGGGCCACTCCTCCTTGTCGGGGCGGTCGTTGGGGTTCTCGGGAGTGGTGGGGGCGTCGACATTGCCGTTCTCGTCGCTCTCCTCGATGGTGCTGTCAATGGTGATGCCGCCGTTGGGGTCGATAGTGCCTGTCTCGTCAGGGATGCCGGGGCCGGTCTTGAGGGTGAAGTTGATTATATAATACTTGCCCTTCTCGACATCCGTAAACTCCTTGATGCGGGTGACGGGCTGACCGTTGAAGGTGCCGGTAAACTCGGCCACCAGAGTCTGGCTGCCGTCGATGGCCTCGTAATAGCCTGAGCGGGTCTCGGTGGCGGTCCATGTCAGCTCGCCCTCGTCGTTGGCCACGACACGGGCCTTGGGGTCGGTGACGGTGGCGAGAATCTTATCGTCAAACTTGACATCGACCTTGATGGCGGCAAACTTGCAGGTCACGGTGCCGATGGATGTGATCTCGCCGTTGTTTACTGAAAATTCCTTCTCGCCCTCAAAATAGGGGTGCGACCACTCGGCCTTCTGTACGGCGTGGCTGCGGACAATCACCTTGTAAGGGTTATCTCCTTCAACCACGGGGAGAGTCATCACCTCGGGCATGTCCTTGAATGTCCACGAACATTCGGTGCCGTTATATGTCACGGTGTTGCCGGCCTTGTCGACTATGCTCACCAGATAGTTTGAAGTGTCGACACCCGCACGGCTCGAGGGTGTGGTTTTGTCATTGACGGTAACGGTGAGTCCGCCAAGATTGACTCCGCCTGTATTGGCGGCAAATTTCTGCTGTCCGGGCTCCCAGTCGTCACATCCCGTCAGCGCGAACACGGCCACCAGTGTGAACAGCAGTGAAAATATCTTGTTTTTCATTGTCGTTTGCGGTTAATAGATTAATTCGATGTCGTCGATATAGAGCTGAGAACCCATATACGTGCCTTTGCCAAGATTCCCACCAAAAGGAGGAGGCGTGAGCCAGTCTGAATTTTTGGTGAGGGCTGTCTCTACATTTGTCGAGAGGAAACGAACATAGATTTTTGCGGCTTTCGGTGCATCGGGGGCATAGTCGAGATTGACGGTTTTGTTCACGTATTGACCCTGTGCCGAAAGATTCTCTTTTGTCTCGGCTATAACATTGCCAGATTCGTCAAGAATTCGGATGAGGGCCTCGCCATGGTCGGCTGCGTTTTTGGCAGTGTATTTGTACTGGAAAGACAGCGCGCTGGGACGAGTCGAGAATGCTACTCCGCAGTCAAGGTCGCTTGTGTCAAGAGGGCCTGAAACGCTGCTAAAACCTGTCGGGCGAGTGGCGCGCGTGGCTCCAAGATGGTAAAGGCCTGCGTCAATGTATTTACATTTTCCACTCATAGTACCGACAGCAGAGTTTCCTGAGCCCCAACCACAGGTGCGGAGGACAATAGCCTTGCCGGATTTCGCATCCTCAGACTGTATGGTTCCTGAAATACGTGTATATGCAAAATTGCCGCCCTGACTTGTTGTCATGGCATTGTTTGTACCCCAACCGTTAGGAAAAGCATAGTTCTGCCAATGGGATTGCTTGGCGGTTACGGTTGCTTCGGCATCGCAGTTGTCATTACGACCGAGAGCGGTTGCCGCCTCGGTCGTGAATTTGGCTGTGAGGGATTTTTCCTCGCCGAGGACTGAACGGATCATATATTCGGTAGAAGGCTGCAGGCCGGTGACCTCGTATGTCACGGTCTTGACCACCGCGCGCGAAGCGCGGGTGCGGACCTGACCGCCGACAGCAGTGAAGTTGGTGCCGTCGGTCGAGACCTCAAACTTGACATCGTTGCTCTGGGCTGCCACTGCCTCGTCTGTAAATTGGACAGAGACAAAAGAGCGCTTGGCAAATGCATTGATGCTCTCGCTGTCAATCACCATCGAGGGGGCCTTGATTATGGTCTGGGTCTCGATGCCGTTTGCCGAGGCCAGAAGCTCGATTGAACCTGTCTCGGAGAAGTCTTTGGCATCAAATGTCAGCACCACTGTGTACATGCCTGTAGCTTCGTTCTTGCCATTGCTCTTCACGACGAAGTTGGTCCAAGTGTTGCGGGTATTCTTGCCTCTGAACGTCACGTCGTCGATGTTTTCGCCGTTATAGTCGACGGTCAGTTGAGCCTCGCCCGGGGCAATGATGGCGCCCTCGGTCAGGATGAGGTGCAGCTGCTCGACGTTGATGGCAAGCTCGACGGGCTCGGTCACCTTGCCCTGACGGTCCTTGACCACCACGGTAAACTTGCTCAGGTTGTCGCCACCCTCCTTGTAGGGTATCTTCGAAGCCACGCCGGTGAAGTCGATCACGCCCATCTCGTCGGCCTTGTTCCAGATGCCCAGCGTGTTCAGGCCCAGCTCCATCAGCTTGCTCTTGACACTCTCGCCGGGGTTGACCAGATCGACCTCGGCAGGCCATCCGGCAGCGATCAGGGCCTCGGAGGCCGTGGTCAGCATCACGGATTCAATCTTGCCGCGCACTACGGCCTTCATGCTCAGCTCTTTGGGGGCCTTGGTGCCCTCGACCACGCTGATGGTCTCGCCCGGGGTGAATCCGAAGGGGGTCAGCACGGGTGCCGACGACGAGAAGATGTCGCCCGACAGGTCGATCTCGACATCCTTGGTCTCTTTCATCGTGTCGTCAAACTTAACGACGAGGATGCCCTTGCCGGTCTCGCCGCCGTTGACATCGAGCGTCACCGTGTGGCGATAGCGGGGCTTGGCGGTGAAGCGCGCGGCCTCGAACGTGCCACCCTTGCCGTTGGGCAGCGTGGCGGTGACATCGAGCGTCACCTCGCCCGGACGGATATAGAGCTCCTCGGGCCTCGTCTCGTCATAAGACAGATACTGGCCGCCCTCTGAGTGGAGCGTGCACGAGTAGTCGGACAGATATTCCTTGAATGCGTCGGTGTAGACCACCTTGATGATGGAGTTGGCCAGAGTCACGTTCAGGTTCACGCCGGTGGTCTTGCCGGTCAGCACCTTTATCTCGTCCGAGCCATAATAATAAGGCATGTCATATCCCTCGTCGGTCTCGGTGCCGTAATAGGCCTCGACCTTATAGGTGCCTACGGGAAATTCCTTGGTCACGTCGAATGCCGAGACCGACTCCCATGTCGTTTCCTCGAAATCGTTTGTCAGACCTGTCAGTCTCAGCGCCAGATCGTCGGTGGTCACGACCTTGTCGGCCGTGGCGCGACCCGATGCCGTCTCGGTCTTGCCGGTCAGCGGCTCTGACTTGAAATCGACATCGAGCGCCATGCGCCCGGTGTCTCCTCCGGCCAGCACCGACTCCTCGCCGCAGCCCGTTGCCAGCGGCAACAGTAATGCCGTGAGGGCCAGACCCTTCAAGATGTTTTTAGTCATCATTGTCTATTGATTGATTATTGTTACTATTTCTATGACTGTGTTAAGTTGAAATGCGTGTGTCCTTGTCAGGTTTATCCATAAGTAAAAAGCCGGACAAAAATCAGTGGCAAAGATAGGTAAATTTTTACAAATTTTCATAGTTCTTGCACCATTATTGACAATAAAAAGGTTAAAATAGCCAATCCGTTGGTCAGTTTCACCACAACGCCCCCCGGCCGACGGAGTGTGTTGCATGCTCGGGCACACAGACATGCGGGAGATTTGCCGAGTTGGGATCCGAGCCGCCTCGCGGCTGGAATGGTACGAACAATCATTGATTTACCACCTCGGTACCTCGGTGCATACACAATATCCACAATTTTCGCCAAAAATATGATGAAAATGTTAAAAAATGCTACGAATGTCAATAATAATGCCTAACTTTGTGGCTTAAAACGAGCATCATCAATTATGAATACCCGCGACAAGCAGGAGCTGCTTGACAGCCGCTATCTCCGCATGGCCGGTATATGGGCCGAAAATTCATACTGCGTGCGCCGCAAGGTGGGCGCGCTGATGGTCAAGGACCGCACGATAATCTCCGACGGATTCAACGGAACTCCGGCGGGGTTCGAGAACGTCTGCGAGGACGAGCTGGGCGTCACCAAGACATACGTGCTCCACGCCGAGGCAAACGCCATCACCAAGGTGGCGCGCTCGAACAACTCGAGCGAGGGGGCCACGCTCTACATCACCGCCTCGCCTTGTCTCGACTGCGCCAAGCTCATCATTCAGGCCGGCATCAGGCGCGTGGTCTTCGCCGACCTCTATCGCATCACCGACGGCATAGACCTGCTGCGCCGCGCAGGCATCGAGTGCTGTCACCATCCGCTCGACTGACTCTGAAATCCATACAACCCTACTCATTTTTTCCATTTAGATGAACAATCGCCTGAAGAGCCCTGCGGTGTGGATGCCGCTGGCCATCGCCATAGCCCTCGTAGCGGGCATGTGGATAGGTAAAACATTCTTCAACGGCAGCAGCTCGTGGAGCTCGCGATCGAAGCTCGACACCATACTCGAGCTGATAGACCGCAACTATGTCGACGACATCGACACCGACTCGCTGCTCGAGGCCACGCTGCCCGACCTAATGGCCGCGCTCGACCCCCACTCGGTCTATATCCCCGCCGAAGACCTGCAGAGTGTCAACGAGGAGCTCGAGGGCTCGTTCTCGGGCATCGGCATATCGTTCAACCTGCTGGGCGACACCATCAACGTGCTCGAGGTGATCTCGGGCGGCCCCTCAGAGAAGGTCGGCCTCATGCCCGGCGACCGCATCGTGTCGGTCGACGACAGCATCGTGGCAGGCAAGGGCATCAGCGACATCAAGGTCAAGAACATGCTGCGCGGCCCCAAGGGCTCGATTGTCTCGCTGGGCATACGCAGGCCGACGGCCGACGAGCTGCTGCGCTTCGACGTGACCCGCGGCGACATACCCGTGTCGTCGATAGACGCCGCATACATGATAGAACCGGGCGTGGGCTATCTGAAAATCAACAAGTTCGGCGCCAATACATATAGCGAGTTCCTCACCTCGATGATCACGCTGACCGGCGAGGGCGCCGAGAAATTCATCATAGACCTGCGCGGCAACGGCGGCGGCTTCATGGAGCACGCCGTGCTCATGGCCAACGAGTTTCTCGAGGGCGACCTCCCAATCGTGTCGATGAAGGGTGCCCACACCCCCGACGCCCCGGCCACCGGCAGCGACGGCTCGGGCTCGTTCAGCGACCGCGAGGTGGTGGTGCTGCTCGACGAGGTCTCGGCCAGCGCCAGCGAGATATTTGCCGGAGCCCTTCAGGACAACGACCGCGGCCTCATCGTGGGACGCCGCTCGTTCGGCAAGGGTCTGGTGCAGCACCAGCTCGAGCTGCCCGACAGCAGCGCCCTGCGCCTCACCATAGCCAGATACTACACCCCCTCGGGCCGCTGCATACAGAAGACATATGCCCCCGGCACCGACTACGAGCGCGACCTGCTGGACCGCTACGAGCACGGCGAGTTCTATAGCGCCGACTCGATACGCCAGAACAAGGACCTCGAGTTCCACACCCTCAACGGCCGCACCGTCTATGGCGGCGGCGGCATCATGCCCGACATCTTCGTGCCCAACGACACGACAGGCTACACGTCGTGGTATCTCAACGTGCTCAACAAGGGGCTGATAAACAAATACACCTTCGAGTATGCCGACCGTCACCGCGACGTCCTCTCCAAGAGCCACGACGGCGAGGGACTGATGCGCATACTCCCCGACGACGACACCCTGCTGCAGGACTTCGTCGAGTATGCCCGCCGCAACGGCGTGGCCCCGAGGTGGTACTACATAAACATTTCGCGCGACCTGCTTGTTAATTCCTTGAAAGCCATGATTGCCCGCAACATACATGGCGTGCAGGGATACTTCGAGGTCTACAACCTCACCGACCCCACGGTCCGCGAGGCCCTGAACGCATTCGACACGGGCAAGACGGCCATACCCATCACCGTCACCTCTGTCAAACCGGAATAATGAACAAAGACGACATCCGCCGCAGGGTCAAGGCCCGCAAGACCCTCCTCGACGACACCGACAAACTCACGGCCGCGGCCCGCGTGTTCGACATGCTCGAACGCACGGCAGCCTTCATGATGGCCGACAGGATACTGATGTATCACTCGCTGCCCGACGAGCTGTCCACGCGCTCGTTCATCAGCAAGTGGGCCTCGCGCAAGCACTTCTACCTGCCCCGCGTCAACGGCGTCAACCTCGACATACTCCCCTACGACGAGCAGCGTCTGGCGCTCGGCTCGTTCCACATCGAGGAGCCCACCGGCAACGACACCGCGTCGATGGACGACATCGAGCTCGTCGTCGTCCCCGCCGTGGCCTACGACCGCCGCGGCAACCGCGTGGGGCGCGGCAAGGGATACTATGACCGCCTGCTGGCCGAGACACGCGCCACGAAGGTAGGCGTCGGCTATGACTTCCAGCTCATGGACGACGGCGAGATCCCCGCCGAGCCACACGACGTCCGCGTCGACATCGTCATCACCGAATCCGGCTACTACAAGATCTGACCCCCCCCCGAAACGGCGGCGTTTAGTTTTTTTCACAGTTGGCCGAATCGACCTTTCGCGGTTAATGAGTATATTTGCCGTGAATAGAACGGATATGGCAAAATTTTCTGTCAACATACTCGGCTGCTCGTCGGCCACGCAGTCTGCCCGGCACAGCCAGTCGTGTCAGGTGGTCGATTTTCGCGACAAACTCTTCATGATAGACTGTGGCGAGGGTGCGCAGGGACAGTTCCGCCGCATGGGACTCAAGTTCTCGCGCCTCGCGCACATATTCATCTCTCACCTCCACGGCGATCACTTCTTCGGGCTCCCCGGGTTGCTCTCGACCATGGCCCTGCACGACGTTCAGGGCACCGTCACCGTGCACCTGTTCAGCGAGGGGGCCCGCCTGCTCGACGACTGGATGAAGTTCTTCAACCGCACGGCCCCGTTCGAGATCATATACGACATCATCGAGCCCGGCTCGCGCCGAGTGGTCTACGAGGATCAGGGGCTCACCGTCTCGACCTTCCCGCTCTATCACCGTGTCGACTGCACGGGCTTCATGTTTCGCGAGAAACAGGGTCTGCGCCACCTGCGGGGCGACATGGTCAAGTATCACAATATACCCGTCAGTCAGCTCAAGGGGATCAAGGAGGGGGCCGACTTCGTCAAGCCCGACGGCACGGTCATCCCCAACGCCGCGCTCACCACGCCCGCCGACCCGGCCCTGAGCTATGCCTATTGCAGCGACACGATGGCCGACTCGCGCATCATACCCGACATCATGGGCGTGCATACGCTCTATCACGAGGCCACGTACGGCGACGAGTATGCCTCGCTGGCGCGCGAGCGCGGACACTCCACGGCCCGTCAGGCCGCCGAGACCGCCCGGGCCGTCGGCGCCTCGCAGCTCATACTGGGACACTTCTCCAAGCGCTATGCCCGCGAGGGCGAGGAGCGACTGCTGGCCGAGGCCCGCGAGGTGTTCCCCAACACCATCCTCGCCGACGAGGGGATGTGCATAAACGTCTGAAACATTAGGCACCCGGCGGTTGTTGATTATTTATCACGTCAACACCCGCGCCCATGCAGTCATTCATAGAAATACTCAGAGCCTATCCGACCCTCGCGCTGTTCCTCACCGTGGGGCTCGGATTCCTTATCGGCCGAATACGCATCGGTTCGTTCTCGCTCGGCAGCGTCACCTCGGTGCTGCTGGTCGGCGTCGTCATAGGCCAGCTCGAGATACCCATGTCGGGGCCGCTCAAGACGGTCTTCTTCATGATGTTCCTCTTCTCGATAGGCTATAGCGTCGGGCCGCAGTTCTTCAAGTCGCTCAAGGGCATGGGGTTGCGTCAGGTATTCTTTGCCGTGCTGATGAGCATGAGCTGCTTTGCGGTCACCCTCCTCATAGCCACACTGTTCGGCTACTCCAAGGGCGAGACCGTGGGTCTCTTCTCGGGCTCGCAGACCTGCTCGGCACTGATCGGTGTGGGCAGCGAGGCCATATCCAAGCTGCCCATCGACGAGGCCGCCAAGCAGAAGGAAATCTCGATAATACCCGTCTGCTATGCCGTGACATACATCTTCGGCACCCTCGGCACCGTGCTGCTGCTGGGCAACTTCGGGCCCAAGTTGCTCGGAGGCCTCGACAAGGTAAAGCGTCAGACGGCCGAGCTGGAGCGGCAGCTCGAGGACAACTCGTGGCAGGCCGACCCCGCCAGCTTCAACGCACGCCGCGCCGTGGCCTTCAGGGCCTACAGGCTCACGTCAGACTTTTTCGCCAACGGCGCCACCGTGGCCGAGACCGAGACATATCTGCACTCTCACGGGCTGCAGCTCTACATAGGCCGCGTGCTGCACGGCGATACCATCGTGGCCCCCACGCGCGCGCAGCGGCTCGATCCCGGCGACGAGATTGTGCTGAGCGGCCCGCGGCGGTTCATGGTCAGCGTCGAGGATCTGATAGGCCGCGAGGTCGACAACGCCGCCCTGCTCACCTATCCCGTCGAGCGCGTGCCCGTGCGCCTGAACAAGTCGCGATACATAGGCCGCCCGCTGGCCGAGATATTCGCCGAGCACTTCATGCACGGCGTCTCCGTGCGCGAGGTAGAACGCGAGGGCAAAGAGATACCCGTCGACCCCACCACCATAGCCGCCCGCGGCGACATGCTCACCCTCGTGGGCTCGCGCGAGGCCGTGACGCGCGCCGGCAAGCACCTCGGCCACCTCGACCGTCCCACCACCGCGAGCGACCTCATGTTTGTCGGGCTCGCCATCTTCATAGGCGGATTCCTCGGCGCCATCAGCATCTGGATCGGGGGCATCCCCGTCAGCTTCGGCACCAGCGGCGGCTCGCTCATCGCCGGCATCGTCTTCGGCTGGCTCCGCTCGCGCCGCCCCACGTTCGGCCAGATACCCCCCGCCGCCCTCTGGATCATGAACAACCTCGGCCTCAACGTCTTCATAGCCGTCGTCGGCATCGAGGCCGCCCCCTCGTTCGTCTCGGGGCTCAAGTCGGTGGGCTGGATGCTCTTCGTGGCCGGAGCGGTGGGCACATGCATCCCCCTGCTCTTCGGGCTCTGGATAGGCCACAAGGTATTCAAGTTCAATCCCGCCCTGACGCTGGGCTGCTGCGCCGGCACGCGCACGTGCACCGCCTCGCTCGGCGCCGTGCAGGACGCCCTCGGCAGCACCCTGCCCGCCATGGGCTATACCGTCACCTATGCCGTCAGCAACATACTGCTGGTGGTGTGGGGACTGGTCACCGTCATGCTGGTGCATTGACATATCTTCATATATTTTAACGACACATCCCCGAACCAACTTTCGCCTCCCGGCGTTAATGATTTACAAGGCCGGACAACCGGCGACAACGTCCTAACTAATAAAACCAAAGAAACAATGGTCTATACACTTCCCGAACTTCCCTATGCCACCGATGCTCTGGCGCCCGTCATATCGCGCGACACCGTCGAGTATCATTATGGCAAGCACGAGCGCACATACATCGACAACCTCAACCGCCTCATCAAGGACACCGAGTATGAGGACATGGAGCTCGAAGACATCATCCGCTCGGCCGAGGGTCCCGTGTTCAACAACGCCTCGCAGGCTTGGAACCATATCTTCTACTTCTTCACCTTCTCGCCCGACGGCAGCAAGGATCCCGAAGGACGCCTGCGCCACGCCATCGACGAGCAGTTCGGAAGTCTAGAACAGTTCAAGCGCGAATTCGAGGAGGCCGGTGCCTCGATCTTCGGATCGGGCTGGGTCTGGCTCTCCAAGGACAAGGACGGCAAGCTCTTCATAACCAAGACCTCAAACGCCGGCAACCCTCTCACCGAGGGTCTGACCCCGCTGCTGACATTCGACGTCTGGGAGCACGCCTACTATCTCGACTACCGCAACCGCCGTGCCGAGGCACTCAAGGAGTGGTGGAAGATCGTAGACTGGGACATAGTCTCAAGCCGATACATCTGAAAAGGATTACAGCTTCAAAAAAACGATATAAGCAACAAAACTGACGAATAAATATAAAGGAAAACAGCACTGATAAGCATAATGTGATGAATGGAGAGAGAGGCAGTCGTGAGACCCCCTCTCTTTTTTCGTGCCGTCTATTTTGAGGCCCGACGCTTCAGTCAGGCGGATTTTTGTTACTTTTGCAGTCGCAAAAATGAACAACGACAACAAGACAAAGTCATCTCCCGATTCCCTGCTCGGTTTTGCGGGGCTTTCGGCGCTGGTCTTCGGCATGATGGTCGGGGCCGGCATCTTCAACATCCCCCAGAACATGGCCTCGCAGGCCGGTCTCGGGGCTGTCATCATCTCGTGGCTCGTCACGGCCTGCGGCATGTTGCTGCTGGTATTCACCTTCAAGATGCTGGCCGACCGCCGTCCCGAGCTCGACGCCGGCATCTATCAGTATGCCCGCGTGGGCTATGGACCGTTTGCCGGTTACCTCACCGCTTGGGGCTACTGGCTCTGCACGGCCTTTGCCAACGTGGCCTATGCCGTGATGCTCAACGACACCTTCGGAGCATTCTTCCCGCGGTTGCTCGAGCACGGATGGCCCACCGTGGCGTTCGGGTCGGCCCTGATATGGGTCATATTCCTCGTCGTCGTGGCCGGCATGCGCACCGCCCGCATACTCACCGTCGTGCTGGCCTGCATCAAGGTGGCCACCATACTCCTCATCATAGCCCTGCTTGCCGCCGGGGCGCGCATGGACATGTTCGCGCTCGACTTCTGGGGCACCTCCGAGGGGATAGGCGACGTTGGCACCCAGATACGCGGCACCATGCTTGTCACGCTCTGGTGCTTCATCGGCATCGAGGGGGCCGTCATCATGTCGGGCCGTGCCCGCCGCAGCCGCGACGTGGGGCGCGCGGGCGTCACGGGCTTCTTCACGGCATGGTTGCTCTACGTGCTTGTGTCGGTGTTCTGTTTCGGCGTCATGACGCGGGCCCGTCTTGCCGGACTCGACGACCCGTCGGTGGCCTACGTGCTGCGCGAGGTCTGCGGCCCGTGGGCCTATTGGCTCGTCATAGCCTCGGTCATCATCTCGCTCGGCGGCGGCTGGGTGGCGTGGACCCTCGTCTGCGCCGAGGTGCCATACAGCGCCGCCCGCGTGGGCATATTTCCCCGCAGGTTCCTGCGCCTCAACCGATTCCGAATGCCCGCCTTCGGGCTGTTCGTCTCGAGCGTGGTGATGCAGCTCTTTCTGATACTCGTGGTGATGGCCGACGATGTCTATCTCGCCGCGCTCAACATCACCGGCATGATGATACTCCCGGCCTATCTAGTCAGCGGCATGTTTCTGTGGCGCATATCGCGCGGCAACAACCGGGCCGGCACGCTTGTCGGCGCCGGCTGCACGCTGTTCTGCATGTGGATGATATATGCCGGGGGGCTCGGGTTGTTCATGCAGACATCCTTCTTCTACATAGCCGGCCTCGGCTTCTGGCTCAAGGCTCGGCACGAGAAGGGCATACACCGCCTGACGCGCGGCGAGACCGGCGGACTGATTGTCCTCGCCGTGGCCGCCGCGGCATCGGCATACCTTATGCTCAGATAGTCAGGTCGGCGGGGTCGATCTCGCCAAACCATTTCGACAGCTGGGCGCGAGCCTTCTCGTGAGTCTCGGGGGTGATGTTGTCCCATATCAGTTTGGCGGCATACACCAGTACCCCTGCGTCGTCGACAAAACCGCCGGGCAGTATGTCGGCTATGATGTCGACCGGCATGATGAAATAGCCCAGCGCCGCCACCACGACGGCCTTGTCCTTGAGCGGAATGTTCTCGCTGAGCAGGGCGTTGTACAGCAGCAACGCGGCATACACGGTCTTCAGTCCGGCCTTCTTGGCCACCTTGGTTATCTTGCCTATCAGTTTGTCGGGCGAATATGCCTTGCTGAACTTGCCGAGGTTGTTCGTAAAGACACTAAGATCCATTGTCGTTTCAGGTTTTTGTTTTTTGAATTGTAAAGATAGTGCTTTTCGGTCATAACTACTGTTAAAAAAGCGGGAATGTCCAATTATTCAGGACATTCCCGCAGTTTTTTAACAGTTTTGTTATACCGGTTACTCGGTCATTGATTCGGGCTTGGCGATTTTGTCCTTCTCGGCACGCTTCTCCATGTTGGCGATGCGGGCCTTGGTGTCGGGGTGCGACGAGAACATCTTGCTCATGGTGCTCTGCTTGCCGCCGCCGTTCTGCTCCTCGAGCTGCGACATCTTCTTGAACGCCATTGCCATGGCCCACGGATTCTTGCCGTTCTCCTTGAGGAACTCATAGCCGAAGTCGTCGGCCTCGCTCTCCTGCTTGCGCGAATAGTTGCTGCTCAGAAGGGCCTCGGACAGGTCGCCGAGCTGCGAGTCTGTCAGGGCTGCCACCTTGCCGTTGGCCGATGCGATGGCATCCTTGGCGGCCGATGTCAGCAGGGCCTGCTTGAACTGCTTCTTCGAGTGGTGCTTGGCCACGTGACCCAGCTCATGGCCGATGACGCCGAGCAGCTCGTCGTCGTTCATGATGTCCATCAGCGACGAGAATACCCTGACGCTGCCGTCGGGGCAGGCGAATGCGTTGACGTCGATGACCTTGTAGACCTTGAAGTTCAAGGGTATGCCGTCGGCCTTGTCGAGACCCTCGACAAGCTTGTTGAGGCGGATGGTGTAGGGGTCGTCGGCAGCGGCGACGGGATTGTGCTTGTCCATCCAGTCGACAGACTCGCGCACGTACTGTGCCATCTGCTCGTCTGTGATGGTCAGTGCCTGAACTGCCTTTGAGCCGGCGCTGATGGCGCGGCCGAGGTTAAACTGGGCCGACACGGGCACTGCGGCGGCCAATGCAAGTGAAAGGATGAGTGAACGGAATGAAATTTTCATTGTCTCTCGGTTAGATTTTAATTGGTTTTATTGTATGTTGATGAATTCGTTTCTGTTGGATTTATTATAATAGGTATATAGGATAACCCCATAACCCTATAACCTTATAACCCCATAACCTATTCTCAGTCTCTGCGGAACAGGTCGCGGGTATAGACCTTGGCCTCGACGTCGTCCAGCGCGCTGTCATAGCGGTTTGCCACGATGGCATCGGCCTGCGCCTTGAACTTGGCGAGGTCGTTGACCACGCGGCTGCCGAAGAATGTCGAGCCGTCCTCGAGCGTCGGCTCATAGATTATCACCTCGGCACCCTTGGCCTTGATGCGCTTCATCACGCCCTGAATCGACGACTGGCGGAAGTTGTCAGAGTTCGATTTCATCGTCAGGCGATACACCCCGATCACGCAGGGCTTCTCTCTCGAGGCGTCATAGCGGTTGGCGCTGCTATATGTATAGTATCCTGCCAGATGCAGCACCTGATCGGCTATGAAGTCCTTGCGCGTGCGGTTGCTCTCGACTATGGCCGTCATCATCTGCTGGGGCACGTCGGCATAGTTGGCCAGCAACTGCTTGGTGTCCTTGGGCAGGCAGTAACCGCCATATCCGAACGACGGATTGTTGTAGTGCGTGCCGATGCGCGGGTCCAGACCTATCCCCTCGATGATGGCCTGCGAGTCGAGGCCCTTGATCTCGGCATAGGTGTCGAGCTCGTTGAAATAGCTCACGCGCAGCGCCAGATATGTGTTGGCAAACAGCTTGACGGCCTCGGCCTCCTTCATGCCCATGAACAGGGTGGGGACGTCGGTCTTGAGGGCCCCCTGCTGCAGCAGCGATGCAAACTCGCTCGCCTTGCATTCCATGTATTCCACGTCGGTCATCGAGAGTATGGCCTTGTTCTCTTCGGCAAACTCGGGCTTGTCGATTATCTTTGGATAGCCCACGATGATACGGCTGGGATAGAGGTTGTCGTAGAGGGCCTTGCTCTCGCGCAGGAACTCGGGCGAGAACAGCAGGTTCATCCTCCTCACGCCGCGTGCGGCATACTTGACATACAGGCTGCGGCAATAGCCCACCGGGATGGTCGACTTGATCACCATCACGGCGTCCGGATTCACCTCGAGCACCAGATCTATCACGTCCTCGATGCAGTGGGTGTCGAAATAGTTCTTGACCGGGTCATAGTTAGTCGGGGCCGCTATCACCACGAAATCGGCGTTGGCATAGGCCTTGGCGCCATCCAGCGTGGCCGTCAGGTCGAGCTCTTTTTCGGCGAGATACTTCTCGATATACTCGTCCTGAATGGGCGAGATGCGGTTGTTTATCTTCTCGACCTTCTCGGGTATCACGTCCACCGCAGTGACTTTGTTGTGTTGGGCAAGCAGGGTGGCTATGCTCAGCCCCACATAGCCCGTGCCGGCTACTGCTATGTTCATCGTTTGTGTTGTTAGGGATTAATCCGGGCACAAAGTTCGGTAAAAATCCACTTATAATCAAGAAAAACGCCCCTCAAAATCACGACGACGGGCCCGAAATGCTCTTTCGGACCCGTTGTCGTGTATCTTTTTCAGGCTCTGTGTCAGCGTTGGGGGAATTGTCCAGTCCGCAGGCCCGAATTGAGCGCCTGCATGCGCTGCTCGGATGTTCCGTGCGTGAACGAGTCGGGCACCGCATAGCCCTGAGCGCGTTTTTGCAGATAGTCGTCGCCGATCTTCTGCGCGGCGTCGATGGCCTCCTCGATGTCTCCCGGCTCGAGCGATCCGAACATGGCGTTGTCGTGGTGCGCCCACACGCCGGCATAATAGTCGGCCTGCAGCTCGATGGCCACGCTCAGCTTGTTGGCGTCGGCCTCGCTCATCCTCGACATGCGCGAGTGGGCGTCGTCGAGCGTCCCCAGCAGGTGCTGCACGTGGTGTCCCACCTCGTGGGCTATGACGTATGCGTATGCAAAGTCACCGTCGGCCCCGAGTGTCTGGCGCATCTCCGAGAAGAAGGACAGGTCTATGTACAGCTTCTCGTCGGCCGAGCAGTAGAACGGGCCCATCGAGGCCGATGCGTTGCCGCATCCGCTGGTCACGGCGTCGGTGAACAGCACCAGTGTCGGCGCCTCGTACTCGAGGCCCTGCTGCTCGAACAGCTTGGTCCACACGTCCTCGGTGCCGGCCAGAATCTTGCGCGAGAACTCGGCAAGCTCCTCTTCCTGTGCCGTCGGCGTGTACTCCTGCGAGGTCTCGGTCATGCCCCCGCCGCCCAGCATCTGCCCGGCGTTTGAGGTGATGATGTCGAGCGGATTTCCGCCCGATACCCATGCTATGATGGCCGCAATGATCACGGCGCCTATGCCGCCACCCAGTTTCAGGCCGCGGCCCACGCCGCGACGGCCTCTCTGGTCGCTCACATTCGAGCTTTCGCGTCGTCCGTTCAGATTCATATCGTTGAGGGTTTTATTTTAGATAACGGATGCCGGACTCCGCATGTTCGGAACCGGCATCCGTTTTTTCTATTTTGGGTATGTTACTTCTTCGAGCTGATCACGTTCCATACAGCCGAGCTGAAGAGGGCGCCCAGACAGGGAGCGACGATGAACAGCCACAGCTGCGACAGGGGCAGGCTGTTGCCCTCGATGGCGGCGAAGATGGCCGGGCCGATAGAACGGGCGGGGTTGACCGAGGTACCGGTGATGGGGATGCAGGCGATGTGCACCAGCACCAGACACAGGCCGATGGCCAGACCGGCCAGATTGCCGGCGCCCTGCTTGGAGTCGGTGGTGCCGAGCACGGTCAGCACAAATATGAAGGTGAAGATGAACTCGGCGATGAAGGCGGGCACCATGTTGCCCTCCATGAACGAGTTGGCGCCGTTGGTGGTGGTCGAGTTGAACACGGCGTTCAGGCCGGCCTCGTTGCCGGTGTGAACCAGCACGTACAGCACGGCCGAGGCTATCAGCGCGCCGAATACCTGAAACAGCATGTACATCATGGCCTCGGCGCTCTTCATGCGGCCGTTGGCCCACACGCCCAGCGTGATGGCGGGATTGATGTGGCATCCAGAGATGCCGCCGATGGTATAGGCCATGGCGACTACAGAGAGGCCGAAGGCCATGGCCACGCCGAGTGTCGACACGCCATAGCCGGTCGTTCCGAGACCGATGCCCGCGAAGATCGCGCTGCCGCAGCCCATGAGGACCAGAACGAATGTTCCGATCATTTCTGCAAGATACTTCTTCATTCTTGAATAGTTGAAATTGGGGGATTAGTAAATAGTTGTTTTTGTGTGGTCTGATATAAAATCATTGCAATTTACGCAAAATACGGAATATTTATACGGATTTTAAATATTTTAACACAAAATCGACTGTCTCAATCCCTTTTGGATATAAAAATCCCCGGCATCCGTGTCTCGGGGCCGGGGATTCGGAGTCAGTTTGACGTCATTTCTTTATCTCGCGCACCTTCAGGTGGTTGCCTGTCTCCTTGGCGATGGCGCGATAATGGCGCTCGTCATAGCCGGGGAAGTCGGGCGACGCGCACATGCCGTGGGCCGTGCGCTCGAACGTGCCGTCCTTCTCCTTCTTGACGTTGCCGTCCAGATACTTGACCAGCAGATAGTCCCCGAGGGCGCGATAGTTCTTCAGATAGCGTGCCGAGGCCATCTCGGTGTGGGCCTGAAGGGCGGCGCGGGCATCGGCGGGCGTCATCGAGGCCACGGCGGTCTTGAGCGAGTCGACCTCGGCCTCGAGCGTAGCCTCCTCGGCCTTCTGCACGCGGCGAATGTCGGGTATCATCTGCGAGTAGCGGTGATATGCCTGATTGGCCACGTAGTTGTTGACCCAGAATGCGGCATCCCACGACAGGTTGAGCATGTCGCCGTTGCCGACGGCAAACTCGCGGGGCACGGCGGTCATCGAGTTGTAGACGGGCACATAGACGCAGGTGTTGGTGTCGTCGACGCCAAACCAGAGTATTCCCCTCATCCCCTCGGGGTGCGAGGCGTTCATCTGCGACACCAGCGAGAATCCGGTCTGCTGTGTGGCCGTGGCGCGCTCGTTAAGATACTCCACGCCGTCCACTTTGAATGTCATCGGCCTCCAGCGATAGGGCGAGCTGTAGGGACCCGCGCCGACATCCTTGGTCATGTCCATCGGCGTGCCCTCGAAGTGGTCGCGCATGGCCCACTTCATGTCGTTGACGCTCACCTTGCGGTCGGGCTTGACAAAGAGGGGCATCACCTCGCCCTCGGACTCGAGAATCCACGGCAGATAGCGGTCCATGCCGTCGGCAAAGCGGTTGAAGTAGCTCCACACACGTCCGTCGCAGCCGCGGGTGGCCGTGCCGTCGAGCTCGCAGTATGCGCTCGAGAAGCTGAAATCCTCATCCTTGCCCTTATAGTATCCCATCTTGCGGGCAAAGTCTATCACGTCGGGCGAACAGATGGTGTTCTCCTTGTCCTTGCGGTCAAACTTGTGTATGCGCGGAAAGTTGGCATGGCCCGAGATGCAGTCGTCGGGCACGCGGCGGGCCACCCACACGGCGCCCTTCTCCTTGCCGCCCTTGCCTATCAGCTCCATGATCCACGCCTCGTTGGCGTCGGCGATGGTAAACGACTCGCCCTCCGAGCAATAGCCATGTTCCTTGACCAGATCGGTCATAACCTTGATGGCTTCGCGTGGAGTCTTCGCGCGCTCGAGGGCAATGTATATCAGCGAGCCATAGTCGATCAGGCCCGTCGTGTCGGCCAGCTCCTCGCGGCCGCCCCACGTGCTCTCCACGATGGTCAGGCCGTGCTCGTTCATGTTGCCCATGGTGGTGTATGTCACCTCGGGCTGCGGAATCTCGCCGAGAGGCTTGCCGGTATCCCACTCGACCACCTTGCGCATCGCGCCCGGCTCATGCTTGCCGCCGGGAGTGTGATATAGCTCGCCATAGAGGGTATGCGAATCGGCGGCATAGGTCACCAGCACCGACCCGTCGGGAGTGGCGTTCTTGCCCGCCACGAGGCTTGTGCAGCCCAGCGCGCCCGCCGGAACGGCAAGCGCCAGAGCAGCCACTGCTGCAGTTATCTTCATCTGTGTCTTCATTCTTGATAATATATACACTGCAAAAATAGCAAATTTCCACCAAATCCCCAACCATTCACGCCATTTATATATTCCTCTCATATGTTCCCGTCTGTAGCACCGCGAAATCTCTTTTCCATAAAAGTCGTGAATCTTTGGTGGGTTTGGTGGAAATTCGCTATTTTTGCACTTCATATATTATGACGAATCATATCACAAGTAAATGACACAGGACCCCGAAACATATCTCAGCCGGCTCAATCAGCAGCAACGCGAGGCTGTCGAGTATCTCGACGGGCCTCAGCTGGTCATTGCGGGGGCCGGTTCAGGCAAGACCCGCGTCATCACTTACAAGATACTGCACCTGCTCGAGATGGGTGTCCCGCCGTGGAGGATACTCGCCCTGACCTTCACCAACAAGGCTGCCCGCGAGATGCGCGAGCGCATCGAGGGAATGTTAGGTAAGGTGACAAGTGTAATGTATGGAATAGGCACCTTCCACTCCATCTTCTCGCGCATATTGCGTGCCCACGCGCCTCTGCTCGGGTTCAAGCCTACATTTACGATATACGATGCGGCAGACTCGCGCAACCTTGTCAAGAATATTATCAAGGAGCTGGGGCTGGACGACAAGCAGTATAAGCCCGCGACGGTATTGGGTGAGATCTCCAACGCCAAGAATGCGCTGATCTCGCCCGACGACTATGCCCGCAGCCGTGGGCTGATGGAGGCCGACGCCAAGAACGGCCGCCCGAAGGTGGCGCACATATATCGCCTCTATGCCGAGCGCTGCGCCATAGCCGACGCCATGGATTTCGACGACCTGCTGTTCTTCACCAACAGGCTGTTCGACGAGCACCCCGAGGTGGCCGAGATGTATCAGGAGCGGTTCATGTATGTGCTGGTGGACGAGTATCAGGACACCAACGCCTGTCAGCACCGCATCGTCGAGAAGCTGGTGCGCAAGCACAAGCGGCTCTGCGTGGTGGGCGACGATGCCCAGAGCATCTATTCGTTTCGCGGAGCCAACATAGGCAACATACTGCATCTGCGCGAGGACTTCCCCGAGCTGCGCACGTTCAAGCTGGAGCGCAACTATCGTTCGACCCAGAACATCATCAACGCCGCCGGGAGCCTGATAGCCCGCAACCGCGAGCAGATACCCAAGAATGTGTATTCAGAGAACTCGAAGGGCGAGCGGGTCGACGTGGTGAAGTGCTTCTCTGACATGGAGGAATCATACAAGGTGGCCGCCCGCCTGTCGCAGCAGAGGGTCAGCACCGGCGATGCCTTCAACGACTTTGCCATACTCTATCGCACCAACGCCCAGAGCCGCGTGCTCGAGGAGGCGTTGCGCAAGCGCAACATACCGTACAGAATATATGGTGGCCTGTCTTTCTATCAGCGCAAGGAGGTCAAGGACGCGCTGGCATACTTCCGCCTCGCGGTCAATCCCGACGATGACGAGGCCCTGCGCAGGGTGATAAACTATCCGGCGCGAGGCATAGGCGATACCACCGTGCAGAGGCTGCAGAGCGCGGCCATGCGCAACAACCGCAGCCTGTGGTACGTGCTGACGACCCCCGAGATGATACCAGCCGAGGTCAAGGGCGCCGCCCGCAAGAAGCTGGGCGAGTTTGCCATGCTGATAGAGCGGTTCATCGACATGGACGACGAGAGGGTCCCCGCCGACGTGCTGGCATACAACATACTCAAGGATACCGGCATGGCCACGATGTATGACAGCGACACGACCCCCGAGAACATATCCAAGAAGGAGAATCTGAACGAGCTGCTCGGGGCCGTGCGCGCCTTTGTCGAGGAGACCCGCGAGACCTCGGGGACCGATGACCCGTCACTGCTGACCATGTCGGGATTTCTGACCACGGTGTCGCTGTCGACCGATCAGGACTCGGACGACACCGGGTCCGAGGACCGCGTCACGCTGATGACCGTCCACTCGGCCAAGGGCCTTGAGTTCAACAATGTCTTTATCGTAGGCGTCGAGGATGGCCTGTTCCCCTCGTCGATGGCTCAGGGCTCACAGGCCGAGATCGAGGAGGAGCGCCGCCTGCTATATGTGGCCATAACCCGCGCCCGAAACTATTGCATGATGAGCTATGCCACGCAGCGTTTCAGGAACGGCAACTTCATGAGCACATTCATATCCCCCTTCCTCAAGGAGATAGACCGCAAGTATCTCAACGCCGGCGGCACTGACGTGAGCGCCCCGATGTCGAGGCCCGTGCGCGAGACGCGCTATGATTTCGGCCGGTCAATGGTCGGGACGGCCCGCTCGCTCTCCGATATACGCGGCAACAGGCCCGCGCCCGCAGCCGCCCCCACCTCGGCGGTGCCCGATGCCGGTTTTGTCCAGCATACATCCGATGAGGTGAGTCCGGGCACGAGGATACACCATCCGCGTTTCGGCACCGGCACGGTGACCGAGGTCCTGACCGATGGCGTAGGGCCGAGGATGCTGGTCGAGTTCGACAACGACGACACGCCGCAGAGAGTACTGCTGTTCAAATATGCCAAATTCGCAATCGTATGAAAATCCAAGATATTCCCACTCCGTTCTACATAGTCTATGAGGATCGCCTGCGCCGCAATCTCGAACTGATAAACCGTGTCGAGCGCGAGGCGGGCGTCAACATCATCATGGCCTTCAAGGCCAATGCCCTGTGGCGCACGTTCGACATCGTGCGCGAGTATAACCGCGACTTCACGGCCAGCTCGCTCAACGAGCTGCGTCTGGGCAACGACGAGCTCGGTGGCGAGGCCCATGTCTATTGTCCGGTCTACACCCCGGCGACGATAGACGAGTTTCTGAGCCGCGCCACGCACATCACCTTCAACTCGCTGTCGCAGTGGGAGCGATATGGCGCGCGTGCCCTCGAGGCGGGTGTCTCGCCCGGCCTGAGGGTCAATCCCCAGTGCTCGGTCATAGACACCGAGATATACAATCCCGCCCTGCCCGGCTCGAGATTCGGTGTCACCGCCGACGGTCTCGCCGACGGATTGCCCGAGGGGATAGAGGGCCTGCACTTCCACGCGCTGTGCGAGAGCACCTCATACGATCTGGCCAAGGTGCTCGCGGCATTCGAGGCACAGTTTGGCCGCTGGCTGCCACAGGTCAAGTGGGTCAACTTCGGCGGCGGGCACCTGATGACCCGCGAGGGGTATGATACCGACCACCTGATAGGGCTGTTGCGCGACTTCCGTGCCCGCTATCCGTGGCTCAAGGTGGTGATGGAGCCGGGGAGCGCGTTCACGTGGCGCACGGGCGACCTGATAACCTCGGTGCTCGACGTGGTCGAGAATCAGGGCGTCAGGACGGCCATAATCGACGCCTCGTTCGCCTGCCACATGCCCGACTGTCTCGAGATGCCCTACAAGCCCGCCATAACCGAGAGCGTGCCCGAGGCCGAGGGACTGCCCGTCTATCGTCTCGGCGGCAACTCGTGCCTGAGCGGCGACTATGTGGGCGACTGGACATTCGCCGCGCCCCTCAAGGCCGGCGACCGCCTGACGCTCGAGGACATGAATCACTATACCACCGTCAAGACCACCATGTTCAACGGCATACAGCACCCCTCGATGGTGCTGTGCGACAAGCATGGCGAGTGCCGGTATCTGAGGCAGTTCACATACGAGGACTATAAAAACCGCATGAGCTGATGGCACCGAGATTTTCCGTCATAGTCCCCGTCTACAACCGCATCGACGAGGTGTCCGACCTGATGAGGAGCCTCGACGCCCAGACATGCAAGGACTTCGAGGCCGTCATCGTCGAGGATGGCTCGACCGACCCGTGCGGCGACGTGGTGAGGAGCTATCCCGGCGTCAGGTCCAAATATTTCTACAAGGAGAACGAGGGGCGCTCCATAGCCCGCAATTATGGCATGGAGCGGGCCGAGGGAGATTGGTTCATCTTCTTCGACTCGGACTGCGTCATCCCGCCCGACTATTTCGAGATACTCTCGCGCGAGCTCGACGCGCACCCGGTCGACTGTTTCGGCGGTCCGGACGCCGCCCACGAGTCGTTCAGCACCACCCAGAAGGCCATCAGCTATGCCATGACCTCGCTGCTGACCACGGGTGGCATACGCGGCGGCAAGGTGAGCATGGAGAGGTTCGTGCCCCGCACGTTCAACATGGGCTTCTCGCGCCGCGTCTACGACAAGGTGGGGGGATTTAGGGAAATGTTCTCCGAGGACATCGACATGAGCACCCGCATACGTCAGGCCGGATTCTCGATAGGCCTGATCAGGCCCGCCTATGTCTATCACAAGCGCAGGGTCGATTTCGGCAAGTTCTTCCGTCAGGTGCATGTGTTCGGCATGTCGAGAATCACGCTTAAGCTGCTCTATCCCGGCTCCATGAAGCTCGTGCACACCCTGCCGGCCCTCGCGGTCGTCATCGGCGTGCTGCTGGTGCTCTTGGGCATCTTCGTGTCGCCGTGGTGGCTGTTGCCGATTGGGGTGTATCTCGCGGCGATATTCGTGCACGCGCTGGTGTCGACAAGGTCTGTCGTCATCGCCGCCAAGGCCGTGCCCGCCAGCGTGATACAGATCGTGGGCTATGGCACCGGATTCATCAAGGCATACGTCACCAAGATACTTCTGGGCCGAGGGCGCGACATCGAGGAGGAGATACTGATAAGAAAAGGAAAATAAACATCAATCATAACAGACCATGAAAAACATGATACTGAAATGCTTGTCGTGCCTATGCTTGCCCGTGCTTGCGGCCTGCGGCACCGACAACGCCGGCAAGGTGGACGCCGTGGCCGACGAGTCGAGGACCCTGCTGCCGCTGGCGATGGACGCGCTGACCACATGGACCGACGTGGAGGTAGACCACGAAGGGAAAAGTGTGGGCATGAAGATGGACATCGCGGGGAGCACCGCCGACTTCGACAACCTGCAGGCGCTGGTAGACTCGATACATGGCGATGTCGTGTCGCAGCTGAAGATACACGGCATGAGCGAGCCTATTGTCAGGGTGCCCGTCGAGGCCGGATACTCGCTGGTCTACTATTATGTCAGCGATGCCGGGGGCGATACGGTGGCCACGGCGATATTCAGGCCCGATGAACTGAAATAGACTGCCCATGGACGAGATACCTTTCTCCTCGATTCCCATCAAGAACCTCGGCGAGGACGACAAACCCCGCGAGAAGGCTTTGGCGCAGGGCATCCGCGCCCTGAGCGATGCCGAGCTGGTGGCGATAATCTTTGGCGGCGGACTCCCCGGCATGTCGGTGGTCGACATGGCGCGCGGCATACTGCGCGACTGCGACGGCCGCGTGGACAGGCTGGCGTCGCTTACAATGGACGAGATGATGGGAAAATACAAGGGCGTGGGCCCGGCAAAGGCCGTGAGTCTCGCCGCCGCCTTCGAGCTTGGACGCCGCAACCGCGAGCAGGCGTCGCTGCACGAGGACCCGCAGATACGGTCGAGCGCCGATGTGGTGAGGCTGATGCAGCCGACACTCGAATCGCTTGAATATGAGGAATTCTGGGTGCTGATGCTGTCGCGCTCCAATCGCGTCAGGTATCGCCGCTGCATCTCCCAGGGGGGCACGGCGTCGACGGTGGTCGATGTTAAGTTGCTGCTGAAACGTGCCCTCGACTGTCTGGCCGAGGGGATAATACTGGTGCACAACCATCCGTCGGGCAACCCCTCGCCGTCGGGTCAGGACGACAGCCTGACGCGACGCATCAAGGAGGGCGCCGCGCTGCTCGACATAAGGGTGCTCGACCACGTCATCATAGCCCGCGGCAACAGCTATTCATATATGGACAACGGACGGCTCTGAGAGTCAGTCGGTCACGTTGAGCAGCACGGCCCTGAGGTCGCGCCGCGACAGCACGTGTATCTCGTTAGAGGTATAGGTGATGATGCCCCGCTCGCGCAGCGAGTCGAGAGCGGCGACAAACGACGTGCGCTGCACCCCGAACAGGGCATAGAGGTCGCGCTGGCGGGCCTGAAGCACGATGTCGGTCGATCCGAGCTGCGTCAGGGCTATGATCCAGAACGCTATGCGCTCTTCGAGCGACCCCGACGTCAGCGCCAGCACGCCGTCTATGGCCTTCTGCGCGTTGGTGGACAGGATGTTGAGATAGTTGAAGAGTATGATGTCGTCCTCTCTGAGCAGGGCGATGAAGTCAGACTTGGCAATCTGCATCACCGACACGGTGTCGATGGCCACGCCGTCGGCGGGATAGAGCGTGTCGCGTCCGAAAAGAAAGTCGGGCGAGATGACCGCCGGGGCGCTGAGCGTCTGCATGACCCTGAAGCGGTCGGCGATGTTGCGTATGGTGAGCCTGACGCTGCCCGAGATGATGAATTTGATGCCCGTGCACGGTTCGCCGGCCCGGAGAAGAATCTCGCCGGGCAGATACTTGAGGAAACCGAGGCGGGTCTTGCCTACGATCTCGGACACCCGGTTGTAGCTCACCCCTTTGAACAGGGGGAGGGTCATCAGATTCTCATACATACTGCTTGCCATGACGGTTTTTGAAAAATTTACAAAAAAGCGTTAAAAGCGCTCCTTTTAATTGTTAACATCCTGTGGGCCGTTTTGTTTTTGACGGGCCTCTCTTTTGGTCTTGAGATAGAGCTGTGCCGAGTTGACCGTGTTGTGCCACGCCACATAGGCCGCCGGGGCCACCGACGAGAGGGGGTGCAGATAGGTCAGCGCCATCCAGATGGCAAGCACGGTGTTTTTCTGTCCCAGCCCCTGCGCGCCCGAGATGCGGTCGCCGCACCGGCGCCCTATGCGGGCCCCGACATAGAACTGCAGCGCGCACGCCACGAGCGACAGTCCCGCCAGCATCAGCATCTCGGGGATGGCGTCGGCAGGCTCGGACATCACGAAGCTCACGGCCCGCCCAACGACTATGAACAGCGACACTGCCCAGATATAGAACGAGAGCCCCTGACGTGTGGCCAGCGCGCGGTGGGCGTGCGGCGTGACCCTGCGCATGGCCAGCGCGGTGAACAGCGGCAGTATGATGAGGGGGACCACCCTCGTGGCTATCAGCGTGACCGACTCGAAGAACGATATGTCGGCCGCGGTGCCCATGAGGGTGAACAGCACCGGGGCGAGGACGGCGACGGAGACGTTAGAGACTATCGAGAATGTCGCCACGCGGGCCACGCTGCCACCGAGCATTCCGGTGATGACCGGCGCCGCCGTGGCCGTGGGGCAGAAGATGCAGATGAAGGTGCCCTCGGCCAACACGCGCCCAAAGGGGAGCAGCGCCAGATAGGCCGTGATGCTGCCGAGTATCTGGACGGTGATGAGCATGCCGCTGAGGCGCGTGATGCGGAATTCGCGCGGATTGACCTTGCAGAACGTGATGAGGAGCATCACGAAGATAAGATAGGGGGCAAGGAAGGCTATGGCGTCGATGAAGTTGTGGAAAAGGACGCCACCGGCCATGGCTATGGGGAGCATCCACGGCTTGAGCCGTTGGCGTATGAGGGCTACTTTCATGTCTGATCTTGAAATTCAGGCTGCAAAATTAGGCATTATAATCGAGCAATGGTCTCTTTTGGCCCAAAAAAGCGGGGAAGGATTTCTTGGAATTGAGTACACTTTTATGTACACAAATTTGTTATTGTGTTGAGAACTAACTATCTTTGTGCAACAAAACAGGAAAACAGTATGGAAACATTGTCAGTAAGGGATTATCGCAACAACCTTGCCGCATCGTTCGCGAGGGCCGACAGGGGCGAGACTGTCCTGATAAGGAGAAAGAATCAGATATACGCTCTCGTCAGCGTGGGGCGCGAGGACCTGATGATCACCCCCGAGCTGCAGGCTCGGATCGACGAGGTCGAGCGTGCCTGTCGCGAGGGTCGCTGCGTGACCTGCCGGGACGAGGCCGAACTGGACGGTTATCTGGATAGTCTGTGATGTATGCCATAAAGTTTGACAAGAAGACGGAGCGGGTTATCGCCAAATGGAAGAAGTCGAATCCGGTTCTCTTCAATAAGCTCCGCAAGGTGCTGGCAGACATCATGAAGCATCCCCGCACCGGCATCGGGCATCCCGAGCCGCTGGTTGGCGGCGGCGACATCACTTATTCACGCCACATCTCGGCGCACGACAGGATAATATATGACATACACGACAATGAGGTGTATGTGGTTGTAGTCGAGGTCGAGGGGCATTACAAGGACAAATAGACATTTAAGGTCATGGCAGACAATTATCTGGAGAGGAGGATGGACGACTATCGTTCGGGGCGTCTGGCGCCCAAGACAAGGAAGGCGGCGGGGAGTTCGGTCCCGGCCGACGCCCTCGTGCTGCGCTATCCCGCGGCGCGCGTGCTGTTGAGGGCCGACAGGCTCACGCCGGGGCTCGAGGCTCTGGTGAGGGCGCTGCGCGGCGTGGGCATGAGGACGGCTGTGTGGTGCGACGCCGACGCCTCCAGACTGTGCATGCGCGAGGGGGCGAGATGCTATCCGCCCTCGATGACCGAGGAGCGCGTGCTGGCCGACCTCGACGCGCACTGGGGCGGCTTGGACCACGCCATAGTCACGGGCGAATGCCGGCTGTCGGCAGGGCACCTGCGGGTTGACTTTCCCGAGGGTATCGACGAGGCCGTCGTGGCCCGGGGCGTGCTCTTCCTGCTCCATCCCGACAACGCCCCGCTGCTGCGGGCTCAAATTTTGGGCGCGGGGTTTCTGTATTCGGCCGAAAATGCCTAACTTTGTGCTCTATTTACAAATAAACGAAATTCATTATCATATATGGCTCTTCAATGCGGCATTGTCGGACTCCCCAACGTGGGCAAGTCTACGCTTTTCAACTGTCTCTCCAACGCCAAGGCCCAGTCGGCCAACTTCCCTTTCTGTACCATCGAGCCCAACGTGGGCGTGATCACCGTGCCTGACGACCGCCTGAACAAGCTGGTCGAGATGTGCAATCCGCGCTCGGTGGTGCCCGCGACCGTCGAGATCGTCGACATAGCCGGACTGGTCAAGGGCGCCAGCAAGGGCGAGGGTCTGGGCAACAAATTCCTTGCCAACATCCGCGAGACAGACGCCATACTGCACGTGCTGCGCTGTTTTGACGACGACAACGTGACCCACGTACACAACACCGTCGACCCCGTGCGTGACAAGGAGATCATCGACTACGAGCTGCAGATCAAGGACCTCGAGACCGTCGAGAGCCGCATGGCCAAGACCCAGAAGCAGGCCCAGACCGGCGGCGACAAGGTGGCCAAGATGCAGTACGAGGTGCTGAAGAAGTATTATGACGCGCTGGTGGCCGGCAAGCCCGCCCGCACCGTCGAGCTCGAGACCCCCGACGAGCAGAAGTTTGGCCGCGAGCTGTTCCTGCTCACCTCAAAGCCCGTGCTCTATGTCTGCAACGTCGATGATGCGTCGGCGGCCGGCGGCAACAAGTATGTCGAGGCCGTGCGCGAGGCCATCAAGGACGAGAACGCACAACTCCTCGTGGTGGCCGCCCAGACCGAGAGCGAGATAGCCGAGCTGGACACTTGGGAGGAGCGTCAGGAGTTCCTCGCCGAGATCGGCCTGTCAGAGTCGGGCGTGGCACGTCTGATACGCGCCGCATACGCCCTGCTCAACCTGCAGACATTCTTCACCGCCGGAGCCGACGAGGTGAGGGCATGGACATTCATGCGCGGCAGCAAGGCCCCGCAGTGCGCCGGCATCATCCATACCGACTTCGAGAAGGGATTCATCCGCGCCGAAGTCATCAAGTATGACGACTATGTGACGCTGGGCAGCGAGAGCGCCGTGCGCGATGCCGGCAAGATGGCTGTCGAGGGCAAGAACTATGTCGTTCAGGACGGCGACATCATGCACTTCCTCTTCAACGTATAACCGACACATCCTCCTACACAATGACTTCTTTCCTCAGACATATCACCGCGCTCCCTGCCGATGCCGTCGTCGACGGCATCGCCGGGCTGTGCGACGGCGATGTCAGGGCCTATCTGTTCAGGCAGGGGCCCGAATCGTCGACATTCCTGTTTGCCGACGACACGCGGCGCGAGCTCACCGCCGTGCGGTTCGAGTATTGCCCGGGCGACAACGCCCCCGGTCGCACGGTGTGCGGCATAGCCAACATGGCCGCCGACGCCATGGCCCGCATGGTCTCGGAGTCGGCCGTCAGGGACCGGTTCGACACTGTCGAGTCGGCTGTCGTCGTCGAGAACGGCGACGGGACCGAGGGGACGATTGCCATGACCGACATTCAGGGCGACAAGGCCGCCGACAAGACCGCTTGGCTGGCCGAGCGCTTCGGGGCACTGGCCACACGTTTTGTCTGACCTATACGAGAAAACACACCGGCCATCACCATGGCCACACATCTCACCACCTCACTTATTGCCATGATAGACAGAGAAGTATTCCAGCGATTTGTCAATGACAATTTCAATCTTGTCAAGGATTATCTGACCTCGGGCGTCACCGACCGTCAGGACAAATGGTGCCGTGTATGCCGCGACAAGGGACGGTCGGGCCTCTTCGGCCCCGAGACCGGCGCGCCCTTGGACCTCGACGCGGGCGCTGTGCCCGTGGCGGGATGCCTGTGCCGCCTCGACGGAGAGTTGTACATGGCCCTGCCCGAGTCGGTTGCCGACCATGACGCCATCGACGCCCCCGGCGTGCCGGGCCTTAGGCTGGCCCCGCTGCACCCCGCCGAGGTCAAGGAGCTGAACATAGATCAGGCCCGCAACGTGAGGCTGTCGAGCTATAGGGTCAAGGGCGATTTCGAGAAACATTATGTCGTCGAGCGTCCGTCGTTCATCGAGACGGGCCGCATGACGGGCTACAGGATGGACCATTTTCCCAACCTCAAGGTTGACGACGCCATGCTGTGGGACAGCTTCTTCCTGCTGTTCGCTCTGGCCGAGATGGTGTCGGTCGAGAAGAATACCGCCGCCGTGGCCGTCGATCTGGAGCAGGGCGCGAGGATTGTCAACGGTCAGACCGCCAACCCGCTGAGGTTTCTCCCGGCGCTCGGCGACCAGTACTCGCGATACATATTCACTGCATTCGGGCTCTATGACAAGATAGGTCGGCCCGAGAAGTGGCGCGACGAGAACGGCAAGACCCGTCTTGCGGGCTATCACGACCGCCTGATGGGATTGCAGGAATATCTGAACAGGCTCCCCGACGCCGACAGGCGCAAGGTGGGGCTCGAGATACTGCAGCTGCTGTTCCTGCGCAAGGAGCTGAGAAACGACGAGGGTCACTGGGAGAAGAACATCGCCGACCCGACGCGCGAGATCAGGGACTATCTGCTCGACCACGTCATGCTGATATACATGCTCACCGCCGTGCTCGGCTTCGGCCCCGAGATACCCGCTCTCTCGCTCAACGCCTCGCGGACAGGGCTCTATACGCCCGTCGACGTGGCGGCCGGACTGCATGTCAGCCCGGACCTGAGCATCATGTCAAAGTGCTATGTGTGCCCGTTCAGCGTCTATGACGTCACCTCGTCAAGACTCAAGGGGCGACACACGTTCCGTGTCACCGACCTCTCCGTCAAGGAGTGGCGTCTGGTGCTCAAGGAGGGCAAGCCCGTGATGGAGAACGGGGAGATACTTCGCGACATAGACCGCATAGACTATAATCCGGTGCTCGAGGGCATCATGGAGCAGATCTCCGGACTGGCACGCGGACAGGAGCTGACCGACAGAAAACTCGAGAATATCGCCAACGAGCTGGTGGCCAAGATTGACTGCAGCAAGGAAGAGCGCGAGGCCATCAGGAAACAGATCTCGGCCACGACGAAGGGCATGGGCAAGCGCCTCACCGGACTCGAGACCAAGGTCCGTCGCATGCAGCTGGGCATGTTGGTTGCAGGGCTTCTGGTGCTTGTGGCCGTCGGGCTCGTGACATGCGCCAACGTGCGTGCGCTGGCCGTGAACAACGGATTCTGCTACGCCCTGTCGCAGTCGTTTCTCGGGCTGAACCCCGACCGCATCAACTGGCCCTACGAGCGCGGTCAGGCGATAGAGAAAGATCTGCGCGAGCGGATTATGAAGGAGTATGACAAGCTCGAGAGTTTCCCCGAACTCAAGGATGAGCCGGTGTTTGACAGCCGCTTCAACCGCATGCGTATGGAGGCGAGAGACTGTTACAGAAAGGCTGTCTCGCTCTATGAGGAGGCCGTGCGAAAGGATACCGTCAACAATACCGAGGCGGCCTATCGCCTTGCCCTGATGCATCTCAGGGCAAAGGGCACGCCGCTGTCATACGACAAGGGCTACAAGTATGCCTCGATAGCCCGCCGTCACGGACTCAACGCACGGGGTCTGTGTGCCTTTGCAATGATAAGACTCGATTCTGATCGAGATAGTCTCGAGATAGAGAGCGAGGTATTCGGACTGAGAGGCAATACGACAGATCCGTTCGCACCGCTTGTCACTGCTATATGGAATTTAGCCAAGCAGAAAAAATCAATGCATCCTGATGTACGTAAGATGAGCGAAAGTCTGATGGATGTAATTGATGTCGCGGCATTGGACAATGATGCTTCAGAACTTGCCGGACTCTTTGCAGCCCAAGTACTATTAGCGGGTCTTAGAGATGGAAACAATCAAATAATTCCATGTATAGATCTGGATAAAGGCTTGATGATCTTACGTTGGGTTGCAGAGAATTATAACTCAACTATTGCATTTGGTTATTTTGGAGCGTTAGGCTCGAGTTTGGGTTTATCGAGTTTTATATTGCCTGCTTTCGGGGTTGCGGCAAGTACCGGACATGTCGAAGCTGCCAATATGGCTTTGAACTATATGTATGGTGCAGGGATAGATCCGGAAGAAACAAGGAAGAAATGGCCGGCGATATTCGAGCGCGAAGGAAGTGTGGAGGTAAATACTCTTTTGCCCGAGATGCAAAAGGCCATTGATGAGAAAGAATATTCAGTTGCCATACATAAGTTTAATGAAATCAAGGCGATATGCCCTGATGGTTTTGAAATCAGCGATCATAATATGATAGAATTCATTAAATTGAATATACCGGATTCAGCTCGTAATATTCTGTCATTATGTGAAAGATTGCCGTTGAGGGAGGATCTCGAATTCATTGGCGATCCTGATTCAATTACCCGTCGTGAGGCCGCCATGGCGTATGTGCGTTCATTGTATGCATTTGTAGGCTTTGGTGGAGAAAAGGAAGATTCGATTAAAAGCGACTCCTTGCTGAATGTAGCGGCCGACAAGGGGATGGTAGAAGCTTACATTACTCTTGCAATGAATAAATACGGTACGCTTAGCAATGGACTATACCATGATAATGCT
Organism: Bacteroidales bacterium M8; assembly: GCA_001689495.1. Lineage (GTDB taxonomy): Bacteria > Bacteroidota > Bacteroidia > Bacteroidales > Muribaculaceae > Duncaniella. Next base: position 33,043 of record LUJS01000004.1, on the reverse strand, counting down.
GACGAGGCATTTGGACTTATGGCGGTTGCTGCCAAACATTCGGACCGCGCAAGAATATGGATGGCGGAAATGACGCGACAAGTTTCTCCGGCAACATCGAGAAAATATGTCAGTGAAATATCCGATTCCTTGAATCTTTATAAAATCATACGTGAGATTGATGATGCAGTGCTTGATTCCTATGTCAAAGGGGTAAAGATTGGAGACAATAAAAAACTGAGGCGTCTTGATATGTTGCTGACCAATTCAGTTGATCTTTTTGAGCCACAGACTGTAGTCGAAGAGAATGTATTATTGTCATATCTCGGTATCATGTCTGCTATATATAACCGCAAAGTATCTATGACAGAAATGTTTTCAGTTTCCTCGTTCAACAAGGATTGGACAAGCGGGCTATACTTTATGCCTATAGAAATTGCCATTAACATTGATGTCGGTAACGTGCGGCATCTTGTAGACGATTATAAAGGCATGGCCGGAGAATGGCTGCATTTGCCTGAAACCAAGACATCGGCATATCTTCGAACTCGTGTCGAAGGACGTATAAAGGATCAGTTCTTAAATTATAATCCTGTATTGCCTGAATATCCGTATAAAGTATGGAGTCGTATAACTAAGGGATACGACTTATACAGGATGCCGTCAGAAATTTACCAATTTCCTGAGTAAAGCCATGAAAAAGATTCGTTCACTTTGTATTGCCGCGATAATCTGCACGTTGTGTCTGTGCGGATGTAGTGGTGTGGCCGACAAGTCGGAAACTGTTGAAACCACAGACTCCACAAAGATTGATGTCGAGGTCGCAGAAGAAGAATTTGAGTATCTCGGTCGTCCCGGAGATAAGAATAGCCGTGCCGGTGACAAGATTTCATGGAAATTTGATGAGGATGAGGGAGAGACAGTCTATATAGAAAGTCACAAGAGAGAGCTTACGGTGTCATCCGATGACGACGAAATGCAGCTTGCCGTGGATAACACTCGGAAGAAACTTGACAATTTTGACGGTGTCTTCTGGGATCTTGAGGCTCTTTATGATCAGGATGCACCTATTTGTTTTTATGGAGGTAAAAACAGTGCTGAGGAAGATTTCAATGATTATGTGATAAATATGCTCAAGGGGACAAGATTCGAGTGTAAGAGCCGGATCGAGACTGTCGCTAATACGACCGAGGATGGAAAACGATCCTTTACAAGGAGTTATACGGTCCCGCAGACAGTACTTAAAAAAGTGATAAGAGAAGCAATATACGGCGATAGGGAGGCGTGGTTTCTGCTGGAAAGATTTGTAAAGGACAGCAAGACAAAGGCAAGCGGCCTGTGCGAAATTTCTGTTTTCGGTTTCTCTCCTAAAAAGAACAACGTGTTGTTTTTGAGTGAAATGAATGGTGTCGTATCTGCCTATACATATAATTATGGTTTGTTTATAAGAGAAGTGCCTTTTGCGAAAATATTACTCGAAGGGCATCTTAGAGATGTGTCGGATGGCAATCTATCTTTTATCAGCAGACATGCCAAGGATTCCCCCGAGCTGGATTTTCTTGACAGGCTCTATGAAATCAACCTTAAATCGACCCAAGACTAAAAAAGCATTATGGCACGCAAGGTATTTATCTCATTTCTCGGTACCAACGAGTACCAGCCCGTGATTTACACGACGCCCGCGGGCGACATATCCAAAGAGCCCCTTGTATTCGTGCAGGAGGCCGCCATAATCGCACACTGCAAGGGATGGAAACAGACCGATGCGGTGATGATATTCCGCACCGATCGCTCCGAGGCCCGCAACTGGATTGACCGTCCGTCGACGGCCGACCCCTCGGTGATGCGCGAGGGCCTCCGCTCGAGACTCGAAAAGATGCGCTATAAGATGGCCACCAATCCCACCGAAGGCTGCAAGGAGGGATACATCATCCCGCCCGGATTTGAGGAGGATGAGGTGTGGCGCATATTCGAGATTGTCGTAGACAAGATACGCGAGGGCGACGAGATATATTTCGACGTGACCCACGCATTCCGCACCATACCGATGTTTGCCACCGTGCTGTTCAACTATTGCAAGTACATGAAGAAGAGCGTCGTCAGGGGCATCTATTACGGAGCGTTCGAGAAGCTGGGCTCGCTCGAGATGGTCAAGGCCATACCTCCAGCCGAGAGACGTGTGCCCCTCGTGGACATGACAAGCCTCGTGACCCTGCAGTCGACCAACCTTGCCGCCTCCAACTTCATGAACTACGGCACGCTGGGCACCGCGGGCCTGCAGATTCAGCCCACGGGAGACTATGAGTTTGACGACGCCATAGACGAGCTGAACAGAGGTCTGGGCGACCTTGACTTCTACCTGCAGACGGCACGTCTACAGTCGATCTACGATGGCGACTACATGGCCCATATCGGCAACAGCATGGCCGAGCTGCGCAAGGCTTCGCTGAACAGGGCGCAGCTCAACCTGCTCGAGACAATCGCCGACCGGCTCGAAAAATACGGTTTTGATGTCGACGGCGGTTACAGTAACATCGAGGCGGCGATAAACTGGCTCATCGACTACGGCATGATACAGCAGGCCATAACTCTGGTGAGGGAATACATACCCTACAGGCTCACCTATATGGTGCTCGAACAGGACGAGTACATCTCGGAGGAAGATGAGTACTTCTCGGAGGAAGATGTCGAAGACGCCAAAGACATTGTCAACACGGCTCTTGTCAGGGGCAAGAACTATATTAAAAAAGATTGGAAGACCAATGCCGAGTGCCGCAACAAGGCTCTCGACCTGCTGAACTTACCCGGATGGGACGTGCTGAAAGGTGCGTTCAACAATCTGCGCGAGATACGCAATGACCTCAACCATGCCGCCGAGAGCGAGTCACTGTCGATAAACGACTATGTCGAGAAGATCAGGCATGACTCCAAGCTGGCCCTTTCCAAGCTCAATGTCATAGTATGACGCGACGATTCATCAACCTCAGCAACCATCCCGTGGCGGGGTGGGGCGAGAGCCAGCTTGCCGCCGCCCTCGAATATGGCGAGGTCTCTGACATTCCCTTCCCCATGATAGACCCCGGGGCCGACACCGACACCGTGTCGGCGCTGGCCGGGCGATATGCCGACATGATATGCCCCCCGGGCGAGGACGGCCTCGGCATAACCGTGCATCTGATGGGCGAGATGACATTCACCGCCCGTCTCTGCACCCTGCTGCAGCACCGAGGGGTGGATGTGGTGGCCTCGACCACCGAGCGCCATGTGGTCGAGAACCCCGAGAACGGCACCCGCACAAGCACCTTCAGATTCGTCCGCTTCCGCCGCTACCCCCGGCTGTGAGACCGAGCCGATAGGCATTAGTGAAAAACATAGAATACGCATTTAAAAAATCATCCCATGAAGAAGTATATATCATGTCTGGTGGCTGTGGCCGTGGCGGGCGGTGTGGCGGCCGAGCCGTCGTCGAGGCTTTGGTTTGACAGACCGGCCGAGTTTTTTGAAGAGACCATCGTGATAGGCAACGGCCGTCTGGGCGCCATCATCTATGGCGGCGCCAAGTCGGACACGATTCCGCTCAACGACATCACGCTCTGGACGGGCGAGCCCGACAGGACGGTGACCAATCCCGACGCCCACAAGGCCATCCCCGAGATACGCGAGGCCCTTTTTGCCGAGAACTATCGGCGTGCGGATTCGCTGCAATACAGGGTGCAGGGGCATTATAGCGAGAACTATCAGCCGCTGGGCACTCTGGTGATAGACTATGACACCGCGCCCGAGGGCGGGTACAGCCGTGCGCTCGACCTGACGACCGCCGAGGCCGTGACGGTGGCCGGAGGGAGGCGGACCGAGTATTTCGCCTCGTCGCCCGACTCGGTGATTGTGATAAGGATAACTGACGACGTGCCGTTCTCGGCCACCGTGACGCTCGACTCCAAGATTCCGCACGAGACTGTCTCCGAGGGAACAGAGATAAGGCAGACGGGCAGGGCGGCATACAACTCGATGCCAAGCTATACTAAAGTCGACGAGAAACTGCACTATGCCCCCGGCAGGGGCATGCCCTTCAACACCCTGCTGAGGGCCGAGGGCGACGGCGTGGTCAAGGCCACCCCCGACGGCGGGCTGCGCGCCGAGAGGTGTCGCGAGCTGACGCTGTGGGTGACCAATACGACCGGATTCCGCGCGTTCGACTTGGACCCTGTGTCGACCGAGATCTGCGCCGCCGAGGCCCGGAGGATTATGGATCGCGCCACGGCCAAGGGACATGACCGCGTCAAGGCCGACCAGCGTGCCGACTATGGCGAGCTCTATGGTCGCGTCGAGCTCGATCTGGGCACCACGCCCGACTCGGTGGCGTCGCTGCCCACCGACGTGCAGCTGAAGCGATATACCGACTTGTCCGAACACAATCCCGACCTCGAGGAGCTTTACTTCAATTTCGGTCGCTATTTGCTCATATCCTCGTCGCGCACGCCCGGCGTTCCCGCCAACCTGCAGGGGCTCTGGAACGAGTATCTGCTGCCGCCGTGGAGCTCGAACTATACCGTAAACATCAACGTCGAGGAGAACTACTGGCCCTCTGAGGTGACAGGTCTCGGCGACCTCCATGCCGCGGTGATGATGCCGTGGATAGAGAATCTGTCCAAGACCGGCGCCGAGACTGCCCACGCCTATTATGGCGTGACCGAGGGGTGGTGCTGCGGCCACAACTCAGACATCTGGGCCATGACATGCCCGGTGGGGCAGGGGGGAGGGGATCCCGTTTGGGCCTGCTGGAACATGGGTGGCGCGTGGCTGGCCACGCATATAAGGGAGCACTGGCTGTTCAGCCGTGACAGAGACTTTCTCGAACGGTATTATCCCGTGCTCAAGGGAGCAGCCGAGTTTGCCCTCGGGGTGCTCGTCGACAAAGACGGCGAGCTGGTAACCGCCCCCTCGACATCGCCCGAGAACAAATATCTGATGCCCGACGGCTATTTTGGCGCCACCCTCTATGGCGGTGCCGCCGATCTGGCCATGATACGCGAGGCCCTGACCGGTGCCCGCGAGGCCGCCCTCGAATTGGGCCGTGACGATGCCTTCGTGGCCCGCATAGACTCGACGCTGCCCCGTCTGCGCCCCTATGGCGTGGGCAGGAACGGCAATCTGATGGAGTGGTATCACGACTGGGCCGACAAAGACCCCACCCACCGCCACCAGTCGCATCTCTTCGGGCTCTATCCGGGGCATCATCTGTCCGTGCGCGAGACCCCCGAACTGGCCCGTGCCGCCGCCCGCACCCTCGAGATAAAGGGCGACGAGACCACCGGCTGGAGCACCGGCTGGAGGGTGAACCTGCTGGCCCGACTGGGCGACAGCGACAAGGCATACAAGATGTATCGCCGTCTGCTGAGATATGTGTCGCCCGACAGATACAAGGGCCCCGACCGCCGCGGAGGCGGGGGCACCTATCCCAATCTGCTCGACGCCCACGCCCCGTTCCAGATAGACGGCAACTTTGGCGGCACGGCAGGCGTGGCCGAGATGCTGCTGCAGTCTACGCCCGAGGGTGAGCTGATAATGCTCCCCGCACTCCCCGCCGAGTGGCGCGACGGCAGCGTCAGGGGCCTGCGTGCCCGCGGCGGCAAGAGGGTCGACATGACTTGGCGCGACGGCAAGCTGACCGAGCACAGGGTGTACTGACGGTTTTACCGATAGCCGCTATCGGAAAAATCCTCGAACGGCGGCGAACCCATAGGGGCGGTTGTTTGTAATTTTGCACAAGAATTACAAACAACCGCTTTTATTATGGAAAATCCAATGTTACTCTGGTATGTGGTCGTGGGCATAGTGCTCATGGTGGTCTCGCTGCGTTTCGCGCTGACGATGCGGCATCCGCGTCATCATCACGTCAGGCACCATCTCGTAGAGCTGGGCAGGGAGCGAGACATGTTTTTCATTCCGGGCGACGTGCCCGCAGGCCATGACGACGAAGACGATGACGACTGCTGACGTGAGCCTCGACGAGACCGGCGCCTTTCTGGCCGACTACACCTCGTGGCTGTGCGGATGCGGCGCCACCTGCATCAGGATCGAGAAGAACGTGGGGCGTATGTCGGAGGCCCTCGGCGTCGAGACCGACGTGACGGTGATGCCCCGCCACATACAGCTCTCGGTCAGGGAGCCCGGCGGGACGGGGCAGAAGATATTCGTGAGCCCCATACGCAAGTGCGGCATCAACTTCAGCCTCAACACGGCGCTGAGCCGACTCAGCTGGCACATCGCCGACGACGGTCTCGGCCTCGAGGCCGCCCGGCGCATGTTCGGGCAGATTGTCTCGGCCCCCGTCGGCGACCGCCGATGGATATTGCTGCTCGCCTCGCTGGCCAACGCCTCGTTCTGCCGTCTGTTCGGCGGCGATGCCGTGGCCATGTTCGTGGTGTTCGCGGGCACGTTGATAGGATTGCTGCTCAAGGAGTGGATGCTCGGCGCGGGCAGGGACGTGCGCCTGACATTCATGTGCTGCGCGTTCGTGTCGGCCTCGGTCTGCGCCGGCGCCATGCTCTTCGGGTGGGGCACGACCCCCGAGATCGCCATGGCCACCAGTGTGTTGTACCTGATACCCGGCGTGCCTTACATAAATGCCGCCAGCGACCTGATGGACCGTCACTATCTGTGTGCGTTCAGCCGTTTTGTCGACGCCTGCGTGCTCACGGCCTGCCTCTCCATCGGACTCTGTCTGGCCTTGGCGCTGTTCGGACTTGAATTTTTCTGAGAATCATGGATACGTTATTGTTGAAAATACTTGAGGACGGAATGTTTGCGGCGATGGCAGCCATCGGTTTTTCGAGCATCAGCCACACGCCGTCGAGGATGTATTTCGTCTGCGCGCTCGCCGCGGCCGTGGGCCACTCGCTGCGCATGATACTGATGACTACTGCCGGGATGGGCATAATCCCCGCCAGCGCCATCGCCGCGCTGGCCGTGGGCGTGGTGGCCGTGCTGATGGCGCCACTGGCCAAGGCCCCCGCCGAGGCCTGTTTCTTCCCGGCGCTGCTCCCCATGATACCCGGCATGTATGCCTATCGCGCCATAGCCGCACTGGTTGGATGCCTCGGGGCCGGCGGGGCGCAAGACTACGAGCACTACTCATACCTGCTGGGCTATAACGGCCTGACCTGCATTTTCATAGTGCTGGCCATGGTGATAGGTGCCAACATACCCGTGTTCGTCTTGCGCAGGATTTCGTTTCAGGCTACGAGATAATCGCCGCAAAAGGCTTATATTTGCAGTCGGATACCAACACAGACCCGTTTTATGGAACTACGCCAGTTAAGATATTTCGTCAAGGCCGCCGAGACGCTGAGTTTCTCGGAGGCCGCCAAAGCCCTGAACATAGCCCAGAGCACGCTGTCGCAGCAGGTGCGTCAGCTCGAGGAGGAGCTGGACTCGCAACTGTTCGAGCGCAGCACCCACGCGCTGACCCTCACCGAGGCCGGGCGCGAGCTGCTGGACCCGGCGCGGCAGACCCTGCGCGACGCCGACGAGTGCGTCACGCGCCTCAACGACCTCGGTCGGCTGCTCACGGGCACCCTCGACATCGGCGTGACATACTCGTTCAGCCCCATACTGACCGAGACCCTGCTGGAGTTCATGAAGATACATCCCCGCGTCAGGCTCAACATCTACTACAAGCCCATGGCAGAGCTGATGGAGATGCTCAAGGCCCGCGAGGTCGACTTCGTGCTGGCGTTCAGGCCCACGACGCGCATCGACGAGATAGAGTCGCACGTGCTGTTCGACAATCATCTGGCCGTGATAGTCAATCCGTCGCATAGTCTGGCCGGTCGCGAGCGGGTGAGTCTGGCCGACCTGTCCAGATATGACCTCGCGCTGCCTACCAAGGGGCTGCAGGCACGCAACGCCCTCGACTGGTGTCTTGACCGCACCGCCGGGCAGCTGAGGATACGCATAGAGCTCAACGAGGTCAACATATTGCTGCAACTGATACGCAACAGCGGTCTGGCCACCGTGCTGGCCGAGGCCACGGTCTATAACGAGCGGGATGTCAAGGCGATACCCCTCGATGTGCCCCTGTCAGAGATGGACGGGTGCGTGCACATGCTCAAGAACAGCTATCGCAAGCGGTCGGCCATAGCCTTCATCAAGATGCTGCGCGAGTCCAATGCCGTGAGGGCAAGGGCGCACGACTGGCTGGAGTGATGGTGCGGGTTATGGGGTTATGAGGTTATGGGGTTATGGGGTTATAGGGTTATGAGGTTATAGGGTTACGGGGGATATTCTTAGGTTTTTTTCACCTTTCAGGTTGCTGTCTTAACGAAATTGTTGTTAACTTTGCAACTTGAAAACTTGCGGATAGGTCTGTCCTGCCGCACTGACATCTCATTATGACAAACCGTTTTCCCTTATATCTCCTTATCTCTCTGCTGTTTGCGGGCATGTTCAGCGCCTGCAACGAGGACATCCAGCAGGTCGTCACTGTCAACGATGACGTGAACTGCGAGGTGTCGTCGTTCTCGCTCAAGCGTGACGACAGTATCCTGACACGGCTTGATTCGGTATATTTCGCCATAGATCTGGTGAGGGCCGAGATCTTTAACGCCGACTCGCTCCCCGTGGGCACGCGGACATCGGCCATGCTGGTCAACATCGGCACCGAGTCTGCCTCGGCTTGCAACCTGACATTCCGCGTTCACGGCACCGACCGCGACACCACGGTCAATTTCATCGAGAATCCCAACGACTCCATCAACTTTGCCGACGGACCGGTGAAGATGGAGATCGTGTCGCGCAACGGCACGGCCCGCCGCACGTATCAGGTCAGGGTGAACGTACACAAGAGCGTGCCCGACACGCTGACGTGGGACGAGAAGGCCGCCCGCACGCTGCCCACGGCCCTGACCCCGGGCGCGCTCAAGGCGCAGAAGACCGTCATGTTCGACGACAAGCCCTATTGCTTCACCACCGACGGCGAGTCGGTGAGTCTGGCCATCATAGACGACGCATTCAACATGACATACAGCGCCGAGCGCGTCACGCTGCCAGCCGGCGCCATCGTGGGCTCGATCGAGGCCACGACCTCGGCCCTCTACTGCAACGATGCCGACGGCAACCTCTACACCTCGGCCGACGGCCGCATATGGACCGCCACCGGCGTCAAGATGACATATCTCTATGGCGGATACGGCGACCGTCTGCTGGGCGCGCTCAAGACCGACGACGGATGGATGCACGTGACCTATCCCGCCACTGATGTCAAGGCCGTGCCCCGCGGATGCCCCGTGGGCGGTGCCAGCGACATTGTGCAGTTCACGAGCAAGTGGAACATAACCCCGACAGCCGTCATTATTGGCGGAGTCGATGCCGACGGCAAGACCACCGGACACGCTTGGGCCTATGACGGCACCAACTGGGGACGCCTGAGCAACAATCCCATGCCCGCCGCGTGGGGCGTGGCCATGTATCCCTATAACGTCACCAGCGTCAACAAGAGCACATGGCGCGTCACCGAGCAGTCGGTGCTGCTGGCCATGAACGGCCTCACGCTCGACAAGGAGGGCAAGACCGTGACGCAGGACACCGTATATATGTCCAAGGACTTCGGCATAACATGGCGCAAGGCCGACATATCGCTGCAGATGCCATCTAAAATGGTCAAGGTGGGCGGCGCCGACATCTTGGTGCTGGACCACACCCTGCACCTGACCCCCGCCGCGAGGGTGATTGCCCCGATAGAGCAGTGGGAGTGCCCCTATATCTACATGTTCGGCGGCGTCAAGGCCGACGGCACCCTGCTGCCCGAAGTGCGCAGGGGCGTGATAAACAGATATACCTTCAAACCGATATATTGACAGACCACGGTGAAACGACTCCGAATGCTTGCCGCAACCATACTGGCGGCCGCCGCAGCCATGACGGCTCAGCGCGCGGCCTCGCAGAATGTGGCCCAGCCCGAGGAGTATAAGTTTGACCTCGGCGTGGGTCTGGGCATGACGGGCTATCTGGGCGACCTCAACGAGAGCTCGATATTCAGTCATCCCGGATTTGGCGGCAACCTCTCGTTCCGCTATCTGGCCAACACGCGCCTCGCCCTGCGCGGAGTGCTGTCGATGGCCTCGCTGAGCGGCTCGAGCGCCGACATGGAGAACGTGATACCGGGTGCCGAGACATACGACTTCAAGTCGACCCTTTGGGACCTCTCGGCCCGCGGCGAGTTCAACTTCTTCAACTATGGCATCGGCGAGACCTACAAGCGCCTCACCCGCGTGACCCCATATCTGTCGCTGGGTCTGGGCGTCAGCATGGCCTCGACGGGCGATGGCACCCATGTGGCCATGACGCTGCCGATGGGCGTGGGCGTCAAGTACAAGATGCGCCCGCGGTGGAATCTGGCCCTCGAGTTCACCATGACCAAGGTGTTCGGCGACAAGGTGGACTCGCCCGTGCTCGACGACCCGTATCTGATTAAATCCTCATTCCTCAAGAATACCGACTGGACGTCGGCCATAACACTGTCCGTGAGCTATGAGTTCGGGCGCAGGTGTGTGGCGTGCAACCGTCTGGACTGACATGACCAACGACTCAATCCTCATCACAGAGAACACTGCATATATGAATAAAGCCGACATAGACCTCAGCAGACTGCCGCGCCACGTGGCCGTCATCATGGACGGAAACGGACGCTGGGCCCGCGCACGCGGACTCTCGCGCAGCCACGGCCATGCCGAAGGGGTCAACACAGTGCGCCGCATCACCGAGGCCGCCTCGGAGCTGGGCGTGGAATACCTGACGCTCTACACATTCTCGACCGAGAACTGGAACCGCCCCGCCGACGAGGTGGAGGCCCTGATGCATCTGGTGGTGATGGCCATAGAGCGCGAGACACCCGACCTGATCAAGAACAACGTGCGTCTTGACATGATAGGCGACATGGACCGCCTGCCCCGCGAGGCCCGCGAACGACTGCAGAAGTGCATCGTCGACACCTCGCACTGCACCGGCCTGACGCTGACTCTGGCGCTGAGCTACTCGGCCCGCTGGGAGATAATCCGCGCCACACGCCTCTTTGCCGAGGATGTGGCCGCCGGACGCAAGACACCCGCCGACATGGCCACTGATGCCGACTTCGAGGCATATCTGACCACCGCTGGCATGCCCGACCCCGACCTGCTCATACGCACCGGGGGCGACCACCGCGTCAGCAACTATCTGCTGTGGCAGATAGCCTATTCAGAGATATATGTAACCGACACATACTGGCCCGACTTCTCGGCATCGGACTTCTATGCCGCAATAGCCAACTATCAGAACCGCGAGCGCCGTTTCGGCCTCACTTCCGACCAAATAAAATGATGAAGCGCATACCTTCCATTCTGTCACATATCCTGCCCGTCATCGTCGGGCTTCTGCTGGCGACGGCGACCCCCCTCATGGCCCAGCTGCCGTCAGATACGCTGATCAATCCCACGGTGATGTTCACCGGAATGCCCAAGACATACGAGATTGCCGGCATACGCATTGTCGGTGCCGATAACTATGAGGAGAAGAACATCCTCTCGTATGCCGGACTCAAGGTCGGAGACCGCATCCCCATCCCGGGACAGGACCTCACCGACGCCGCCAAGAGACTGTGGCGTCAGGGTCTGTTCTCCAAGGTGCAGATTACCGTCGACAAGACCGCCGGAAACAAGGCGTGGCTTTGTCTGAACCTGCGTCAGCAGCCCAGACTGGAGCAGTTGCGCTATCACGGCGTCAAGAAGAGCGAGCAGAAGGACCTCGACGAGGCCCTGCAGCTCCATCCCGGCAGCCAGATCACCCAGAACATCGTCAACAGGGCCAAGCAGATCATCGAGAAGTACTACTCGGGCAAGGGATTCGGCAACGCCGTCGTCAACATCTCGCAGGCCGAGTCGCTGTCGGCTCCCAACGAGGTGATACTCAACGTCGACGTCAACAAGAACGACAAGGTCAAGGTGCACAAGATCTATATCGACGGCAACGAGGTGCTGACCGACAACCAGCTGCAGCGCGCCATGAAGAAGACCAACGAGAAGGGCAAGCTGCTAAACCTGTTCCGCCAGAAGAAATTCGTGCAGAGCGACTATCAGGACGACCTCACCCGCATCATACAGAAGTATAACGAGAAGGGCTATCGCGACGCCGTCATCATCAGCGACTCGGTCGTGCCCTACGACGAGAAGAACGTCGACGTCTACATCACCCTCGACGAGGGCAAGAAATACTACATCAACGACATCACTTGGGTGGGCAACACCGTCTATCCCACCGAGCTGCTGCAGGACGTGCTGGGCATCGGCAAGGGTGACGTCTACAACCAGAAGCTGCTCGACAAGCGTACCACCGAGGACGACGACGCCATCGCCAACTACTACATGGACCGCGGCTACCTCTTCTTCACGCTGCTCCCCATCGAGAAGAACGTGCACGGCGACTCGATAGACCTCGAGATGCGCATCATGGAGGGCCCGCAGGCCAGAATCAACAACGTCATAATCAACGGCAACGACCGCCTCTACGAGAAGGTCATACGCCGCGAGCTCGACGTCAAGCCGGGCGCGCTGTTCTCCAAGACCGACCTGATGCGTTCGGCCCGCGAGATCGCCACCACCGGACACTTTGACCCCGAGAACATGGACATACGTCCCGAGCCCAACGAGGAGGACGGCACCGTCGACATCCTCTTCAACCTCGCATCCAAGAACAACGACCAGTTCGAGTTCTCGCTGGGCTGGGGCCAGACCGGCGTCATCGGCAAGGTGGCCATCAAGTTCACCAACTTCTCCATCAAGAACCTCTTCTATCCCAACTCATACAAGGGGCTCATACCTCAGGGCGAGGGCCAGCAGTTCACCATCTCGGCCCAGACCAATGCCCGCTACTATCAGGCATACTCAATCTCGTTCCTCGACCCGTGGTTTGGCGGCAAGCGCCCCAACCAGCTCTCCGTCTCGGCCTACTACAGCCGCCAGACAGGCGTGAACTCGTCATATTACGGCAACCGCTACATGAACAACATCTATAACGGCTACGGTTACGGCTACGGCGGTTATGGATATGGCTACGGCAACGGATACAACGACTATTACGGCAACGCCTACGAGGACTCATACGACCCCAACAAGTATCTGCAGATGCTTGGCGTCAACGTGGGATTCGGCAAGCGTCTCAACTGGCCCGACGACTACTTCACCTTCAACGCCGATCTGGGCTATACTTGGTATCACGTCAAGAACTGGGCATACCTGCTCAACATGCAGAACGGTACGTCAAACTCGCTCGTGCTTGGCCTGACGCTGGCGCGCAACTCTATAGACAACCCGCAGTACACCCGCAGCGGATCGACATTCTCGCTGAGTCTGCAGCTGACACCCCCGGCCTCGCTTTTCGGCAAGAAGGACTGGAAGAAACTCGCCGGCGAGAACACCGACGAGGCTCACCGCCAGCTCTACCACTGGGTCGAGTACTGGAAGCTCAAGTTCCTCTCGCGCACATACACCCCGCTCAACAGCGTCGACAGCAAGTACACGCTCGTGCTGATGACCCGCGCCGACATCGGTCTGCTGGGCTCGTACAACCGCTATCTCAAGTCGCCCTACGAGACATTCTATGTCGGCGGCGACGGCATGTCGGGCTCATACACATATGCACAGGAGACCATAGCCCTGCGCGGTTATGACAACGGCCAGTTCACCCCCTACTACGAGGGCGGCGGCCGCGCCTACACCCGCTTTGGCGTCGAGCTCCACTTCCCCTTCCTGCTCCAGCCCTCGACCACCATCTATGGTCTGGCATTCGCCGAGGGCGGCAACGCTTGGGCCGACATCAAGGACTTCTCGCCGTTCGACATCAAGCGCTCGGCCGGAGCCGGCGTCCGCATCTTCCTTCCCATGGTCGGCATGATGGGTATCGACTGGGCCTATGGCTTCGACAAGGTGCGCGGACAGAAGGGCGGATCGCATTTCCACTTCATTCTGGGTCAGGAATTCTGATGCCGTTAAACTTTTCGGGCTTCCGCGTGTCTTAACAGATATAGGAACAATTAAAAACGGAAACAAAAAAACACTCTCAACTCACGGATAAATGAAAAAGTTACTCATCACCCTCGCCGTCATGGCGTTCGGATGGCTCGGAGCCTCCGCCCAGAAATTCGCCCTCGTCGACATGGACTACATACTCTCGTCGATACCCTCTTACGAGATGGCCAACGAACAGCTCAACCAGCTCTCGCTGCGCTGGCAGAAGGAGGTCGAGGGAGTGGCCAAGGAGGCCGAGACCCTCTACAAGAACTATCAGAACGAGATGGTCTTCCTGACCGACGAGCAGAAGAAGAAGAAGGAAGAAGAGATCGTGGCCAAGGAGAAGAGCGCCGCCGAACTGCGCCAGAAGTATTTCGGACCCGAGGGTGAGCTCTACAAGAAACGCCAGTCGCTGATGAAGCCGATTCAGGACGATGTCTACAACGCCGTCAAGAAGGTATCGGAGGAGCGCGGATACCAGTGTATCTTTGACCGCGCCTCGTCGGCAGACATCATCTTTGCCTCGCCCAGAATCGACGTCTCAAACGAGGTTCTCGAAAAGTTAGGTTATTCGAAATAATTTGACTATATTTGCACCGCAAAATCCGCCTCAAGGCGTGCGGTTTTTACAACTCTAAAAACTAAACTTATCAAAACACCGATGTTCAAAAGACTTTTAATCGCAATTCTGATTGCTCTCCCCCTTAGCGTATTCGCGCAGAAATTCGCCGTCATCAACACCCAGTCGCTCATGGAGTCGATGCCCGAACTCAAGACCGCCAACGAGCAGCTCGAGGCTGCAAACAAGAAATATGCCGACGAATTCAAGAAACTTCAGGAAGAGTTCGGCAAGAAGTACGAGGAGTATCAGGCCCTCGATCCCAGCACGCTGCAGACCATCAAGGACCGCCGCATGCAGGAGATGCAGGAGCTCGAGAACAAGATCCAGCAGTTCCAAGCCACCGCATCGCAGGACCTTCAGCGCCAGCAGCAGCAGTTGCTCGCTCCCATTCAGGAGAAGGTGATGCAGGCCGTGCAGGCCGTGGGCGCCGAGGGTGGCTACACATTCGTGTTCGAGAACACACAGGCCCTCTATACCGGCTCTGACGTCACCGACATCACTTCCGTCGTCAAGTCGCGTCTGGGCATCCAGTGAGAATGAGGCCGCCGGCCACTCAGGTCAGGCCCAACTGAAATACAAAGGCGTTCAGTCCGACATGATGGCTGGACGCCTTTGATGAATGAACGACAGCAACCCCCCGGACCAAAACAACAGACAGCAATCCCCGCCGTGTTTCGCATAAAACGTATGGACCTCTTCATCCTGCAGAGCTTTCTGCCTCTGTTCGTGATGACGTTCTGCATCTGCCTCTTCATAGTGCTGATGCAGTTCCTGTGGCGTTACATAGACGAGATGGTGGGCAAGGGTCTGGGCATGGACGTGCTGGGCGAGCTGTTCTTCTATGCCGCCATGACCATGGTGCCGATGGCATTGCCGCTGGCCATACTGCTGGCCTCGCTGATGATATTCGGCAATCTGGGCGAGAACTTCGAGCTCACCGCCATGAAGGCCTCGGGCATTTCGCTGCTCCGCACCATGGCGCCGCTGATCATACTGATGGTGCTGATAGCCATCGGGGCGTTCTTCTTTCAGAACAACGTCCTCCCCGTGGCCCAGACCAAGATGTGGACGCTGCTCTATTCCGTGCGCCAGAAGACCCCCGAGCTCGAGATACCCGAAGGGGTGTTCTATGACCAGATACCCGGCTACAACCTGTTTGTCGAGAAGAAGAACCGCGACACCGGCGTGCTCTACGACATGATGATATACGACGTGTCGCGCGGATTCGAGAACTCGTCCATCATCCTTGCCGACTCGGGCAAGATGTCCATCACCCCCGACAAGACGCGCCTGTTCCTGCAACTGTGGTCGGGCGAGTCGTTCGAAAACCTCAAGGACGCGGGCCCGCAGGTCAAGAACGTGCCATATCGCCGCGAGTCGTTCACGACCAAGGAGATTCTGGTCAAGTTTGACGCCAACTTCAACCGCATGGACGAGCAGGGAATGCGCAACCAGTATGTGGGCAAGAACATGGCCGAGCTGCAGGCCACCATCGACTCGGTCGGCGCCAGAGTCGACTCGACAGCCAATGCCTACGGCAAGGCCATGCGCATGCAGCCGCTGATGAAGACCGACCCCTACGAGACATATCGGCCCACCCCCGACGCCCCCGAGGAGACCCGCCTCAAGCCCGATGTGGTGCTCAGTGCCCCCGTCAACGTCGACTCGCTGATGCGTGGAGCCTCGTCGGGCACCGAGCTGACCAACCTGACGCAGGCACTCGGCAAGGCCCAGAGGGCAAAGCAGGAGTATGAGTTCCGCGCCCTCCAGCAGGCCGACGAGCTCAAGACCGTGCGCCGCCATGCCATAGAGCTGCAGAAGAAGTTCACCCTCTCCTTCGCCTGCATCATATTCTTCTTTATCGGCGCCCCGCTCGGCGCCATCATCCGCAAGGGCGGACTGGGCACGCCGCTGGTCATATCGGTGTTCCTCTTCATCTTCTATTACATCATAGACAACATGGGCTACAAGATGGCCCGCGACGGCAAGATACCCGTCTGGGAGGGCATGTGGCTCAGTGCCGCCGTGCTGCTGCCGCTCGGCGTCTTCTTCACCTACAAGGCCGTCAACGACTCGGCCGTCTTCAACAAGGACGCATATCTCAACTTCTTCCGCAAGTTCTTCGGCGTCAGCGAGGTGCGCAACGTCGAGATGAAGGAGGTAGTCATGGAGGACGTGCGCCCCGCGCTGGCCGTCGAGCGCCTCGAGCGCCTGCGCGCCGAGGTGGCCGCATTCCTTGCCGCCAATCCCGCGTCGCAGTCCTATGCCGCTTACTGGCTCAATGGCTACGACAGACCCGCCCTTCATGCCCTGCGCGACGACATGGAGCAACTGATAGACCGCCTCTCCAACTCGCGCGACAAGATGGTCATCAACACCCTGATGGACATCCCCGTGATACGCTCGCTATGGTTCATCAGCCCCGTGCACGCGCCGTGGCTCTCTTGGACCATGATGATACTCTTTCCGGTCGGCGTGCCCGTATGGCTCTACGGACGGTACACGCAGCGACGCCTGCGCTCCGAACTCGAGACCGTCAGCACCGTGGCTGCACGCCTCATCACCCTCATTAACCCTCAACGCTAACAGCATCAGTATATGGATAGGATTAAACTTGACTCCATCGCCGAGGCAATCGAAGATTTCAGACTCGGCAAGTTTGTGATCGTAGTCGACGACGAAGACCGCGAGAACGAGGGAGACCTCATAATAGCCGCAGAGAAGGTGACCCCCGAGCATGTCAACTTCATGATCACCAACGCGCGCGGCGAACTGTGCGCGCCGCTGACCATCAGCCGCTGCAAGGAGCTCCTGCTGCCCCATCAGGTCTCTGACAATACCTCGATGCTGGGCACCCCCTTCACCGTCACCGTCGACCTGCTCCCCGGCTGCACCACCGGCGTGTCGGCCCACGACCGCGCCGCCACCATCAACGCTCTGGCCGATCCGTCGCGCAAGCCCTCGGACTTCGGACGGCCCGGCCACGTTCATCCCCTCTATGCACAGGACGCCGGCGTGCTGCGCCGTGCCGGACACACCGAGGCCGCCATAGATCTGGCCCGTCTGGCCGGACTCAATCCCGCGGCATCGCTCATCGAGATACTCAACCCCGACGGCACCATGGCCCGCTTGCCCCAGCTGCGCGAGCGCGCCGACGAGTGGGGACTGAAGCTCATAACCATTCGCGACCTCATAGCCTATCGTCTGGCCACCGAGAGCCTCGTCGAGGAGGGCGTCGAGGTCGACATGCCCACCGCATACGGCCACTTCCGCCTCATACCCTTCCGCCAGAAGAGCAACGGCCTCGAGCACATCGCGCTGATCAAGGGCGAGATAGCCCCCGAAGAGCCCGTTCTGGTCAGGGTGCACTCGTCGTGCGCCACGGGCGACATCTTCGGCTCGAAGCGCTGCGACTGCGGCGACCAGTTGCACAAGGCCATGGAGATGATCGAGAAAGAGGGCAAGGGCGTGATACTCTACCTCAATCAGGAGGGGCGCGGCATCGGCCTGATGGAGAAGATCAAGGCCTACAAGCTGCAGGAAGAGGGCCTCGACACCGTCGACGCCAACCTGCATCTGGGCCACAAGGCCGACGAGCGCGACTATGGCGTGGGCGCGCAGATACTGCGCATGCTCGGCGTCGAGAAGATGCGCCTGATGACCAACAACCCCGTCAAGCGCAAGGGTCTCGAGGGCTTCGGCCTCGAAGTGGTCGAGAACGTCCCCATCGAAATTCCCGCCAACCCCTACAACCGCCGCTACATGCTCACCAAACAGGAACGCATGGGCCACAAGCTGCACATGTAATCATCCAAGGATTATAAGGTCATAAAAACGACTCGGCCTAAAGCGCAACTTTGGGCCGAGTCGTTTGTATGAAGTCACTCCGACTTGCAGTCATTTGCCGTCGATGGTGACCTTGATTTCATAGCTGGCATCGTCGGTTAGATTGTCAAAATCGGCGTAAGCGGTCTTTTCGCCTGCGTTGATCATGAAGTTCCGAGTGCCTGCAAGTTTGTTGTTCCTGAAGAGGCTTACCGAGCCCCAGACATTTTTCGTGTAGGTGTCGGTCAGCTTGATTTCGACTCTATAGCCGTTGTATCTGACGGGTGCCGTACGGTCGTCCCAGTATGCTACGGTCTTGCCGTCGTTCATGACCATACGCCCGGCACTGCAAGACAGTGCCGACGTCACGGCCATGATTATCAATAGTCTGCGCATGTCGAGCGGGTTAAAAATTCATTTCAATCACTTTCTTGAAGAGATTCCAGCCCGGCTGCTTGCTGTATAAATCTGCAGAGCCGAGCGGAACTATCAGAGTGCAGTCTCTCACATTTATGCCGTCAAAGGTCTCATAACTGCATGCCGGCGGGTATGCGGCTTCCACCATGATACAGGTTATCTTGCTGTCTATGAAGTCCCTTGAATCACACCCGGGGCCGTTGGGACGGCATCCGAACAAGTATCTCCCCAGCGACTTGGTATATTTGCCGAAATCAACTTCCGTTATTCCGCTCCCGAGAAAACAGCCATCGCCGAACGATGTTATGTTCGACAACGAAATCCATTGCAGTTGCTGACATTTATAAAACGTATAAGGTTCGAGCACCGTGATGTTTTTCGGGAGATTCAGGTTGTTGAGGTACTGACATTCGGCAAATGCGTGGTGGCTGATGCTTGTGACTGTTTCGGGTAACCAGAGGTTTCTGAAACCACAGCCCCTGAATGCATTCGGCCCGATTGAAAACGCAGAAGCGCGGACTGGTTTTTGCCATACCTCCGAAAGACGGTCCTGAGAAAACCTTGAATGCGAGATATGAAACAGCAGCCCACGCTATGAGCGTGAGAACCGTCTTGTTATCTCTTGCATTCGTTGAAAATTTCTCAGGTTTTCTTTCGCAAGATAAGCAATACGCTTCTTAACAATATTAGTATGTCATGAAGCTCGGATTGAGCATCGGCGCAAAGATATGATTTTTTATCCGTAATACAAAATATTAAGGAAATTTTGATTCCTTTTATCTGTCAAGTCTTCAATATTTAGCCTGTTTAATGGGGCCGGTAGGGACGAACTTTATCTCCTTTGCGGGCGTTGTAATGACAAAATCACGTTATTCAACGCTCGCTTATGATACTCACAGACATTATCCCGTCGCACACGGTGGCCCAGTGGCTGCTGTCGCACATTCATCGTTTTCTCGATTGGTTCGGACTCGGCAGGGACAAGACTCTTGTCGAGATAATCTATGTCGTGGTCATAGTGGCCGTGGCCGTGCTTGTGGGCCTCTGTCTGGGCTATCTCATCAAGATAGCCATACGCAAGGTGATCATGGTGCGCAACCCCGAGGTGGGGCAACAGCTCGTAGACCGCCATGTGCTGAGCCGATGCAGCCACATAGTGCCGCCGCTGCTGGTGCTGGCGTTGCTGCCGTTCGCCCTGACGGGCGAGTCGATGCTCAATACGGTCATCTACAGGGTCACGCTGGTATATACGGCCCTCGTCATCTGTCTGGCGCTGTGCTCGATATGCTCGTTCATGTGGATGCGGTTCGAGGCCAAGCGCAATACGCGCAACCTGCCGCTCAGGGGCATTCTCGACACCGTGCTGGGCGTGATTTGGGTGGTGACGCTGATAGTGTGCGTGGCCATCGTGGTCGACAAGTCGCCCGCGGTGCTGCTGGGCGGCCTCGGTGCCTTTGCGGCGGTGCTGATGCTGGTGTTCAAGGACAGCATACTCGGTCTGGTGGGCGGCATCCAGCTGGCGCAGAACGACATGCTGCACGTGGGCGACTGGATCGTGGTGCCGTCTTCGATAGCCAACGGCATCGTCATTGATGCCTCGCTCACCACCATCAAGGTGCAGAACTGGGACAATACCATCGTCACCATCCCGCCATACAATCTCATCTCGGGCTCGTTCCAGAACTGGAGGGGCATGTCGGACAGCGGCGTCAGGCAGATTGCCCGCTCGATATTGTTCGACTCATACAGCATCACCACGCTCGACAAGGAGACCCTCGACGGCGTGCTCGAGAAATATCCCATCGTCAAGCCATACGTCGACAAGCTCGAGGCGTCGGGCAAGCAGATAGTGCCCGACCCGGGACAGGCCACGGTCAACGGCACCCTCTCGACCAACATGGGTCTGTTCAGGGCCTATATGTGCCAGTGGCTGCTCAACAATCCCGGCATCTCCAACTCCAACCAGATACTGGTGCGCCTGATGGCTCCGACCGAGAACGGCGTGCCCCTGCAGATATGGTGCTTCACGTCGACCACGGCGTGGACGGCATACGAGGCCATACAGAGCGACCTGTTCGAGCACATCATCGCCGTCGCTCCCGACTTCGGCCTGAGGGTGTTCAACGAGACTTCGGGCGCCGACGTCCTCACCATAGACTATCCCGACAGCAAGAAGATTCCGGCTGCCGAGACTCCGGCCCCGTCGGCCAAGCCTACGGTGGGCTGACGGCCTCGGGCATACATAATGAAAGACAGGCAGGGTCCGCACGGAGCCTGCCTGTCTTCATGTATGTGGGGTAGGGGGGATTATTTCTCGAGGAAGGGGAGCATGATGGCGTTGAGCTGGTCGGACTCGACAAGGAATCCGTCGTGGCCGAAGGGCGACTGTATCTCGGTGTACTTGGCGCCGGGTATCAGCGTGGACAGGTGGTGCATGTCCTCGGGTGGGAAGACGATGTCGGTGGTGAGACCCACGACGACGGTGTCGGCTTTGATGCCGCGCAGTGCGGCGGCCATGCCTCCGCGGCCACGGCCCACGTCGTGGGTGTCGAAGGCGTCGAGGATGGCGTGATAAGAGTATGCGTCAAAGCGGCGCACCAGCTTCTCGCCCTGATAGCGCTGATAGCTCGAGGCGCGGTGCGTGGCGGGGAGCTCCTCGGTGTCGCGCTGCGTCAGGTTGTAGCCTGAGGGGCCCCTGTAGCTCAACAGTCCGATGGCGCGTGCGGCGGCCAGACCGGCGGCCGCGGCGTCGGGGCGGCGTTCGCCCCAAGTGGGGTCGGCCTCGATGGCCATGCGCTGGGTCTCGTCGATGGCTATGGTCCACGGCGTGGCCACGGCGTCGGTGGCCATGAGAGCGAGCTTGCCGAATCGCTCGGGCTCCATCACGGCCCACTCGACGGCCTGAAATCCGCCCACCGAGCAACCAACGAGGGCATGTATGCGGTCTATGCCCAGATGCGAGGCCAGCTCGCGGTGGGCGTTGACGATGTCGCGTATGGTATAGCGGGGAAAGTCCGTATAGTACGGTTGGCCCGTGGCGGGGTCGACGTGCAGGGGCGAGGTGGTGCCGTAGGGCGAGCCTATGATGTTGGCGCAGACCACAAACCACTTGTCGGGGTCGAGAAAGCGTCCGCTCTCCACCGTGTGGGGCCACCAGTCGGCCACGTCGCTGTTGGCGGTGAGGGCGTGACACACCCACACCACGTTGTCGCGCTGCGCGTTGAGCGTGCCGTATGTGTGATATGCTATCCTGAGATTCGCGATGTTTCCGCCCCTTTCGAGGCCGAATGGATGATCAAGGTCGTGATATTTTGTCATTTTGATGATTTCTGACTGCAAATTTACAACTTTTCACGGATATTAGGCTCACCATTCGCGAAAGGTTTGTAACTTTGCGTTATGCTACCGTTGTCCATCCTCCAAAGCGTCGAGTTTTATGTCATTGCCGTCGTCGTGGCGGCCGCCGTGGTGGCCTTTCTGGGCCACAAGCCACAGGGGGGCCCTGCGCGGCAATACCTGCTGGCGGGCGTCATCTCGCAGGAGGGTGTATCGGACCGGCCTTCGATCGAGCTGCTCTGTGGCGACGACGGGTCGGTGATATTGCGCCGCCACGGCCTGCGGGGCGTGCGCGAGGACGGTGCCGTGAGTCTGGCCGTCGAGGTCAAGGGCTTTGACGTGCGCATCATCGAGCGCGTCGTGCCGGGGCGCGAGCCGTGGCAGCCCGTAGACACGGCGTCGTTCATCCTCGACTTCATGGGGCGGGAGCATTATTTCATTTCCTACACGTCCGAGAGCCGCTCGTCGGAGTCGGACCTGTTCGCCTCTCTCACTCTCAACAACCGTCCGGGCAACAGGGTCGCCAAGAACCTGCAGTGACCGCGGCGGTGTCACGGGGGCGTCCGGTGCCTCCCTGACGCACATGTTTTTTTATAGACAGTCATCACATTTTTATAAACCAAAACGATGTAATTATGGAACAAGGAGAAAAAATTACGTTTCCCGTCCGAGGGAGTAAAGTTGTAGGCGGAAACCTTTATTTTCAGATTTTTTCGAGAGGACGCGAGTATGATGTCAAGGCATTTGAATTCCAGCGACAGAACCGTCCGCAGCGACTGCAGTGCATAGTCAAGGGGATGGACCAGTCGGGCGACCCCATATTCATGCAGGACATCGCAGCCATTATACCGCAGATCTATACCGTAGGACATACATACGAGTTTCGCATCAAGACCGACCTCAACTCGGCCGGATATTACGAGGTGGCCGACTGGAACGGACTGATGTTCCGCCTCTATCCCGGCCATCACGACCGCCTGCACCTCAACGAGGTCGTCAAGTGTCGTGTCAAGGACATAAATCTGGTGCGCATGGACCTCGAGCTGGTCAGCGGCAAGAACAGGGGGATACCCCTCTATACGGTCGAGGAGTTCATAGCCCTCGACTCGACCGGCCTCGGCATGGGCCGGTATCTGCGCAGGCTCTTCGGCGTGCTGCCCGAGCTGGCCGAGTCGCGCGAACAGCTTGCGGCGGGCAATCCGCTGTGGGTCATCACCGTGGCCGACGCCGTGGCCCGCCACCTGACAGAGTGGCTCAACGCCCCGTCGGCTCGCGACTTCCGGCCCGGAGCCCGCAAGCGCCCCCACCGCCGCACGCCGATGCTCAAGTCGTTCAACTCTATCTGCACCAACCTGCTCGAAAACTCCAGCTATCTGCGCCAGTGCACTCCACACGAGAGGGTCGAGTATCAGGACCGCCTCAACAAGATCATCACCCATACCTCAGACTATGTCTCGGCACTCGAGAAAATCATAGCCAAGGAGGACCAGAAATATATCGACGAGACCCTCGAGCGCCTCAAGCTCTCGGGCTACCTCTACAAGCCCGAAGAGAGGATGCGCGTGGCCATGGCCCTGTTCTCGCTGCGCAAGAAGTCTGTCTCGCAATATATCGACGACATCTTCGACATCATACGCCTCTCGCACTCCAACCCCCGCTTCATGCACCTCTTCTCCAAGGCGTTCATCGAGATGCTCGACATGTACATAGCCAACGAGAGCCGCCACATCGACGTGCTCACCGGCCCCACCGAGCGCACCGCCATACAGCAGATGGTCAAGGCACTGTCGCTGCGCCTGCTGCTGCCCGGCGACGAGACCGACTCGCAGAGGGCGCTCTACCGCTCAAAGCTCTACCGCTACGTCACGCTGTTGGCCACCGTCAACGCCGACCAGCTGGTGCGCAAGGCCCTCTCGACGCTCTTCAACATCTCGGCCCCGCTCGAGTTTACGTGGAACGACCTTGGCGACATCAACCTGCTCTGCTCCAAGGTCGCCGTCTCGCGCGCCGCGGCGCTGTCTACCGAGACCCTGCTCTTCGAGGGCAACAACGCACTGATGGGCCTGTCGGGCGACTCGTTCACCTTCAGCCCAGTCGAGCGCAGCGAGCACATGAAGCACGGCGTGCCGACAGACCTCTTCGGCGGGCGCCGCATCCGCGTGCTGCTCAACGAGCGCGTGCAGGAAAAGCTCAAGGCATCGCGTCAGGACATCATGCAGTTCCACCGCCTGTGGCGCGATGTCGAGAAGTCGCTCTTCTCGCCCCGCCAGAACCTGCGTCCGGCCATGGAGGGCATCACCCCCGATGTCGGCGACCGCGTGCAGATAGTGATACTGGGCCCCGTGCCCGGCCACCGCTACGACCTGCGCTGCCGCATCGAGGACGACACCTTCGTGGGCGAGGGCATCATCACCCCCAAGCAGATGGTGTCATATCCCATCATCCCCACCGCCGACTCGTTCACCGACCCCGAGACCGGGCGTCTCTGCCTGTACGAGGCCGAGGTGATGTCGCGCGACGAGGCCACGGGCCAGTTCCAGTTCAACATGCGCGAGCTGATACACAACTACCTGCAGGAGGCCCTGACCCCCGATGACGAGTGGCTTGTGCAGGTGAGCAGGGTGGACAACGACCGCTATCTCTGCATCAGCGAGGGCGGATTCTCGCTCTACATAGACCGCAACGAGGTCGATCTCGATCAGGGCGACTTCATCATAGCCCGCATCGACACCATATTCCCCTATCCGGCCATCAAGGCCCATTTCGTCGAGCACTCAGACGAGCGTTTCCAGCAGACGGCGGCATTCAAGTGCCTGCTCGAGAACTATTGCGACGACCACCTGCTCGAGACCGACGAGGCCGACGACGTCGATGCCTCCGAGCAGGAAGAGATAGACGGCGCCCGCTCGGCCCAGAACTTCATCGAGCCCGACCAGATGCGCGAGCTGATACACCTCATAGACCGCGAGGGCATGCTGCGCAAGGACCACATCCAGACATACAACTATCTGGCCGTGGCCCGAATCATGGCCCGCCTGCTCAACGACACCCAGCTCGTCACATACTTCTCCAACCGCATGGAGCTGGTCGAGACCATACGCCTCTTCGGCGACAGCGGCAAGATTGACGACGACCGCCTCAACAAGCTGCTCAACGACAACAAGGACTTCGTGGCATCTTATCCCGACATCGAGACGCGCCTCACCCACCTGCGCATCATCAACCAGCTCGACAAGACATACAAGGCCGACTGGCTGTGGGAGATAGCCCGCGACAACTCCGACCCCACCACCTCCGAGCTGGCCCGTCTGGTGCTGAGCTACAACATGCTCGAGCACTCCAACGTCTACGAGGTGCGCCGCACCCTCCACCGCAAGATATATCAGCTCATGGACCTCAAGGTGCAGCTGCCCGAGTCGATGCACGTGGCCGAGGAGGACCAGTTTACCGAGCTCAAGACCTCGATAATTTATCCCGCCGGCAACCACATGTTCCCCAACGAGCGCGAACAGCTCACCGAGATACTCAAGGTCATCTCCAGCTTCCTCAACACCCGCGGCGGACGCCTCTACGTGGGCGTGGGCGACAGCGGCTATGCCACCGGCCTGCACAACGACTTCACCTATCTCAACAACCGCCACGAGAACTACGATCTGTCCACCGTCAAGGACAAGTTCGACCGCGCCGTGCGCGACGCCGTCCACAACCGACTGGGTCGCGTGGCCAACAGCCTCATATCCACTGACTTCGAGGTTGTTGGCGGCAACGTCATCTATCGCGTCGACGTAGACCCCTCGCCCGAGGTCGCATTGGTCGACGGAGTGGCCTACGAGCGTCAGGGCAAGTCAAAATGGCCCGTCCCCGCCACCGAACTCCCCAAGTTCCGCGAACAGCGCGAACGCGAATTCAAGAACTGACACCCTATTGTATGATAAATGGCAACCGGAGCCCCGAGCATTTCCGGCTCGGGACTCCGGTTGCCGCTGTTGTGTGCCGTCCTACATCGTCACGTTGTATTTCTTGAGCATTTCGGCGGGGTGGTATGACTCCTTGGCATATCTGAGGCCGGGGTCGCCGACATCTTCCTCGCGATTTATGTAGCGGACGTCGGGGTGGAGGGTGGTCATCATCGAGGCAAACAGTTTGTTTACGGTCTCGCCGGCTCCGGCTATGTCGTGGGCCATCTTTTCGATGTGGACGTAGAGGGTGTCGCCTATGACCTCGCCGAGCGTGAAGGCCACGATGCCGTCTGCCGGGGTCGAGAGCACGGCCCCCTCAAAGCGGTATTTGTCGAGATTATGCAACACGCTGAGCACCTGCTCGCGCTCCACGTCGGCTATGGCGGGCTTGGACAGGGGCAGGTGCGTTGCCTCGAAGAAGCGTGTCACGTCGGGTATCAGCGCGGGTGTGAGGGGCTCGAAGCGATAGTCGGGGTTGTCGGTCATGAAGCGGTTGACGTGGTTGCGTTTCTTGCCGAGTTTCTTGCCCGACAGGGTGGCGAGGGCCGAGGCGTCATACAGGTAGTCGCTCCAGTCGTCGAGCTGTTTAATGTCGGTGGCGCCGAGCTCGCTGAGCATGGGCAGGCTCCCCTCGGGTACGGCCGAAAAGGTGAGGGGCATGGCGTCGTTGCGGCGGCAATAGTCGCGCAGCATGTCGATGGCGCGCCCGAGCGGCATGGCCCCGACGGGGAGCGAGAAGGCTGGGCGGGTGACGTCGTCCTCGGTGACCCCCTTGATGAAGAGTGTGTCGCCTGCGATGGCGTATGTGTAGCTGAAGTATCCGGCCCACATGAGCAGGCCCCCGACGGTGAAGTCGCAGGTGCGCCACGGGGCGGCCTTGAGATATGGTCTGATGACCGCGATGTCGTCGAGGGTCAGCGGGCGGAACTGCAATGCCGCTGCCGGCCGGGCGGTGATGACTGCGTATAGTCGCGGTGTGAAGCGTGGGGAAATCATTGTTGTCTGTTTTGTTCAATATAAGAACGCTTGTCCCATGCGCGGTGTTCAGTCCAAAATGTTAGGCCGCCGGCTCCGTGACGACGGAACCGGCGGCCTTTGGTGTTGTGCGTTGTCGGGGGGTGATTATCTCACGAGGAACTTGCGTCCGCCCTGAATGTAGATGCCGGGTGCAAGAGGTGCCTTGACCTCGACGCCCATGATGTTGAAGATGCGGGTGTCGGTGTTGACGGGTGCCTCGTCGGGTATCACGATGTCGTCGATGCCCGACTCGGGGAGCTCGACGGCGGGATCGTCCGACTCAAGGTTGCCCGACAGCATCTTGCCGCCCTCGTTCTGGGCCGTGATGATGTGCTCGACAAGCGAGTTCATGTAGTTCTCGAGGTTGGTGAATCCGTTGGCGGCGAGTGCCTTGCCGTCCTTGGCGTCGTTGGGGTTGAGGCCGTTGGCGCTCTCCCATGCGTCGGGCATGCCGTCGCGGTCGGTGTCGGCGGGTGCCTCGGCGCTGTTCAGCACGGGCCATCCGGTGGTGCCGTCCTGATACTTGACCTGATCCTGACTGTCGATGATGCCTGTCGCTGTGAACGAGGCGGCGCCTTCGCGGGCGTCGTTGGTCACGATCACGTCATAGGCGTCGCGCTTGTGCGACGTGCCTGCGTATGCCAGCACGCGGTCAAAGGCGTCCTCGGCGGTGTGCGTGGTGGTATAGAGGTATTCAATCGGGGTATCCAGCTTGATGTCCTGCTTTATCTGGTCGTTCCACATGTTGTCGTTGGACCCGGCGTCGATCTGCGAGTAGATGCCGGTGGTCCAGTTGTCGGCGCTCACGCCCGGATGCAGGGGGTTGAAGTTGCCGTCCACGTAGAGCGTACCCCATTTGTGCAGCATGGGATACCATCCGTTCCACACCACCTCGATCTTCGTGCCTTCGTGGTCGATGGTGCTCGTGGCCATGTCGATGGTATACATCTTGCCGCCGATGGTCAGCTGGTTGTATCCGTCGTCGGCGGCACCGTTGATGCGGCGCACCGTGGCGGTGTTATATTTGGTGCCCAGAGCGTCGTTATAGTTCTTGACGGTCTTGGCCTTGTCGAAGCAATAGTTGAGCGTGCGTATGCCCAGACCGGTGATGCGGCTCTTCTTGTTGTTGCTCGTCTTGCCGGGCTTGTAGTAGTTGTTGACCATGTTGACGTTCATGCCCTCGCCGCCATAGCAACCGTTAGAGCCATAGTTGTAAATGACGTTGTTGCGGAAGTCCATCTGCTCCTCTTCCTGCGTGCCGGGACGCGGGCCGAGGCGGGGCGTGCGCGATGTGTGGTTGGCCACGAGGTTGTGGTGATAGCTGGCGCGGCGTCCGCCCCAGTTGCCGCCATATCCGTGTGAGCCCTTCGAGTGGCCCGAGTTCTGCAGCGAGTGCGAGGCGATGCACCACTGCACGGTGATGTCGGTCGAGCCGTAGACCGAGAGGCACTCGTCGATGCTCCACGATACCGAGCAGTGATCCACGATGATCCTCTCGCGGTCCATGCCGCCGAGGCCGTCACCCTCGTGGTTTGCCACCTGACGGTTGCCGAGGCGGAATCGCACGAAGCGGATGATGACGTTTGACGCTGCGATGGTGAAGGGGTAGTCGGCGATGCAGATGCCGTCGCCGGGGGCTGTCTGGCCGGCGATGGTCACGTCGCCGTTCTGCAGCTTGAGCTCGGATGTCAGGTAGATCGTGCCCGAGACGTCGAACACGATGGTGCGCTTGCCCTTGCGGGTGCAGGCATAACGGAACGAGCCGGGGCTGTTGTTGTCTTCGAGGGTGGTGACATGGTACACTTCACCGCCACGGCCGCCCGTGGTGATGCGGCCATAGCCTTCGGCGCCCGGAAATGCCTCGCGGTCTGCGCTGGCGGCAGGGGCGAACAGAAGACCCAGCAGAAGGAATAGAGTTGCTATTGCTGTCTGTTTCATGTAGATAGGGAGATGTTGTAAAAAGTAGGATAAGTATTTACATGGTATATACTTTGCAAAGGTATGCTTTTATTTCGTCTTGACAAAATAATGGCCCGATTATTTGCAGGAATTATTGCAAATAATTGAGCCGTAAAGGTTTGGAGCGTGTCTGCCGTATGGGTCAGTCCGAGCTCTGGCCGGGATAAGTCACGGCCCCGGTCTGGATGTTGTACGTCAGGACCGTGTCGAGCATCGTGAGCTTGTAAAACTTCTTGTCGCGCTTCATCCCGTAGACCCCGTCCTGCTGCTCGGTGCCCTGTAGGTATGAGAATAGGGCAGGGGGCAGCTGGTCATACATCATCACCTCGGGCAGCTTCGAGCCGTTGCCGTCGATCTCGGTCCACTGATACTCGCTGTCAAACGTCATCGACGCGCCGTTGTTCACCTGCACGTTATACACCCCGTCGTGCTCGCTGTAGCTCTTCACCCCGCTGCCGGGAAAATAGTGCGAGATGAAGTTGGTGATGGGCGAGGGGAGTTCGTCCCAAGCGTCGTTCGAACATGCCCCAAGGGCCAGAAGCCCTGTCAGTATTGCCAAGAGGATTAGATTGAAGTGACGTTTCATAATGATGCGTGGTTACGGATGATGCCGGTATCGGGCAATAAGTGCTGATTTATGCTAAAATAACATCCGAAGTGGTTAAAAAGTTGAAATATAGGACACTGTTTGTCAACATTACTCCCCGCAGCAGGGTTAAGACAGTATGTTTTTGTCCAAAACCTTAATATGAAGTGAAGATGGAAAAGATAATTGAACGGTCGTCGCTCGAGGCGGCCATTGCTCAGGCTTACGAAAAGTACAGGACGTTCTCGTGCGGCACACCCCTTGCACCCTCGCCGCGTGTGGCATCCATGAATCACGGTTGCTTTGGCATCTCTCTGCGTCTGGCCGACGGCGGCAGCTATGACATCGGCGACACTCAGGCCGGATTCGCCATGGGATCGCTGCTGAGGGTACCCGTCTATCTGCAACTGCTCACTCAGATGGGCGTCGACGAACTGGTCGACAGGATGAGGTTCGAGGACTGCCCCTGCAAGAACAACTCGGCCGGCGACGACAAGCCCCGCGCCGTCAGCCCCAAGGGCGTGCACGCCAAGAGCCTCCGCATGCTCAGCCTCGTCGAGCCCCGCGGCGACGCCGACGGCAAGATGCAGATCATCTCCGACGTCATGATAGGGTTGATGGGACAGTCGCCCCTCCTCGACGACGAACTCTACGAGGCCACCGTGCGCCACTCGCGCGACAAGGACGTCGTCAACGTCATCGCCAACGCCGGCTACGAGCTCTACGACCGGACACAGGTAGCCATGCAGCTATACGACAAGCTCGACTCCATGCTGGTCACTACGGGCCAGATAGCCGAAATGGGTGCCGTCATAGCCGCCGGAGGATACAACCCCTTCACCAAGCAGCAAGTCTTCGACCCCTCGCTCGCCGCGCCGCTCACGGCCATGATAGCCACCTGCGGCCCCAAGCCCGTCAAGAAGATATGGACCCTCTCCACCGGCGTACCCGCCATCACCAGCTACGGCGGCGGCTTCCTCACCGTCATACCCGGCTTCGGCTCTCTCGCCGCATTCTCCCCCGACCTCGCCGAAGGCAAGGTGCCCATGCGCGCCGCACTCGCCCTGCGCGAGATCCTGCAGCAGTTCGGCATCAGCGTCTTCACCGGCACGAGGATAATGGTGCGCTAAATCTTATACCTTAATATATAAACAACAACAGGGACGACTCTCCTTGAGAATCATCCCTGTTGTTATTCTTGATTCAGATTCAGAATCGCACGGGCGGTCGATTACTTCTTGCGACGGTTGCCGTAGCGGCTCATGAACTTGTCCACGCGACCTGCGGTGTCGACCAGCTTCTGCTTGCCGGTGAAGAAGGGGTGCGAGGACGAAGTGATTTCAAGCTTCACGAGGGGATAAGTCACGCCGTCTACTTCGATGGTCTCCTTAGAGGCAACTGTAGAGCGAGTGATGAAGATCTCATCGTTCGACATGTCTTTGAACACCACTTCGCGATAGTTTGAGGGATGGATGTCTGCTTTCATTTCTTATCTGAGTGATAGATGATTGAGAGTTTCTGATTGTTTGAATTTTGCGCTGGTAGGGCGCAATGATTCGTAATGGCGGTGCAAAGGTAGTGAAAATCTTTCACATAACCCAAAAAAATCACCCCAAAAAAATCAAAAATCCCCACCGCCCCTCCCCATCACACCTATTATATATAAATACACCCCCTCCCGTCCACCACCCGCCGCCTCTCTTCATCCATCGCCCGGCGCCTTCAGGTGCCGCTGCTCTCCCGCCCCATTTTGGGCAGTGCCGACACCGTCAGGTGTCCCATCTCGCCCCCTTTCGTTCATCGTCCGGCGCCTTTAGGTGCCGCGGCTCTCCCGCATCATTTTGGGCAGTGCCGGCACCGTAAGGTGCCCCCTTCTCGGCATTATCGCACCCATCACCCCCAAATCATCCCTTACCTTTGCCCCCATGAAACCGCTCGCGCACATATCCACCCCGTGGCACTACCACTTCCAGCGCTGGCTCGGCAGGGCACTAACCCCCGCCGAGCGCGCCGTCATATCCCCGCTCGAGTGCAACAGATGTCACCGAGACAACCGTCCCGCCATCGTCATAGACCCGCCCGGCCAAGACACCCGCCAGCTCCTCAAATCCTATCTCCTCTACCGCGTCGGCACCCGTCAGGGCCTCCTCATGCTACCCAAGCTCAAGGGCGAGGCAATCAAAAACAAGAACATAAGGCTCGGCACCCTCCGCCGTCCAGATAGCGTCAGGGGCCAGACCGTCCACAGCGCGGTGGTTATCGGCTACAGGCACCGAGGCCCCAAGGGCCTTCGCAGACTCATCTCCGCCCTCCTCCCCACCACCTGCACCGACGGCCTGTTGATCATCCACGCCGACCGCCTCCCCCGCACGCTCCCCGAAGCCTTTCTCATCCTCAGGCCCATCCCCGCCGTCCCCGAGCAATCCACCTCACCACCCCCTGTTCCCGTTCAGGGAGCACCGCTCCCGTCCAAGGAGCCAACAATTCCCGACTCCCCATTCCCAATTCCCAATTATCGTCCTCGTCGACGGCCAATGCGCTACGCCGTGCTGCGCGTCCCAAAGACAAATCGCACGGCAAGCGCACATTGACATATTGTAAAACGCCCGAGGGCGTAGCGCGCACCAGCGGCGCGCTCACCTCGGGCCCACCTCCGTCCCCGCCCGCCGTCCGCGGCGCTCCCGCCCCCATTTTGTTCCGTGTCGGCACCGTCAGGTGCCCTATCGCGCCCTCTTCGTTCATCGCCCGGCGCCTTTAGGTGCCGCCCCTCCGGCCATTTATCAGCCCCATCGGTCCCATTAGCCCCAGTCCCGTCTTGCGGGGCGTCTTCATCTGCCCCTGTTCAAGTTCAGGGAGCAGCGCTCCCGGCCCCGCGTGTCCCCATCGCCCGCCCATCATTTTTGTTCTGTGCCCGCACCGTCAGGTGCCCCATCGCATCCCCTTCGTTCATCGCCCGGCGCCTTTAGGTGCCGCCACTCCGGCCATTTATCAGCCCCATTAGCCCCATCAGCCCCACTCACCCGCCTCGCCCCCTTCCCCTGTTTTCCTGTTAACGGATGTAAACAAATACTTCCAATCCCTCCATTTATGTTAATTTTGTGTTAAACAACTCCCCAAATTTGGCAGGTAGCGGAAAACTCTCTACCTTTGCACTCGCTTTTCGGGAGCAGCCCTCCGAGAGAGGATGGCGAAAGAGTAAACAATATACGATAATGCCGATAAGTTCGACGGTCAAATGTTAAAACTCTGTTAAAATCCTTAAAACTCTTGCAGGTTTCGAAAATTGTCCGTAACTTTGCAG
>LUJS01000003.1:3428-60130 GCA_001689495.1 Bacteroidales bacterium M8 | reverse complement strand
GTGGTACAAACCGTGGTACATTGCTTCTCGATTACATCAAGCAACAAATTGATAATCAATAAGATAATACCACTCTCACAAAGCCCGCTCGGATCACCAAAGGGTCACTTGTGGGTGACCCTTTGTCGTATATATATGACAAAGTCCCGGGGCTCTGTGGGGAGTGCCCGGGACTTGTCGTGTCTGTGTGTGCGGTGTGGTCAGGAACGGGAGGAGATGAGGGTGCCCTTGCCGCTGAGGGTGATGTCTGTCATGGCTGCGGGTATGAGCAGGGTGTGTCCGGCGGTGAGGTGTGTCTCGCCTGCGGGGTAGGTGAGGGTGGCATCGCCGCTGAGGCACATGAGCACGGTGAACGACTCGGGGTCGAGCTTGAGCGGGAGTGTGCCGTCGAGCTGTATGCGGTCGGTGGTGAAGTGGTCGCACTTGACGATCTCGACCTCGCCGGGGGTGTCGGGCACGGCGGGGTTCTTGTAGTTTTCGTAGACGGTATAGTCGATGGCGTCCTTGGCCAGCTCGGTGTGCAGCTCGCGGGGGTTGCCCTCGGCGTCGCGGCGGTCATAGTCGTAGATGCGGTACGTGATGTCGCTCGATTCCTGTATCTCGGCCAGCAGGTTGCCTGCGCCGATGGCGTGGACGCGCCCTGCGGGGAGGAAGAATACGTCGCCGGGAGCAGAGTCGTGCTCGGCCAGCGTCTCGGCGAACGTGCCCTCGGCCACGCGCCTTACATATTCGTCGGGTGTCATGGCCGTCTTGAGTCCGGCATATATCTTGGCGCCCTTGTCGGTGTCGATGATGTACCACATCTCGGTCTTGCCAAGACTGTTGTGGCGCTGCATGGCCAGAGCATCGTCAGGGTGCACCTGTACGGACAGGTTGTCGGCGGCGTCGATTATCTTGATGAGCAGCGGGAACTTGCCGTCATATCTTTTCATCACGCGCTCGCCGAGCAGTTCGGCGCCGAACTGTCGGGTGAGGTCGGTGAGCCTGAGCCCCTCGTAGGGACCGTCGGCCACCACGGACTCGTGTCCGGGAACGGCCGAAATCTCCCAGCTCTCGCCGATGCCGGATTGCTTTTCGGGTATGCCCTTGTAGCCACAGATCTTGTCACCGCCCCAGATGACGCTCTTCAGATAGGGCTTGAATGCTATTGGTTTCAGATCGATCATATTGAATTGGATTTCCGTTGATTGTACGTATTGAAACTTCAATCGTAGGGCAAAGATACGGATTCTTTTTCAATAACAGACCAAAAGATATTGTAAAAATCAGAAACCGTTGATGTGTATTCTGTCGGGTCTCCACTTGTCCCGCGGATCGGGCGTGGCGGCGGGTCGGCCGATGGGTATGATGGCGAACGGGACTATCCCCTCGGGTATCGCGAGCATGCGTGTGGCGGCCTTCATGCGGTCTTGATGGGGATAGAGGCATGTCCAGACCGCGCCGAGCCCGAGGGCGTGTGCGGCCAGCAGGATGTTCTCGGTCGCGGCCGAGAGGTCTTGCTGCCAGAGCGTGGCGTCGTCGCCGTCGAGAAACCGCTCGCTGTTGCCGCACACGGCGATGGCCATCGGTGCGCGGGCCAGCATCTTGGCATAGGGGAGTGCCTCGGCCAGAGCGTCGAGAATATCCCGGCGGTCAATGACCACGAACTCCCACGGCTGGCGGTTTACTGCGGTGGGCGCGGCCATGGCGGCGTGCATCAGTGCGGCAGTCTCAGTCTCATTAATTGAGACTCCGGTCTCATATTGTCTCACGCTGGTGCGGGTGACTATGTTGCGGTATGCGGGGTTGGCGAGTATCTCGTCAGGCAGTTTGGTGTCGAATTCCTGTTTCATCGTGTCAGTCCTTTTCCCCGGGCTCCTCGGCCGTCTCGGGGTTGATTACATATTGCTGGTAGTAGGCCAGCATCAGGGTGGTCATTGGTATGGCTATGATCATGCCTATCAGCCCGAGCAGAGTGCCCCATACCGAGAGCGACAGCAGTATTATGGCCGGGTTCAGGCCCATCACCTTGCCCATTATCTTGGGGGTGAGTATGTAGTCGCAGATGCACTGGCTGATGACGTAGACCAGTATGCACTTGCCTATCTGCGGCCAGAACTCGACCTGACCGCCCAGCGACTGTATGTAGCACACGGCGGTGACGGGTATCAGGGTGACATACTGGAAATATGGTATGATGTAGAGTATGCCCACGAGTATGCCCAGCACTATTGCCAGCGGTATGCCCACGATGGAGAAGCCGATGCAGTAGAACACGGCGGCGCAGAGTGCCAGCAGCACCTGCACGCGAAAGTAGCGGTTCATGCTGTCCTTGATGTCGTCCTCGACCTTGTAGACCTCGGTGCGGTATTTGGGAGGCACCAGCAGGCGGAATCCCTTCATGAGCCGGGGATAGTCTATGAGTATGAAGATGACGTATATGAACATCAGAAACCACTCGACGGTCCTGAACACCACGCCCACCGAGTATGACACGAGCGACACGCCCTTGTTGACGATCGACGACAGGTGGTCTTGGGTCAGCAGTTCCTTGAGGTGTTCGAGGTCGAGCATCTCGCGCATCCTCTCGGACACCTCGTGCGGCAGGAAGGGGATGTCGACGTTGTGGGCTCCGTAGTCCTTGATCATCGCCTCCATCTGGTCTATCTCCTTCATCACCGATGGCGCGAACAGGTATATCAGTCCGCCTATGACCACCGCGGCCTCTATCAGCGTGAGGAACGTGGGTATGACGCGGTGCTTCATGCGGAGTATCTTCATGTTGAACTCGCACAGCGGTTCGAGAAAGTAGGCTATCAGACATGCCAGACAGAAGGGCAGGAGCACGTTGGTGAGCCTGTTGAGCAGCCAGACCACCACGGCTATGAAGCCTATGGTGAAGAGTATCCTGACGGTGCGGTCGAATGTGAACGGACGTGAGAGCATAATTCGTGTTGAAACTGTGATACCGTGTATAACAGTATAATGCTAAACCGTCTCAAAAAGTTTGCGCGCCTCGGCCAGAGTCTCGGGTTTTCCGATGTCGATCCAGCGGTATTCCTCGCGGGGCAGATAGGCCCTGAGGTCGCGGTCGCCGCAGATGGCCGTATAGAAGGGCGTGAGCGAGAATACGCCATTGTGTCCGCGCCCGTATCGTGCCATGTCGTCGATGAGTCGGGGCGATATGATGTGTACCCCTCCGAACGCCATGGTGCGCGCTCCCTGTGGAATCTCGTCCGGAGCCCTCACCTCGCCGGTCGACAGGTTGGTCCACCCCGCCATGCGTCCGTCAGGGCCGAATATCAGTCCGCGCGACGACTTGCGGGTGTCTGACACGAGTAGCGTGGCGTCAGCACCCGTGTGCAGGTGTGCGTCGAGCATCCTGCCGATGTCGAAGTCGGTGAGTATGTCGGCGTTATAGAGCATTATCGGCTCGTCGGGAGGTGCCGTCAGCGATGCCGCGGCCCTGACCACGCCGCCGCCGGTGTCGAGTAGCCTGTCGCGCTCGGAGCTGACGGTGATGCGTGCGCCGAATCCGTCGTTGGCCCTCAGATACTCCTCGACCATGTCTGCAAAATGGTGGACGTTGACGGTGATGTCGCTTACGCCCGCCGCGGTGAGGCGCCTTATGGCCCTCTCGAGCATGGTCTGTCCGCCCACCTCGACGAGTGCCTTGGGGCGTGTGTCGGTGATGGGTGCGAGGCGCGTGCCCAGCCCCGCGGCAAAGATCATCCCTTTCATAATACCTGCGATATGCCGCGTTCGCGGTGTTGTAGTATCACGTTGACCTCGGGGAACATTGCCTTGACGTGCTCGGCCATGTGCTGTGCCGAATAGACGCTGCGGTGGCGTCCGCCGGTGCACCCGAAGCTGACTGTCAGCGACGTGAATCCGCGCTTGAGGTAGTTCCCGATGGCCGTGTCCACGAGGGCATAGCACTCGTCGAGGAACACCTGTATCTCGCCCCTCTCCTCGAGGAACTCGATCACCGGTGCGTCGAGTCCGGTGAGCGGACGATACTCCTCATAGCGCCCCGGGTTGTCCATGGCGCGGCAGTCGAAGACAAATCCGCCGCCGTTGCCCGAGGGGTCTATGGGCAGCCCCTTCTTGTACGAGAAGCTCGACACCCTCACCGTCAGCCCCTCGGAGGGAGCGGGTATTATCTCTATCGGTGGCTTGGCGGCGACATCGCGCAGCAGCGAGCCCAGATACCTCAGCTTGGGCGAGTCGAGCAGGTCGGCTTGCAGCAGCTCGCGCAGGTTGGCCAGCGCGAACGGGATGCTCTGTATGAAGTGTCCTTTCTTCTCGACAAGGCCCCTGAAACCGTATGCCCCGAGCACCTGAAGCGTGCGCAGCAGCGCCATCTCGGCCACCTGACGGTCAAAGTCGGGCGCCGTCTCGCGCAGCCCCGACAGCGAGTCGACGTATTGTGCCACAAGCCTCCTGCGGGTCTCGGGCGAGAACCCGGCCTTGGCCTGCCACGCAAACGAGGCCACGTCATAGGCCAGCGGACCGCGCCGTGCGCCCTGAAAGTCGATGACATACGGGTCGCCCTCCTTTATCATCACGTTGCGGCTCTGGAAGTCTCTCAGCATCAGCCCCGAGTCGCGTGGCGTGAGCAGTGCCTCGGTGCGTTCGGCCAGATGCCTCATGGCCTCCTCGAGATGAGGCTCGGAGTATGACAGGCCCGTGAGGTTGAGATATGAGTATTTGAAATAGTTGAGGTCCCACATCACCGAGCGAGCGTCAAACCGGCTCACCGGATAGCATCGCGCCCAGTCGAGACGGTCGAGCCCCGAGGTCTGCAGCCACGGCAGCACGGCCATGGTGCGGTCCAGCAGGCCCTCGTCGTCGCGCAGTTGCCACAGGCTGGTGTCGCCCAGATCGGTCTGCAGGTATGCCATGCGGTCGCGGCTCACGGCCAGCACCCTCGGCGCGGGCAGGTCGAGGCTCTCGAAGTGCCCCGCCAGATATATGAACGCCTCGTTCTCGGCCCGGTTGGTGCCGATGACACCCACGACGCTCTCGGTGCCCGAGAGTCTGAAATACCTGCGCGACGAACCCGCCGGTGTCAGCGCCGTCACGCTCTCGGGGGCCGAGCCGGTCAGCGAGGCATATAATTCTTCAAGTACCATACGGAATGGAGTTACAGTGATTTTTCGTCCGCAAAGTTAGCGAAAAAATCCATCATTTTTCGTAACTTTGTCAATATGATGCAAGACAACCGCACACTCACCAACGCCGTCATGGCCATGGTGTCGTCGCTCGACACCCGCAAGGGACGGCGCAAGACAGGCCTGTTCAAGGCCGAGGGCACCAAATGCGTGCTCGATACATACGGCTATTTCGAGCTCGAGGCCCTCTATGCCACCCGCGAGTGGATCGAGGCCCGTCCCGACATGGCCGACGTGGCCGTCGAGGCCCGCCGCGGCGAGCTGGGACGCATGTCGTCGCTAGTCACCGCCCCCGACGTCATAGCCCTCTACCGCATTCCCGCCGACACCCCCGTGCCGTCGCCCGCGGGCAGGCTGATGCTTGCCCTCGACACCATACAGGACCCCGGCAACCTCGGCACCATCATCCGCGTGGCCGACTGGTTTGGCGTCACCGACATCATCTGCTCAGAGGAGACCGCCTCGTGCTACAGCCCCAAGGTCATACAGGCCACCATGGGGTCTATCTCGCGCGTCAGGCTGCACTATTGCGACCTGCCCGCCACCATACTTGCCCTCAGGGAGGCGGGTGCCAGCGGCGTCTTCGGCACGTTTCTCGACGGCGAGCCCATCTCGCGCGCCAACCTCCCCGCCGAGGGCATCATCGTCATCGGCAACGAGGGCAACGGCATCTCGCCCCGGGTCGAGGCCACTGTGACGCACCGTTTCCTCATACCCTCGTGGCCCGAGGGTCGCGTCACGGGCGAGTCGCTCAACGCCGCCGTGGCCACGGCCATCACACTCGCTAAATTCCGCGGCGTATGAAGGAGGGCAAGACAGCGTGGTTCTGCAGCAGCTGCGGAGCCGAATCACCCAAGTGGGCTGGACGCTGCCCGGCGTGCGGCGAGTGGAACACGATGGTCGAGGAGCGTGTCGCGCCCAAGAAGAAGGGACGACAGTCGTCGTCGGGCCGTGCCCTCAACGCCTCGTCGCGCCCCGTGGCCGTCAGCGAGATCGAAGCCTCGCACGAGGAGCGCATACGCATGCCGTCGGCCGAGCTCAACCGCGTGCTCGGGGGCGGACTCGTCGCGGGCAGCATCATACTGATAGGCGGCGAGCCCGGCATAGGCAAGTCGACCCTCGTGCTGCAGAACATCCTCTCCATCAAGTCGCGCACCATACTCTATATCTCAGGCGAGGAGAGCGCCCAGCAGATCAAGATGCGCGCCGACCGCATAGGGCGTCCCAGCGACAATGTGTTCATAGCCTGCGAGACCTCGCTGCAGAACATCCGCGACCACATCGACGCCATGAATCCCGGGCTGGTGATAGTCGACTCGATACAGACCGTCTCGTCAGACGACCTCGACTCTGCCCCCGGCAGCGTCTCGCAGGTGCGCGAGTGTGCCTCGGAGCTGCTGCGCTATGCCAAGGAGTCGGGCACGCCGGTCATCCTCATCGGCCACATCACCAAGGAGGGCAGCATCGCGGGTCCAAAGGTGCTCGAGCACATAGTCGACGCCGTGCTGCAGTTCGAGGGAGACACCCGACACATGTACCGCCTGCTCCGCGCCATCAAGAACAGATTCGGCTCGACCTCCGAGCTCGGCATCTACGAGATGTGCCAGCGCGGACTGCGCGAGGTCTCTAACCCCTCCGAGCTGCTGACGGGCAACATCGCCGAGCGCGAGCAGCTCTCGGGCATAGCCGTCGGCGTCACCGTCGAGGGGGCACGTCCCTTCCTCATCGAGACTCAGGCCCTCGTCTCGACCGCCGCATACGGCACGCCCCAGCGCACTGTCAACGGCTTCGACTCAAAGCGCATGAACATGCTGCTGGCCGTGCTCGAGAAGCGCGTGGGCTTCAAGCTCGCCGCCAAGGATGTCTTCCTCAACATCGCCGGGGGGCTCAAGGTCAACGACCCCGCCCTCGATCTGGCCGTGATATGCGCCATCCTCTCGAGCAACGTCGACATGGTCATACCCCCGCTGACATGCATGGCGGGCGAGGTCGGCCTGTCGGGCGAGATACGTCCCGTCAGCCGCCTCGAACAGCGCATCCGCGAGGCCGAGAAGCTGGGCATGGAGACGATGCTCATACCCGTCTCCAACCTCAAGGGGGTAGACACCTCGACATTCTCCATCCGCCTCGTCCAAGTCTCAAAAGTCGAGGAAGCCTTCAGGGCCCTGTTCGCATGACAAGATCGTTTCCCATACCGGCCACGCTCTTTGCGCTGTCGTGCGTGGCGGCGATGACCTTGGGGTTGGTTTATTTCAGCCATGACATAGACGTGGCAGGCTCGACCAACCCGCTCAGGCTGATGTTCAACCTCGCGGGCGATGCCGCCGTGGTGATGCTGCCATACTGGTTCATTCCCCCTCGATACAGGTGGTCGGCACTCGTTCCGGTCGCATTATTGTCGTTGTGGTGCGTCATGTCCGTATGGTATCACAGATTCTGGGGCGACATCCTCGGGGTCGAGTCGCTGATGTTCGCGGGCAATATAAACGGGCTCCTCGTCAACAGCGTGGCGGGAGTGTGCCGTCTGTCTGACATGGTCTATCTGCTCCCCGTGGCCGTGACGCTGGGATGCTATCTCAAGTCGGCCGGGCGCATCAAGGCATCCCCGTACGGGACACTCCCGAGGGTCGTCGCCACCGTGGCCACCCTGCTGCTGTTCGGCCTCGGACAACTGTCGAGGAGCAGCGCCAACATCAAGTATCTCAAGTCTGTGGGGCTCTATGACGGCAGGGGCATCGCCGGAATCACTGCCGACAGGCTGACCCAATATGCATTGAATCACTATTACTTCAGTGTCAACGGCATAGTGCTATATGCCGGCATGTCCGTGCACAATGCCGTCGAGCTGCACGACAGGCACATCGAACTGACCGACGAAGAACGTGCACGCATCTCGCGGTTCATGTCGTCGACACCACACACTGACAATGGTGCATACGAGGCCAACAAGCGCAAGAACGTGATACTGATAATGGTCGAGTCGCTCAACGCCGGCGTCATCCACGCCGAGGTCGGCGGCATGCCCGTGGCCCCGACGCTGATGTCGCTGACCGACGACACGCTCTCTGTCGCGGCCCTCGAGGTGGTGACGCAGGTGCGTCAGGGCGGTTCGGGCGACGGCCAGCTGATGACCAACACCGGACTGTTGCCCCTGTCGCGGTCGTCGACGGCCATCCTCTATGGCGGCTCCAACAGATTCCACACGTTGGTCGACGCCCTCGACCGAAAGGAGAGCTGCGTCATATTTGCCGACGACGGCAAGTCGTGGAACGAGTACAACACCTTTGTCGGCTACGGGTTCGACCGCGTCCATACCTCGCTCGACTATGCCGGCATCTCTGGGCTTGACGAAGGCGACGAGGCCATGTTCGCGATGGCCGACTCTGTCATCGACACGCTCGGACGACCGTTTTTCCTCGAGCTCCTCACTGTCTCGATGC
Organism: Bacteroidales bacterium M8; assembly: GCA_001689495.1. Classification (GTDB taxonomy): domain Bacteria; phylum Bacteroidota; class Bacteroidia; order Bacteroidales; family Muribaculaceae; genus Duncaniella. The sequence continues at coordinate 51,537 of LUJS01000003.1, read as the reverse complement.
ACGTGCCGTTCCGGACAGAGACACTCCCCCGACATACCGACCGGATGGATGCCGACGCCACGCTGCCGCAGGTCAAGAGGAACTATTACAAGACCGTCAGCTATTTCGACCGATGCCTGTCGTCGTTCATCGACTCGCTGCGGCGCAAGGGGTTGTGGGACGACACCCTGCTCTTCATCGTCAGCGACCACTCGCAAGACCTCACCGAGGGTGACACCTCGCTGGGACTCCAAGACGTGCCGATGGCCTTCGTGACCGTCAACAGCGGCAAGGGGTGCCGAGTAGACCGCGTGGTGGGGCAGATAGACGTCTATCCGACAATACTCGACCTCGCGGGTGTCGGTCGGGACGCGGAGTGGAACGGTGTCGGCGTCTCGATGCTCGACCCGACCCTCACGTCGGCATATCTACCCGAGCACGGATTCTTCGGCGACACCACGGCCTGCGCCCACGCCGAGCGCCAGCGTCAGGCCTACGACGTGTCGAGGCTCGTCATCAAGGGGGATTGGTTTGGCCGGTGATGCAGACAAAAAGTTGCGGGGATGCCGTCAGGCACCTCCGCAACACACGCTTATAATCTGTTTGTCAGGGATTCATTTCATTTTCCGGCATAGCCCAGCACCGTGGGGCTCTCGACGTCCACGCCATATTCCTTGGCGCGGGCGAGGATGGCGCGTGCCAGCCGGGGCTTGAGCTCTTCGGGGCAGTATCGGAAGTATGCCTCGGCCGCACGGACATGTGCCGCGTCGGGCATGGGATACTCGCGTCGCTCGGGCAGGCCATAGACGCTGTCGGGCAGCTCCTTGCGCTCTTCGTATGATATTCTGTCGTTCATTTGTGCCGAGAGTTTGATTCTCTTAGAGATGCAGTCTGAAACCGACCTGCAGCAGGCCCTGTGCGCCAAAGCCGACCTCGCCAAATATCGACGCAGCCCTCGACAGGCCTACCTCGGCGCCGAGGGGCGATGCCTGAAATGCGAAATATCCCTTGTTCTTGCTCCAGTTGTCGTCGGCCATGTGGGTCAGGCACACGCCGAGAGCGCCGTGGGCATAGAGCTTGACTATCGAGTTGCGCCAATAGTCATAATAGCCGTTGAGCATGAACACGTGATAGTATGCGTTGGCGTCAGAGTGCTTGTATTCGGTCGACGAGAAGGTGTATGTCACGCCCAGCTTGAACGAGGGGGCCACCTTGAAATTGACACCGGCTGTGAGTGCGCCCCATGCGTTGTCGACCTTGCCGCCGTCGTGCATGTTTGTGGCGTCCATCTGTGTATAGCCGCCATAGCCCAACTGGAGTTCGGCACGCTGTGCGTTGGCGCCGAGGGCAATGCCCATCACCGCGCAGAGGATAAATAACAGTCGTTTCATAATAGTCTTTGTGTTGAATGAAGTTATTGGTGTGAATTGTTTTTATATTCGTTCACTTTCTATAACACTTCTACCCCCGCGAATGTTTACGAAAAAAACGACGCCCCGCACGCAGGGTGCGGAGCGTCTGACGTGATGACTCTGAGTCAATGCGTGTTATCTCCAGCGGGGATCGCCGACATTCTTGTCGGAAATCGTGGCGGGGAGGGTCTTGAACTTCAGTGCCTCGTTGATGTCGGCCGGAGCCGCGTGGTCGAGGGCATTGTAGTTTGCAGCGTCATAGGCCGCATTGACGGGATTGGGGTTGTTGAAGAGCTGGGCGGGGGTGATGACGCTGCCGTCGTCGGCGGTGAGCTGCTTCACCACGAGGTCGGCGGCGGTGCAGTCGAGTGCCGACGATGCCAACGTGCCGAACGAGTTCTTGGTGGCGCTGAACGCACCTGCCGTGAACACCTTGTCGTCACCCTGATTGGCGGCACGCGATGCCGCCGAGTAGTTGTCCTTGATGGTGAACGAGAACTCGCCCGCGCCCTTGATGGTGCGGATGTCGGCACCGCTCAGGTTGAGGGGACGTGCGTCGTTGTCGTCGGCGGCCTGAACCAGCAGGTTGCGCTCGAAGCTTATGTGCGAGCCCGAGGGGACATATCGCATGTCGAAGAAGAATCTGCTGTTGCTTCTGGTCGAGAAGTTGAAGAAGGTGTTGTTGAACACCTTGATGTTCCACTTCACGCCTGCGGCATACTCTATCGTCTTGTTGTTGTCTGTAAAGAGACTCGACATCGGGCTGTCATAGATGGTGTTGTTCGAGAAGGTGACGTCGGCGAAGATGTTCGAGTTCACGTTGGCGCCATCGCCGGCAAACCATGCATAGCCCTTGCCGTTCTTGTCATAGTATCCGCAGTCGCTGAAGAGACAGTTGTTGACGGTGAGCTTCTCGATGACCTTGCTCTTGCTGCCCTGAACGCGCACGAAACCGCGTATGAAGTTGCGGAAGGTGCAACCCTCGAGGGTGAGCGAGCTGATGGTGAACTCCATGCCGTTGCTGTACATGTTGGCGAAATAGTTGCCCGTCGTGGCCTGCTGGGCCTGCTGGGCCTTGCCATAGTTCATGGCCAGCGGGCAGTCAAAGTCGATGTTCTCGAACTTGATGTCGCCGATCGACAGGGGTATGTCGGGCTCGCCGGTCTCGGGCGCCCTGCCGAGGATGAAGTTGCTTGTCACGATCGACGGCTCGGTGCTCATGCAGCCCATGTAGACGATGGCGCGCTTGCCTGCGGCGACATCAGCGGGATTGGTCTTGAGCGTGATGCCCTTGACCAGAGTGACGTTCTCGCCGATGCAATAAGCCTTGCCGCCCTCGAGCCAGTATGTCTGGTCCTCGGCCGCAAACGGATCCGTGGCATACTCGTTGAGTATCTTGTCGATGGGGCATGCCTCATACTCGGCGGCTCCGGGCACGGTGCCCGACAGCTCGGTGCTGTGGGGTATCAGTATGGGGGTCGTGTCGCCACCCTTGGTCTTCACGATCAGGGTATTGTATCGTGCGTCGGGGGCGCTCGGGATGTTGCTGTTTATCAGGGTGACCTGATATGTCGTGGCCTCTTGCAGGCCGGTCACGTCGATATATCCGGCGGCACGGTCGGCGTCGGTGATGGCATAGTCCCTCCAGTCGGCCTCGGATGCGGCGCGGGCCGGAGCCTCGGGGGTGGCTGTCTGCTGCAGGGGTATCACTTGGAGCCTGTCGGCCACGAAGTTGCCGTCGTTGCCGATCTCGAAGTTCTCCGAATATCCCTTGTCGGCATTGTCGCCAGACTCGGCATAGCTCAGATGCAGGTTGACCCTGAACGATGTCTTGTCGTGGTTGGTCACGCTTGTCACCTCAGGCACGGCATAGCGACCCTCGGTCATGAACACCAAGTTGTTCCACGGAATGAGCGAGATGTCGCTGCGCGAGCACCAGTCCGAGTTGAACTCCTCGCCCTCGGCAGAGAGGGCCCTGATCTCGATCAGTACGTTGGAGCTGTACTCGAGATTGTTGATGTCGTGCGACAGGGTCTGGGCGTCGACTGTCACGGGCCCGGCTGCAAGCGCGCCCTCTTCCTGCGAACCGTAGACGTGATACCTCGCGCGTATCTCATAGCCCGAGGCACCCTTGACGGGATACCACTCGGCATGCACGCCATTGCCATGCTTGCCGATGAGCTTGCTTGCGCCACCCACGGCAAAGCGCGGCGTGGAGAGCTTGCGGCTGTCGCGCCATGTCAGATATGCCTTGCCGAGAGCCTGATAGCCGTTCTTCTCGAACATGTATACCTTGGTGGTCTTCTCGCTCTTGTCGCCCGTCATCAGCAGCTCGCCGTTGTTGGCGTCGAGCTTGAACGACGTCATGTCGTCTATCTGGATTCGGTGGTCATAGATGTCTCCACCCTCCAATATCAGCAGGTCGGGAACGACGTCTGCCATCACTGTGGCCGACGCCATGACTGTCATGGCGCCTGCAAGAAATCTGCGTGTCTTCATTTCTTTGTAATCTTGAGGGTTGCCGATCTGTATGATATGATGTAGACGCCGGTCGAGAGATCGCCCAGCGAGAGTGTCACGGCATCGCCGTCGGCGGTCTGGGGCACGCTCACGGAGCGGCCCGACAGGTCATGCACCATGACCTCGCCCGCATTGGCGCCGCTCACCCTGACCATGCCGTTGCCCATGGCGGTGATGGTGGCGTCAGACTTGTCCTCGATGTCGGCGATGCCCGACATGTCGGCAAAGTTGAAGTGGTCGATGTTGGCGGCCTCGTATGTATAGGTTATCGCCTCGGCTCCGAGTTGGGGCACGGTCACGGTGACGGTGCGGTCGCCGATGTTCATCGACGGCAGGTTCTCGGGGTCAATCCCGTCCTGAATGTTCACGAAGGCATTCGTGCCGTCCGCAAACGTCATGCACAGATGCACTGCGGCCTGCGAGGCCAGAGCGCCACCTAAAGCCATGACAGTTCCGGCCAGCAAGGGTCGTAGATGTTTCATGTTTTCTTGAGTGTGTTGGTTAAATTCGTGTTTTCTCTATGGAATGATCAGCGTCTGACATTAATAATCCGCTGTATAATGTGAGATAGGTAATAATTCTAACGCAAATGTACGGATAATCCGCCTCTTGCGCAAATATCCGCACATTTTTCTCGCCCTAAAATGCAAATTAACACACTTTTGTCAATTCCACGGCGACAGATGCCCGTCCATTATCAGGTCGGCACAGTCTTCCGAGTCCTTGGCTCCGTGCAGCTCGGTTATGTCATAGACCCTCACCGACGATGCAAAGCCGCGCAGCGATTTCAGCAGGTTCTCCGAGCTCCACTCTGCCGTCTTGTCCGCGTCGGGTATCAGGCATATCTTCCTCCCGGCGAACGGTGCCCAGCGGTATGTCTTGTCCGACATCAGCTGAGGGTCGACGCGCACGCCCGAGCATCCACCTGTGGCTATGGGCAGATACTTGCCCCACAGGCCGTTTTGCATCAGGTAGAGAGCCAGTATGATGGCCGATTTCTCGCTCTCGACCACCAGAATCTCGGCGTCGGGGCAACTGCCCAGCAGATGCGTGCCGAAGTGGCATCCCACATAATTGAACTCCTTGAGCTTGAGCAGCGTATGGGCCCAGCACACGGTAGGTTGCCAGAAGTTGCGTATCCTCTTGCCGTGCAGTCCGTAGACCATCGCCTTGCCCGACCTTGCGCGCCCCTCGGCGTCTATGTACCACCACACGGTCGAGCCGAAGCCATATTTGGCATAGCCTATGCGATATGTCTCATAGACCTTACGCACCGCGTCGAGGCCCCACTTCGATTTCAGCCACAGCCCCAGCGGGGTCTTGCTGATGAAATGGTGCCACATCGAGGCATCGACCACCGCGGGGTCTATGACCGACATCCCCTTGGGGGCCTCGCGCCTCGCGGGCCTCTCGAGATGCGACGGCATGCTGCGTCCGTTGCGGGTCAGCCACTCGCGGGGCGACATGTGGTATCCGCACGAGTTCTCGCGGTTGCATCTTCCGGCCTCGCCCGACAGTATTTCGCCCGACGGGTCTACGTATGGCTTGAACGTGCGGTGCCCGCATTGGGGGCAGACGGTGCGGTGCGTGCGCGACAGTGTGTAGTAGTATTCGTGTGCCATTGTGTGTGTTTGTGTTTGTCTGTGTGTTGGTAGTTTGGTTCTTCAGGTCAGTCTCAGTCTCGTTTCAAGTCTCACTTAGTCTCACTCAGTCTCAGTCTCATTTGGTGACGTGTCGGTTATTGAGACTGAGACTGAGACTTGAGCCACCGGAATATCGTGGCCCTTGCGACACCGAGTCGGGCTGCTATCTCTTCGGCCGGCAACCCCTCGTCGCGCAACTCGCGTGCCTTTTCAGGCAGCTCGGAGTTCTGTCGGTGCTTGCGGGTCTTCTCGGACAGATGCTCGCACTCGCGGCCATATCCCTCGGTCATCAGTCCCAGCATCGACGCCACCTTGGCCATGCGGCACACTATCACGTTGCCCGAGCCATGTATCACGCCCGTGTTGCGCTGCTTGATCTGCTTGATGTACCTGACGTCGTCGCCCTGCCTGCTCTTGCCGATGGCAAATGCCGAGTCGGCAAAGTTTATCAGCGACTTCGAGCCCTGAATGTCGTTTACGGTCAGCGGCTTGGACTGGTCTCTCTTGGGCGTGTGCGCCAGCACGAGCATGCTCAGCCCGTGGCGTTTCTTCAGCATTATCAGCTTCTTCATCAGCGGCTGCGCGTCGGCGGCGGTCTCCGTGCCCGATGCCAGAAACGTGATGTTGTCCACTATCAGCACCTTTGCGCCCGTCTGCTCCACGCGATTCTCGAGGTCGGATATTATCAGGTCGGCAAAGTCCTTGCCCGCAAATATCTCGGCATCGTCAGACATGTTGCCGTAAGACAGCTCGATGCGGCTGAATCCCTTGGCAAATTCGTGATACTCCCTGTTCTCTCCGTCGCCGCTCGAATATCGTCGGGCAAACTGCGCGAGACTCATCTCGAAATCGGCATATATCACCGGCTGCGCCTCGGTCTCGGGTGCAAGACCCTCCAGCAGGCCGTCGGCATCCGAGCCTTTAGAGATCATGTCGGCAATCTGCACTGCCAGTATCGACTTGCCCACGTTGGTGTCGGCAAAGAGTATGCAGATCTCTCCCTCGTACCACAGCTGGCCGAACAGGCATCTCTGCTCGCTGATGCCACGGATACGTTCTATCCACTCGTTGCCCGATGTCATCTCGGTGACCCTTGCCACCGGATGGTATGTTTTCTGATCGACAGAATTGGAGATACGCTCTCCCTCCCCGTACTCTCCGTGTACGGGTTGTGTGTTGTGTGTCATAAGTAGCTTGCCGTGAGGGGGATGTTTGTCCCTCACGATGCAAAGTTACGCCCTGAAACTACCCAAAAAGGTGCGATAATGCCGATTTGCATCACTGTTTTTCGACATTTTTTTCGACAGTCTCAAAAAAGTCTCAGTCTCATTAGGTGACGCGACACTTAATGAGACTGAGACTGAGACCAACCCCGATTATCGAGGATGGAAAGGTTTGATTATATTCCCACTCAGAAAGTTGGGAGGGTGAGGCGTTTGTAGCCTATGCGCTCGCGGCGCCATGTGTAGATGCAGTGGATGTCGCCGTCGCGCCCCTGTATGATGGCGGGATAGGAGTATTGCGAGATGGGCGAGTCCTCGAGGGTCACTATCGGGGTCCATTCGAGTCCGTCGGTGCTGCGGGCCACGCAGAGGGGCGTGCGGGGTGCCTTTTTGGTGGCGGGCATGGTCGAGACGGGGTTGTAGATGAGCAGGTGCGACCCGTCGGCCAGCGTCACGGCATCGGTGCCCGACTGGTTGTTGGGGATGTCGGTGAGGGTGACGCGGCTCCATGTGCGTCCGCCGTCGTGGCTCCACGATGTGGCCAGTCGGGCGTTGCGCGTGCGCATCAGCACCTGCAGGCGTCCGTCGGCGTGGCGCAGTATCGAGGGCTGTATGCAGCCTATGGGGCGCAGCTTGGCTCCGGGGCGGGGGATGATGCCGTCGGCAAGCAGGTCTTCGGTGACGTAGGTGCTGTCGGCGGGGATGGGGCCGATGTATTCCCAGCGGTCGGTGGCGAGGTCGAGTACCTCGAAGTGCAGCTTCCAGCCTCCCGACTCGGTGCTTGAGGCGCATATGAGCCGTCCGTCCACGATCTCGGGCTTGTTCTTGACGGGGCCGATGAATCCTTGGGGCAGGGCCTCGCGCGGGCCCCATGTCTTGCCTCCGTCCTGCGACTTGACCAGCCAGCCTGTCCAGTCTGACACCTTGAGGCCCACCTTATAGAATAGCCACAGCTCGCCCGAGGGCATCTCGAACATCACCGGATTCCAGCATGCCTTTCTTCGCAGTAGTGAGTCGGGAGCTGTGAACTGGCTCTTGACGGGCCCCACGGAGGCGAGGGTGGTCGAGTCGTTGACTCCGGCCAGCAGGGCGTCGGGCGTGCCGGGCATGAAGACGCCGTCGCCCGCCAGTATCGGCTCGCTCCAGCGGTCCGAGCCCTTGGGCTTGCGGCTCACCCAGATGCACACGTCGGGATGGCGCTCGTGGGTGCCGCCGAAGTATGCCGCCACGAGGTCGCCCTCGCGGGTCTCGACCATGGTCGCGGCGTGGCATTGAGGGAAGGGGGCGGTGGCATAGAGGTGTGCCTCGTCGGTGACGATGGGGTCTGACAGTGGTATCTCGCAGTGGAGGGTGTTGTCGCCCGCCTTGACCTCGGCCTTGGTGCCGTCGGGCAGCCTCGCCTCGCCCCAAGTGCCTACGGGGAGGGTGATGTGCCACGTCAGGCGGCGTCCGTCGCGCTGCCAGCGGCTATGTATGCGGCCCCACGGTGTCGGGCGCGAGGTCGAGGCATGTTCGCAGTCGGGTATGCTCCAGTCGGCCTCGAAGACATAGTGGCCCGGCTCCGAGCCGTTGCGTATGCCGCAGAGGTCTTGCTGCACCCACGACAGCAGGTCGCCCAGCAGCATCACGTGGTTGCCCGAGTTCATGGCAGGGTTGGCTGTGTCGCCGTTCCAGAGTTCCCACGTCGTGGTGGCTCCTTTCTCGGCCATATATCCCCACGAGGGGTATGTGCGGTTGGTGGCCAGCGTCCATGCCAGATCGCCGCGGCCGTTGGCGGCCAGCGTGCGCAGCAGCCACGAGGTGCCTATGACGCCGGTGGGTATGTGCGAGTTGTCGTTACTGATGATGCGGGCGGCGAGGTTGTCGGCCACGGGGCGGCGCAGCGAGTCGGGCACCAGTCCGAACGCCAGTGCCAGCACGTTGGCCGTGGGGGTGTTGGTGCCGTAGAATATCGAGTCGGGATAGAGCGGATGGCCCGGCTTGGGCGAGGTGCCGCGGCGCAGGGTGAGGAATCGGTCGTTGAATGCCTTGGCGGTGCGTCCGTGCAGTGCGTGCCAGCGGGCGGCATCGTCGGCGAGCCCCTGAATGGTGGCGAACTTCTCGAGCAGCTCGAGGCACTTTGCCGTATATGCGGTGGCTATGAGTGCGCCGTCGGTCTTGCGGGCGGGGTCTTCGGAGTGTATCAGCTCGGGGCTCTCGGGGGGCACGCACCAGTCGCCATAGCGGTCGCGGGTCACGATGCCGTCGCGCGAGTATTCGGCCAATATGTGGTCCATCCACCGGGCTATGTGGGGATAGGCTTGGACCATCGGGGCCGTGTCGTGGAATTGCTCCACCAGCATGTCGCACGTCATGGGCAGGGCCGCGGGCCACGTCACGTTGTCGGTATAATAGTTCCAGTACGCGGGTGCCACGTCGGGTATGCAGCCGTCCTCGCGCTGTGCCTCGCAGATGTCGCGCACCCACTTGGCATAGAGCGTGTGGTTGTCAATGAACATGCTCTCGCCCAGCGCCCCTGCGGTGCGGTCGCCCAGCCACGGCTGGCGCTCGTTGCGCTGGGGGCAGTCTACGGGCATCCCCTTGTAGTTGTCGCGTATGCCGTTGAGGGCGTTGCGCACCACGCGGGTCAGCGTCGTGTCCGAGCACTCGAAGTCCATGCACGTCTCCATCGGGTCGGCCACGGGTATCGCCTCGAGGTCCGAGGCACTCAGGGCTGGCATTCCCGACACCTCGGCATAGCGGAATCCGTGATACGTGAACGAAGGTGTCCACGCCGCCGTGCCCTTCTCGGTGCCCGAGCAGATGTAGACATCCTCCGAGCGTGCGTCGCGCAGGTTGGCCCTGTATAGGGTGCCGTCGGGGTTGAGGCGCTCGGCATAGCGTATGCGTATGGTGTCGCCCCTGTGGCCGCGGGGCCTTATCGAGATCCAGCCCGCCATGTTGCGGCCGAAGTCGACTATCCTGACATCGCCGACGGGCTTGACCGACACGGGCTGCACGGGGGTACCGCAGGCCATGTTGGGCGTGGTCTGCGGGCGCAGGGTGCCGTAGGGGATGGCCGACCTCTCGGCCTTGAGCCACGACGAGTCGTCATAGCCGGGCATGGTCCAGCCGTCAAGCTCCATGCGGGCGTCATAGACCTCGCCGTCATACTCGTTGGCCAGCCTTATGGGCCCGAGGTCGGTGACGCGCCACGAGTCGTCGGTGGCAAAACGGCGCCTTGACCCGTCGGCATACTCGACAATCAGGTTCAGGCGGCACGTGGGGTTGCCGAACACCGGTATCTTGGCGGGCTTGTGCTGCCGCTGGGGGAAGTATCGGCCCGGACCCAGCATCACGCCGACGGCCAGAGTCGAGTCGGCCACCACGTCGGGCGCGATGTCGTATGTGTTGTAATAGACTGTCTTCCTGTAGTCCGAGGGCACGGGCTTGAGCACCTCGTCGGCGCCTATCTCGGTGCCGTTGGCAAACAGGCGGTAATTGCCCAGACCCGATATGCGGGCGGTGATGCGCTTGATTTTCTTGGAGCCGGTGTTGAACTCCTTGCGCAGATAGCGCACCGGCAGCACCGTGTGGACGGCGCCGCGCACGTCGCCCTCGCGCGGAGTCTCGAGTCCCATCCAGCGTCCCGACCATTGCGACTCGGTCAGAACTCCCGTGCCGAATTCGGCCACCCCGTCGGGTCTGTGTGTCTCGCGTCCGGTGGTCGCTGTGACCGTCCACCACGCACGCTGCCCCTCCTTGAGCGGCTTGCCCGAATAGACTATGCCGTGCTGCGAGCGGCTCCTGACGGTGCCCGAATCCCACAGGTCGCCCTCGCCGCGCGCTATCAGCTCGGGCGACGAGGCTACGAGTATGCGGTATGTGTCCTGAACGGCTCCGGGTGTGCGCGTGTCCAAGCGCCACGAGAATTCGGGCCTCAATGTGGCCGTGGCAAGAGGCGTGTCGAGGTGCTGCACCCTCATGTCAGTCACGGCGGCCAAGAGAAGTGCGGGCGAGGCCATGGCGAGGAGGGCAGTGGTAAGTGATTTCATGGATTCTGTCCTATGGGTATGAAATAAGGTATTATTCTGAGGTCGGAGGGGGGTATCGTCAAGGCTTCGAGCGATGCCGTGAGTCCCCGAGGGGGCAATGCCGGGGGCAGCTCCGTGCCGGGCGGTGCCAGCACTATCGCTCCGTTATAGTCCGTGGTGCCGCAGACCTCGGCCGTGTATGGCTCGACGGTGACATGGCCGTCGGCGTGCATGGTGACGAGTGCCGGAGCGGTGACGTGGCCTCGACACAGCGCGGCATGGCATCTGTATCTTCGCAGCGTCATCTGTATCGTGCCGTCATCTGTCCCTGACGCGCGCTCTTGTTGTCGTTGCGACCGCGGGTGCGGGTCAGCGACAGCGAGTCGAGATAGCTCACCTCGCCCTCCGAAGCCTTGTAGCGCACATAACCGTAGACGCTCGACGCCGTCTTGAGCGAGTCGAGCACCAGCACCAGACGCTGTCGCTGCTCATCGGCCCTGCGGTTCAGGTTGACGAATTCGGTCGTGCCGTCGTTATACTCGACGGCCAGACCCATCTCGACGGGATTCTGCGTCATCACCCCCTTGGCCGTCAGCGCATAGCGGTCGCCTCGTTCCCAGTGGCGGTCGCGGTGAACGGCAAAGGTGATGTAGTCCGAGGGCATCAGCGTCGAGTTGCGCCGCATGGTCGGGCCGGTCCAGAGGTTGACCGAGTCGCCGTCTGCGGCCAGCGTGCTCTGCGGAGCCTCCGAGGTCTTGGCGCCGCGCTTCTCGGCCTCGGCAATGCGCGCCTGCAGTATCTTCTCGGTCTCGTCGCACAGCTTCATGTACTCCTCGAGATTGCGCCCGTACCAGTATAGCGACGAGTCGACCTCGGCGGTCGTGACGCCGTGGCGCTGATATATGGCCTGCTTGAAGGCGCGGCGGGTAGAGTCGGTGTTGAATCGCGTCATCTGATTCTCGACCACCGACTCGCCCACGTACAGGTCGGCCATCAGCGACGCCATGTCAGACACGGGCAACACCCCGTCGGGTGTCTTGCCGCACGACACGACAGCGACTGAAATCAGCAATATGACTGTGTGGAATAGGATGTGGCGCATGCCCTGTTGTTACTGTTGGCCGGGTTGCCCGAGCGACTCGCGCAGGGCCCCGGGGCCGAGGATGTATTTGTGATAGAAGAGTATGAGCGCGATGACACCGCACGATATGGCGGCGTCGGCAAGATTGAACACCGGGTGGAAGAACTCGAACTCCGTCCCGCCCACCAGCGGCATCCACGATGGCCAGACGAACGAGAAGAGCGGGAAGTAGAGCATGTCGACCACCCTGCCCATGAACCACGGCGCATAGCCACCCCCGACGGGCAGGAACGTGGCCACCTGCGGGGGCAGGGGATTGTTGAACACTACGCCATAGAAGACGCAGTCGAATATGTTGCCTGCGGCTCCGGCTATTATCAGCGACAGGCATACCACATATCCCGTGGGGACACGCGGTATCCTGCATACCTTGCCGAGATATATGCCCAGCAGGCTCACCACGATGAGTCTGAAGATCGTCAGGGCGAGCTTGCTGCCGATGGTCATCCCGAAGGCCATGCCGTTGTTCTCGATGAACAGCAGGTGGAACCACGGGAATATCCTTAGGTCCTCGCCCAGATAGAAGCTGGTCTTGACCCAGAACTTGAGTATCTGGTCGAGGACTATGACTGTGAATATTATGATTGCGGCGACAGTTGCGTGGCGTCGGGTCATTATTTCTTGTGCTGGTTTATTTTGGCCTCGACGCTGCGTGTGGCGTGGGGCACGGCGCGGAGTCTCTCTTTGGGAATCAGCTCGCCGGTCTCGCAGCAGACGCCATAGGTCTTGTTTTCGATGCGGATCAGTGCGTTCTGAAGATGCTGGATGAACTTCATCTGACGCTGTGCCAGATGTCCGGCCTCTTCCTTGGAGAGAGTCGAGGCCCCTTCTTCAAGAACTTTGAACGTGGGACATGTGTCGGCAATATCGTTGCCCTCGGTGTTGGTGACACTGGCCTTGAGTGTGTCATACTCACGGCGTGCCTTGTCGAGCTTCTCGAGTATTATCTCTTTGAACTCTTGGAGTTCCTCGTCGCTGTAGCGTTTCTTTTCGCTCATAGGTCTGTGATGGATTATGTTAGATACTTCAAACGCCCTGCCTTGATGCTTGATTCATAATGCTGAATGCACGGAACGACCGAAAGCCATCGTGCATCAAACATTATGAATTCAGCATTACTAATTATGCATTAAGCATTAGGCAAGGGGACGTTTTTTACTTGTTTAACGCGATTCTTACGTTAATGTTCACGTCATCCATCTCGAGGGGAGTCACATCGGGGTCTGATGCGTCGAGCGCACCGTCGGCGATGTCGAGGCCTGTGGCCAGTACCTGCGACGATATATAGTCGGCAAACTCGCGTATTGCCTCGTCCGTGGCGGGGTTGGGTTCGAAGAGGAGAGTGATTCGGTCGGTGATGTCATACTTGCGCTCCTTGCGCGTGCGCTGTATGCGGTTCACGATGTCGCGGGCGATGCCCTCGCGCTCGAGAGCCGGGTCTACGGTGATGTCGAGGGCAATGGTCAGCGATCCCTCGTTGGCCACGAGCCAGCCGGGAATATCCTCCGAGATCACCTCTACGTCCGCAAGGTCGATGACTGCCGGAGTGCCGTTGACGTCGATTGTGATCGAGCCGTTCTTCTCGAGCTCGCTCACGGCCTTGGTGTCGAGTGCCTGAACGGCGGCGGCCACGGCCTTCATGTTCTTGCCGTGCTTCGGGCCGAGTTTCTTGAAGTCGGGCTTGACGCGCTTCACGATGACGCTCTCGTCGCCCGACACGATGCGCAGCTCCTTGATGTTGAGCTCGCTCTTGACCAGATCGGCGATTGCCTCGAGGGTGGCGCGCTGGGTGTCGTCGGTCACGGGCACCATCAGCGTGCGCAGCGGCTGGCGCACCTTGATGTTCATCTTCTTGCGCAGGGCCAGTGCCATCGAGGTGATGTCCTGAGCCATCTTCTGGCGTGCCTCGAGCTCGGGAGCGGCCAGCGCCGGGTCGAATTCGGGGAAACGTGCCAGATGCACCGACTCGCTGCCGTCGGTGAGGTCGCGCCACAGACGCTCGGCAAAGAACGGTGCGAACGGGGCCATCAGCAGCGACAGCGTGCGCAGGCAGGTATAGAGGGTCTGATAGGCTGCCAGCTTGTCCTCGGTCATCTCACCGCCCCAGAAGCGGCGGCGATTCAGGCGCACGTACCAGTTGGACAGGTTGTCGCCCACGAAGTCTGCTATGGCACGGGCGGCGCGGGTGGGCTCGTAGTCGTCGAGGGCCTCGTTGACCTCGCGGGTCAGCGTGTTGAGCAGCGACAGCACCCAGCGGTCTATCTCGGGACGATTCTCGAGGGGCACCTGCGGAGCCTCGGGGTCGAAGCAGTCGACATTGGCATAGAGCGCAAAGAAGCTGTATGTGTTGTAGAGTGTGGCAAAGAGCTTGCGCGAGGTCTCGACCACGCCCTTCTCGTCATATTTCAGGTTGTCCCACGGCGACGAGTTCGAGATCATGTACCAGCGCACGGGGTCGGCGCCATACTGGCCTATCTGGCCGAACGGGTCGACGGCGTTGCCAAGACGCTTTGACATCTTGTTGCCATACTTGTCCAGCACGAGGCCGTTGGAGATGACTGTCTTGTAGGACACCGAGTCGAACACCATGCCGGCGATGGCATGGAGCGTGAAGAACCATCCGCGTGTCTGGTCCACGCCCTCGGCGATGAAGTCGGCGGGATATACCTCGCGGTTGTCGAACGCCTCCTTGTTCTCGAAGGGATAATGTATCTGGGCATAGGGCATCGAACCCGAGTCGAACCATACGTCGATCAGGTCTTTCTCGCGATACATCGGCTTGCCCGAGGGCGACACCAGCACGATGTCGTCGACATACGGACGGTGCAGGTCTATCTTCTCGTAGTTGTCCTTGTCATACTCGCCGGGCACGAAACCGCGGTCCCTGTAGGGGTTGCTCTGCATCAGGCCGGCCTCGACGGCGCGGTCTATCTCGCCGAACAGCTGCTCGACGCTCTGTATGCACATCTCCTCCTTGGCATCCTCTGTGCGCCAGATGGGCAGCGGCGTGCCCCAGTAGCGGCTGCGCGAGAGATTCCAGTCCTGAAGATTCTCCAGCCACTTGCCGAAACGGCCGGTGCCGGTCGACGCGGGCTTCCACTTGATGGTCTCGTTGAGCTGCATCAGGCGGTCGCGCACGGCAGTGGTCTTGATGAACCACGAGTCGAGCGGATAGTAGAGCACCGGCTTGTCGGTGCGCCAGCAGTGGGGATAGTTGTGCACGTGCTTCTCGATCTTGAACACCTTGTCGGTGGCCTTGAGCTCCATGCATATCTTCACGTCGAGGGTCTCGGTCTCTTCGGTTGCCTCGGGGTCGTATGCGTTCTTTACGTATTGTCCCTGCCACGGCGTGTAGGCCTCGACGTCGATCATCTCGTCCACGAACTTGGGGTCGAGATCCTCGATGCGATAGAATCGGCCTGTCATGTCGACCATCGGGCGGATGTTTCCGTCGCGGTCAATGAGGTGCAGCGGGGGAATGCCGCTCTGGCGCGACACGCGGAGGTCATCGGCGCCAAACGTGCCTGCGATGTGCACGATGCCCGTACCGTCGTCGGTGCTGACATAGTCGCCCGGGATGACGCGGAAGGCACCCTCGCCGGGATTGACCCAAGGCAGCAGTTGCTTGTAGTGTATGCCCACGAGGTCAGTGCCCTTGACCTGAGCCACGACCTCCCAAGGTATCAGCTTGTCGCCCTTCTTGTAGTCCTCGAACTTCACATCCTTGGCCTTGGGGCTGAAGAACGAGCCCATCAGGGCATCGGCGAGGACGACTGTTATGGGCGAACCCGAATAGGGGTTGAACGTGCGCACGATGTTGTAGACAATCTCCGGACCCACGGCGAGCGCGGTGTTCGAGGGGAGTGTCCACGGCGTGGTGGTCCATGCGAGGAAGTAGGGAGTGCCGAATCCGAACAGCAACTCCCTGTAGGGAGCCAGCGCCGCGAATCCGTCTGTGCCCTCGGCCGAGTCGACCACCTCGAACTGTGCCACGCAGGTGGTGTCCTTGACGTCGCGATAGCAGCCGGGCTGATTCAGCTCGTGCGAGCTCAGGCCCGTGCCTGCGGCTGGCGAGTAGGGCTGTATCGTATAGCCTTTATAGAGATAGCCTTTCTTGTAGAGCTCGCCCAGCAGCCACCACACGGTCTCGATATAACGGTTGTCGTATGTGATGTATGCGTTGGGCATGTCCACCCAGTAGCCCATGCGGCGGGTCAGGTCTTCCCACTCGCCGGTAAACTTCATCACCTCGCGGCGGCATGCGGCGTTGTACTCGTCCACCGAGATTTTCTTGCCGATGTCCTCCTTGGTGATGCCGAGATTCTTCTCAACGCCCAGCTCGACGGGCAGGCCGTGGGTGTCCCATCCGGCCTTGCGCTTGACCTGATAGCCCTTCATGGTCTTGTAGCGGCAGAAGATGTCCTTGATGGTGCGGGCCAGCACATGGTGGATGCCCGGCTTGCCGTTGGCCGAGGGGGGACCCTCGAAGAACACGAACGACGGGCATCCCTCGCGGTCGCTCATGGTGTGATGGAATACATCCTCGGCGTCCCACAGTCCGAGCACGCTCTGGTTGATTTCGGGCAGATTCAGCCCGCTATATTCATTGAATCTCTTCGACATAAGATACAGTTGGAAAAATTTTCGCAAAATTAACAAAAGTCAGTGACTAAAGCAACTTTTGCGTGTTATATGATGCAAAAAACTTCGGGCTCCGTGGTGTCTCCAACGATTTTTTTATTAATTTTGCATCCGTTACTTCCAATCGGTACGGAACCGCCCCGTCATACGGCAAATTTCCAATCAAAACATATCCTTACAGTGAAAAAAATCAGACAGATCACCATGGCGCTCCTGTCGGTCATCATCCCGGTGTTCCTTCAGGCGTGCAACAAGAACGACGACCCCGATCCGTCGTCAGTGATGTTCGACGTCAGCCCGGCATCCATCAAGATCGCCGCCGACGACACCGGCGCACACGAGGTCACTGCGACAGTCTCGTGGCCATTCGAGATTCAGGCACTCGTCACCTCCGACTGGTGCAAGCTGGTGCAGACCAGCACCACCAAGATGCAGGCGTTCTACAAGCTCACGGCCTCGGCCAACACCTCGCCCGAACCCCGCTCGTGCTCGGTCAAGTTCTTCGTCAAGGGCGTCGAGAAGGGCACCCTGCTCGTCACTCAGGCCGGCGTCGAGGTCGAGCCCGAGAAGCCCGTGCCCAACAAGCCCGAGAACGATGCCTCGTTCCTCGGTCTGGGATGGAACCTTGGCAACCAGCTCGACGCACACATCAACGGTGTCGCCAACGAGACTTGCTGGGGCAATGCCGCCGCTACTCAGGCTACCATGAACGCCGTCAAGGCTGCCGGATTCAATTCGGTGCGTATCCCCGTCACTTGGATGGGACATATCGGCGAGGCTCCCGAATACAAGATCGAGGCCGCATGGCTCGACCGCGTGGCCGAAATCGTTGGCTATGCCGAGAATGCAGGGCTCAAGGCCATCGTCAACATACACCACGACGGTGCCGACAGCAACTACTGGCTTGACATCAAGAATGCCGCCAAGAGCAGTGAGGTCAATACCCGCGTCAAGGCGCAGCTCTCGGCGCTGTGGTCTCAGGTGGCCAAGAAGTTTGCCGACAAGGGCGACTTCCTCGTCTTCGAGTCGATGAACGAGATTCACGACGGCGGCTGGGGCTGGGGCGCCAACCGCAACGACGGCGGCAAGCAGTATGCCACCTTCAACGAGTGGCAGCAGGTGTTTGTCGATGCCGTCCGTGCCGCCGGTGGCGAGAACGCCACGCGCTGGCTGGGCATACCCGCATATTGCACCAACATCGACCTCGGCGACTATCTGGTGCTCCCAAATGACCCCGCATCCAAGATGATCGTGTCAGTGCACTGCTACGAGCCATACGAGTACACGCTCGGCAGCAAGTATTCCGAGTGGGGCCACACAGGTGCCGCAGGCAAGAAGCCTTCGAGCGGCGAGACCCAGCTTGTGGCCGAGCTCGAGAAGATGATGAACAAGTGGATACGCAAGGGCATCGGCGCATACATCGGCGAGTTCGGATGCTCGCACCGTTCGGACGACCGTGCCGAGGCCTTCCGCAAGTATTATCTCGAATATTATACAAAGGCAGCCTCAGACCGTAACATTCCCTTGATCTATTGGGACAACGGGTCGACAGGCAGCGGCGAGGAGGCCGGCGGTCTCATCAGCCATTCGACAGGCGCCTTCATCAACAACGGTGCCGACATCGTGGCCATCATGACCAAAGGCTACCACACCACCGATCCCGCCTATACGCTCCAGACAGTATATGAGGGCGCACCCCAATAATTGCCCCGCATAACCGCTCAGACCTCCGGACCGCACCCGTAGCCCGGAGGTTTTTTATGCCCTTTTGACCAATCTTGCCTATGTTTTAGAAGACTTAGTTCCGAAATTTGCCTATGATTTAGAAGACTTCCCACCCGAATTTGCCTATGTTTTGGAAAAATCACAGACACAATGAGCCGCTTGAGGTGGATGGTTTTATTCTTCTTCCGATGAGGGGGCGGGGGGTGTCGGCGGTGTGGGGATGGTGTCGGCGGGTACGGTGTCGGTTTTCTCTTTCTTGCCTTCGATCTTGCGCAGCAGGGGCTTGAGGAACGAGAATACGTTGTCGAAGTCGCGCTTGAACACCACGCCTATGCCCTGAGTGGTCAGGGCGCTCTTCAGGTAATAGTTCTGGTCGTTATACCTGTTGTATGCCTTGAGCTGTATGGTGCCGGCGCGGTTGAGCAGGTAGCGTATGTCGAAGTCACCGATAAAGCTGTTGTTGTTGAGGCTCTTGTCGCGATAGCCGAAGTTGCCGTTGAGCAGCAGGCGGTTGTCGAGCAGCTGTGACGACAGCGCCAGATCGAATTCAACGTCCGAGAAGTCGCCCTTGCTGCTTCGGATGGCCGGGGCGATGCTCCAGTCGTCGCTCAGGGCGCCGAGCATCGAGCTGATGCGCGACGACAGTGTCGACGAGGCCACTGATACAAGCTCGTTGCCGTGGGTGGCCGACATGTATTCGGGGGTATAGAAGCGGTTGAGGGCGAGGAGGTAGATGATCTGCTGGCTCATCATCTCTTCGGTCGAGACGATCGACTTGACCTTGCGGTCGATGTCTGACGTGAGCGACGGGAACTCGAGGTCATACCCAATCTCGGGGCTGCGCATGTCACCCTTGACCTTCATGAGCGCGTTCACCTTGACGTTGGTCCTGTTCAGCTCGGGGTCCGACTGGAACGACTGGTCGAGGTCGGTCAGGTTGGCCGTGGTCGAGTATGCCGCCGTGATGTCGAGCTGGGCCGCGTACGGGTCGCCCGAGAATCGTATGCTGCTGCCGTCGCGGATGGTGAAGTTCTTGACGATGATGTCCTGCAGGGTGAACGAGTAGAAGCCTCTGTTCAGTCTGTATTCGCCGCGCATCTCGAGCTCGCCCTGCGAGTCGTATTTCATGTTGAGGTGGCCCGAGCCGTGCGCCACGATCTTGTCGCCGCCGACGGGGTCCATGATAAGGTTGAGGGTGGCCTCGGGCGAGATGTCGACATTGAAGTCCATGACATATTGCGACGGCTCTCCCTCGACCGTGCGGTTGGCGCGTGCGCGCAGCTCGCGCACAATCTGCGGGGTGGGGTCGAGTGCCGCCAGCGAGTCCTTGCGGGCCTTGTCGCGGTCGTGGAAGGTGATGAAGTTATAGTCTACGGACTCCTCCGAGTCGGAGAGTACGAAGGTGAATGTCGAGTTGGGCTCCGTTGCCATCGTCACGCCGATGTCTATGCGTCCGGGCACGCCCACCACCTTGGCGCCGCCGCGTCCGTATATGCGCCCATACCACGGGTCGTCCGTCTCGCTCTCGGCTATGTCATAGACCAGCAGGTCTTTGGCGCCTGTGATGTTGAAGAGGAATGTCGGGTCGTGGAAGTATCTGTGCCGCACCTCGCCGCTCAGTTTGGCCGTGTGGCCGTCGCGGTCGGTCAGGGTGACGTCGTTGAACGATATGTGTCCCGGGTCGATGCGCACCGAGTCAGAGACGGTATAGGTGGTGTTGGTGAAGTCGAGCTTCATCCTGAGGTTGTCGGCATAGATGCGCCCCTTGAGGTCGAGGTCCTTGAACGTGCCGTATAGCTTGGCCTCGCCCGAGACGCTGCCCGAGATCGACGACGTGAACGCCGACATGAACGGCAGCATGAATCCGACCGGAGCTCGGTCTGCCGTGAAGTTGAACACCAGCTCCTCGGTGGTGGGCCTGATGTAGCCGTCGACGATTGATTTCTCGCCCTGCTTGCCCAGTATGTCGGCCTTGATGGTGATGGTCTTGGTGTTGTTGTCCCACCACGAGCGTATGTCGCCGTCGCCCATCACGCAGTTGTTGTATGCCAGATTGTCTACGTGCAGCCTCGGGGTGTATAGAACCGGGTCGGGCGACAGCAGGGCGTCGCCGAACACCCTGCCCGTGGCGATGCCGCCGAACATCACGTTGTCTATGGCGAGCGTCTCGAAGATATAGTCAAGGTCTATCTTCTCGAGGTCTATCACCACGCGGCTCAGCGAGTCGGCCGATGCCGTGCCGTTGATGGCCAGAGCCTGTCCGCGGCGTGTGGCGCCGAGGTCGGCCACGGTGACGAGGCCGGGCTTTATGTCAACGGCGGCGCGGGTCACGTTCCATGCCGAGTCGTTGAATACCAGTTGCGTGGGATGCACGTCCACGTGTGTCTCGAGCTTGCCGGTCTCTTCGGGCCTGTTAAATCCGGCCGACAGCGACAGCAGTCCGTGGAAGTCCTCCTTGCGGTCTACTTTCCACCTTACTTGTGTGTTGATGGTGTCGTTGCCTCCGGTGGCCAGTATGTCCACCTGCATTCGGTCTTTCTTGGTTGGCACGTTCGACTTGGCCGTCAGCGTGCTGCGACCCGTCATGGCGTCGGCGTTGAGCGTCAGACCCGTGTTTTCTATCACTTGGTCCTTCTTTCTCAGGTATTGGGCGTCGAGATTCAGGCTGAGCGATGGCCCCTCGAGGGCGGCGCGCAGGGTCACGGGGGTGATTATCTCGACCGGTAGCTTGAAGAGCCTCGAGAGCAGTGAGTCGGGCTTGATGTCGGCCGTCAGGCGGGCTGTCGAGCTCAGTTCGGCTGCGACAGGCCCTGCGGGCACGAGCGACGGGAACAGCCGCGAGGCGATACCCTTCATGTCGGCCGCGAGCGAGGCGAACGTGAATTTGCCGTCCAGTTTCACGGCCAGCGGGTCACTGTCGAGCGAGATGTATCGCAGCGAGTCCGAGGGCATTATCTCGAGGTTGATGTTGCCGGCGTCGATCTCGGACCCGTCCGGCTGTCTCAGGGTCAGGTTGGCCACGCTGAGCCATCCGGCCAAGTCGTCCGGCTTGATGCCCACCGCCGAGGCGTCTATGGTGGCGCTGACCGAGCTCTCCGCGAACTTGCCTTTGGTCAGGAATGTCGATAGGTCAATGTTGCGCAGGTCGGCAAACAGTTCGGTGGCGGGCATCTCGCGCCCGAGGTCGTGGCCGCCGATGATGGCGAGGTCAAGCTGTGGCGAGCGCGAGTCGGCCTGAAAGTCTACATGGCCCGGCACGAATCTTGCCTCGGCCGATATGTCGTTATACTGCAGCCCCTTCCATGTCACCGAGGGTATGATGACTTCGGCGACGCCGTTCAGGCTCTTCGAGCGGCTCACGGTCATGTCGGCCCGCAGGTGTATGTTGACGTCGGTCAGCCGGGCCACGCTGTGGTCGAGAGTCGAGGGGTCGAACGATATTATGTCGGCGTTGCCCTCGATGACCAGCGGTGCCGACGGCGACCTGCGGCTCACCGATGCGTCGAGGTCAATGTTGCCGCAAGCGGTGACTATCGAGCCGTCAAAGTCGATGGACCGGGCATCCCCCTCGACCGAGGCCAGAAGGTTTACTCTTCCGAGATTTGACAGCGGGGCGAGTTTCTGTGTCAGCTTCACCGCCTTGGGGCCGAACGACTGCATCAGCCTCAGGGTCGAGGGGACATCCATGTTCAGGCTCAGTCTCGGCAGGTAGAACGATAGCGAGTCCCGTCCGTAGGCCGCCCCCGATATGTCGCCGTGGGTCGACAGGAATGTCTCGCTGTCGCGGACGGCTATGTTCAGCCTACCGATGTCGATATAGTTGGCCGACCCCTCGGCGTCGAGCTCGAGGTCAATGACGGCATCGGCATTGAATCCGGCGGGGAGCAGCGGCCTGAGGTCTGAGGTTGACACGTGCGTGTCGGGCAGCGTGGCTATGTGTGTCTGCAACGCGCTTATTGGCGAGGTGAGGGGTGATGGGATGGTGATGTTGTCGAACGCCAGACGTGAGTGTGGCATCTCGATTACGAGATTGTCTATCATCGCGTCCGTCCTGTTCATCTGCAGCGATGCCGACAGCAGCGACAGCGTGAGGCCCGAGCGCTCGAACGCACCCATGCGCTTGACCTCGATCTCGAAAATCGAGTCTGACAGCCTCGGGGCCTCGAGGTCGGCGCGTATGTCGCTGACGGCTATGTGCGAGGGGTCAAACCTCCCGTCTGCCGGTGCGGGGCGGTCCAGTATGTCGTATGTCAGGCTCGAACGCCTCACCACGATCATGTTGACCGACAGGTCGAACGACGACGGCTCCTTCTTCTCCTTCTTCTTGAATCTTGCCAGTATCGGCTCTATGTTGAGCGGTGCGCCTGCCGAGTCGCGACGCAGATGCATCCCCACGTCTATCAGCTCGGCATAGGATATGACCGGACGGCCATGCCACAGCGATTCCGACAGGCTAAGACCGGCGCCGAGCTGCCCCACGGTGAGCACTGGGGCCTCGGTCGAGTCGCTCACCGAGACATTGTTCAGCACGATGCGGTTGAACAGACCGAAGTCCACGTCGCCTATCTCGACCGGCGACCCCAGCAGCGCGGTCAGCTCGCGCTCGGCCCTGTCGGCGATGGCCGACTGCACCGAGTCGAACGACAGGGCCACGAAGAGCAGCACCGGCAGTGCCAGCGGCACCACGATGATCGTGACAAGCAGCGCGCGGAGTACGCGGAAAAGGGTCTTCACCTGATTGTCTGAACTTTAGTCTGTCCGGCTGTGGGTCAGAAGTAGCGTGCCACCGAGGCCTCGAGCTGTTCGGGCGAGTTGATGCGCGACACCAGTTCGCCGTCGCGGTCTATGATGAATGCCGTGGGCAGTGCGGTGACGTTATAGTCCCTGACGGGCTGGCTACCTTTCGAGATGTCGTTGAGCACGGTAATCCACGGCAGGTTCTTTGCCGCCTCTTTCCATGCATACTCGTTGTCGTCGAGCGACACCTGATATATCTCGAGACCGCGGTCCTTGTATTTCTGATAGATGCGGTTCAGCTCGACATTCAGCGCCGGCGACCAGTCGGCGGTATAGGCCGTGAAGTTGAGCAGCACCACCTTGCCCTGCTTGGCCACGTCGAGCAGCGAGTGCTTCACGCCCTTGTTGTCATAGAGCTCGATGTCGAATGCTCCCACCACGTTGGCCTGAACGGTGTTGGCCGTGCGGTCGTTGGCTGCGATGGCGTTGCGGCGATTGGCCACGTATAGGTTCTTGAGATAGTTGGTGCGGGGGTCTGACGGACGTTTCTCGTTGAATGCGTTGGCCACTGCACCGATATACTTGCGGTCGGTGTTGTCTGCGGCGTTGAACAGCGGACGTCCGTCGATGGTCTTGCTGATGATATAGTATGTCACGATGCCGGCGGGATCGGCCAGTAGCATCTGTCCGAGGCGGCGCTTAAGGGCCTGATCGGTCACCACTGCCGACGCGCCGACAGCCGATGCCGACGCCGAGAGCAGCGAGTCGACGCGGGCCAGAGTCTCGGCCTGAGGCGTGCCCGAGAGTGTGTGGCTTGCTGCGATGTCGGGCATCGAGGCGGTGACGGTGACGGTCTCTATCGAGTCGATGGGAAAGTAGACCGTCTTGTCGGCCACGCGCAGGCGGTATATGTCGGGATAACCCTGAGCCTCGCGCTCATAGCTGAACTTGCCGTTGTCGGCGGGCTTGATGGTGTCTATCAGATACCAGTAGCCCTGATTGTTGCCCTCGAGCACCAGCGCGTCGGTGTCGGCGAGACCCGAGATGGTGCCGTTGAGATGCCATTTGTTGTTGTCTGAACATGAGGCCGCGCAGAGGCCGAGAGCCGCAATGGCGGCGAGAGGAAATATGGATTTCATGTCTATGCTTATGGTCGGTATATATCAAGGTGCAAAATTAATCAATTTCCGCAACATAGTCAACACCTGACCTTTGAGGGTTTGTTAACAGTGTGCCAAAATATTGTTAAATCGCATCCTGATATTTTAAACTATAGCTTTATGCCGTTGTCTATATGATAAACGCAAATAATTAAAACGATAACTGAAAACAAAAAAAGAATATAAAATGAAAAAGACCATCATCGGAATCTCCCTTCTCCTCTCGGGCCTCTTCGCAGGTCAGGCCGCAGCCCAGAACTCAGTAGCCGTCGGCACCACCTGCAAGCAGAAGACCGAACAGTGCCGTCAGGCCGACTGTCAGAAGCCCGCAGGCGAGTGTGCCGTCAACAACAATCGCCCCTGTCCCTTCGACGGACTCAACCTCACCGCCGACCAGCAGGCCAAGCTCAAGGAGATAGCTCCCTGCAACGCCAAGCAGGCCAAGAAGGAGGCCAAGGACAAGGCTCGTCAGGAGCGTCGCGAGGCCGCTCAGAACTCACGCCGCGAGTATCTGGCCAAGGTGAAGAACATTCTGACCCCCGAGCAGTACGTCCAGTTCCTCGAGAACAGCTACCTCGCTCCCGCCCGTCACGACGGACGCCCCTTCGACCGCAAGGGCAAGGCTCACAAGGCCGGCATGAAGACCAAGAAGATCGACGGCCAGCGCGTGATGCAGCAGCGCGGCAACGTGCAGCAGATGCAGCAGAAGCAGTAACACTCTCCTCCGCTCCAAAAGCTTGAGCTGACGATATTTAAGCAAGACGATTACCCCCGCGGATTTCAGTCGTATCCGCGGGGGTGAATTGTCTTGTGATCAGTTTTCGAGGTCGGGAGGGAGTCTGAACGAGTGGTGCGAGCAGAACAGGGTCAGTGCGGCGAGTGCTACGAAGACTATCGCGGTCGAGTGCATCACGTTGCCCAGTCCGACCAGAGGTGCCACGACGGCGCCGACGATATATCCCGCAAGTCCCAGCAGGGCCGAAGCCTCGCCGGCACGCTGCTTGCCCTCGTTCATGGCAAGGGTGTTGGTGGTGGTGAATATCAGTCCGAGGCCGAACAGCATCACCCACGCGCACGCCTCGAATACCCAGAGACTGTGTATCGACCACAGCGCATAGGCTTGTGCGGCGGTGCCGACGGCGAGTATGATGGCTCCGGTGCGGGCGGCGCGCATGAAGGGGTGGAACTTCATGGCCAGCATGGCCCCCGCGGCGACAAAGATGGCATTGAGGCCGATTATCAGGCCGTAGTGGGTCTGACTGAGTCCGTAGTGGTCCTGAAGTATGAACGGCGCCGACGATACATAGGCAAACAACATGCCCAGCGCACAACCCTTATAGCAGATGTGTATCAGGAACGGCTTGTTGTGCAGCAGACTGCCATAGCCGCTCATGGTCTTCCACCACGGTCCGGCGGTGCGACGCTCCTGTGGCAGCGACTCCTTGACCAGCGGGGATATGAGCAGTATCAGCAGGGCGAAGGCCGCGAGTACGAAGAACACCCCTTTCCACCCCCAAGCGTCGGCGGTGACGCCGCCTATCACGGGGGCCGAGGCAGGCGCGACACCGTTTATGGCGCCGGTAATGGCCATCAGCTTGGCCAGACTGCGGCCGGTGTAAAGGTCGGCAGGGATGGTGCGGGCGAGGAAATATCCTCCCGAGGCTCCGAGTCCCTGAAACAGACGGCTGAGGTTGAACAGATGTATGTTGGGCGAGAACGTGCTGGCCACGGCGGCGATGATGAACAGTGTCACCGACCCTATCAGCACGGGCTTGCGCCCATAGCGGTCAGACAGCGGGCCGAGCAGCATCTGTCCCACGCCGAGGCCTATCATGCCCATAGTCAGGCCCAGCTGGGCCACCGAGACCGAGCAGCCGAAAAACCGGCACATGCCCGGCAGGGCAGGGGTGTACATATCGTTGACAAACGACCCGAGGGCACTGACGATGACAAGGAAGAAGACGAGGAATCCATAGTTGATTTTCGGAGTTCCTGATTCAGGCGCGGGCTTGTTCCGGGTATCTGTTTCTGACATAATACAACAAATTTATTATGAGTAGAACAAACCTCCCGCCGATAAAGTTCCTGCCCGCCTGCCTCGACGAAATCGGCCCCCGTGTCCGCTCCGGGACACGGGGGCCGTGTGTAGACGGTCTTGCGACCTTGTCCGATTAGCGCTGTACGCGACCGTTGGCGCTGCCGCCGGCGAGAGCCTTGACTTCGTCAACCGATACGAGGTTGAAGTCGCCGGGGATGGTCTGCTTGAGAGCCGAAGCTGCCACTGCAAACTCGAGGGCCTCGCCCTGAGTGGGCATGGTGAGGAGGCCGTGGATCAGGCCGCCCGAGAACGAGTCGCCGCCACCGACGCGGTCGATGATGGGGTTGATGTCATAGCGCTTCGACTCGTAGAACTCCTGACCGTTGTAGATCATGGCCTTCCAGCCGTTGTGAGTGGCCGAGAAAGACTCGCGAAGGGTCGAGGCAACATACTTGAAGCCAAACTCCTTGGCCATGGCCTCGAAGATGCCCTTGTAGCCCTCTGCGTTGGTCTCGCCGCCCTCTACGTCTGCGTCGGGCTTGAAGCCGAGGCAAAGCTCTGCATCCTCCTCGTTGCCGATGCACACGTCGACATACTGCATCAGGGGACGCATGATGCTCTGGGCCTTCTCCTTGGTCCACAGTTTCTTGCGGAAGTTCAGGTCGACGCTGACGGTAACGCCGTGACGCTTAGCAGCCTCGCAGGCCAGCTTGGTCAGCTCGGCAGCCTTGTCCGAGATGGCGGGGGTGATGCCGCTCCAGTGGAACCAGTCGGCACCCTCCATGATGGCGTCAAAGTCGAAGTCTGCGGGATCGGCCTCGGCGATGGCAGAGTGTGCGCGGTCATAGATGACCTTCGAGGGACGCATCGAGGCGCCGGTCTCGCAATAGTAGATGCCTACACGGTCACCGCCGCGGGCAATATGCTCGGTGTGCACGCCATAGCGACGCAGGGCGTTGACAGCGGCCTGGCCGATTTCGTGCTTGGGAAGTTTGCTGACAAAGTATGCGTCATGGCCATAGTTGGCGCATGAAACAGCCACGTTGGCCTCGCCGCCGCCCCAGATGACGTTGAAGTTGTCGACTTCGACAAAGCGGCTGCACCCTGCGGGTGAAAGGCGGAGCATGATCTCGCCTAAGGTAACTACTTTCATTGTAGGATAGGTATTAGGGTTAGTAATTGGGTTGTTGATTGTTTGCTTGATTGGGTCTCGGGGATGTCATCCCAGAGTGGTGTTGGATATGATGCGTTCGAATGCCTCGGACATCGCCTTGGCGGCACGCCGGCCGTCGCCCATGGCGAGTATCACCGTGGCCGCGCCGCGCACAATGTCGCCGCCGGCATAGATGGAGGGCTGCGACGATTTGCCCGACTCCTCGTCGACGAGTATCTTGCCCTTGCCCGACATCACCAGTTCTTCGGTCAGTTCGGGCGGGTTGGGCAGATAGCCCACGCAGACCACCACGAGGTCTACCTCGACCTCGTCTATGGCGCCGGGTATCTCGACGGGCGAACGGCGGCCCGACTCGTCGGGTTCGCCCAGCTCCATCCGCTGCAGGCGCATGGCGCGGAGCATTCCGTCCTCGTCGGCCAGATATTCGACCGGGTTGTGCAGTGTCAGGAACTCGACACCCTCCTCCTTGGCGTGGCGCACCTCGTCGGCACGCGCGGGTATCTCGTCCTCGCTGCGGCGATAGACTATCATGGCCTTGTCGGCGCCGAGCCTCAGGGCGGCCCTGACGGCATCCATGGCAGTGTTGCCGGCGCCTATCACGGCCACGCGCTTGCGGTGCAGCGACATCACGTTCTGTCCGTATATCTCGTTGCGCACCAGATTGTATCGTATCAGATACTCGTTGGCGGTCATCACGCCGGGCAGATTCTCGCCCGGTATGCCCATGAATCGGGGCTTGCCTGCGCCCGTGGCCACGTAGATGCCCTTGAATCCCTGAGCGCGCAGCTCGTCATAGGGCAGGGTGGTGCCCACGAAGCAGTTCTTCTCGAACTTGACTCCGAGCGCGGCCACCTTGGCTATCTCGGCGTTGACCACGTCCTTGGGGAGACAGAACTCGGGTATGCCGTACTTCAGCACTCCGCCCAGACGGTCGAGGGCCTCGAACACGGTCACGTCATAGCCGCGCTTGGCCATGTCGCCGGCAAATGCCAGACCCGAGGGGCCCGAGCCGACGACGGCGATCTTGATGCCCGCGAAGAAGGGGCTCTTCATCATCGCCACGGTCTCCGACACGTTGCCCTCGGCGCGGTTCTGGCACTCCATCTCGCGGTTGAAGTCGGCCACGAAACGCTCCAGATTGCCGATGGCCACCGGGGGCTTCTTCATCTTGTTGTATATGCATCCGGCCTCGCACTGCTTCTCCTGCGGGCATACGCGACCGCAGACGGCGGGCAGCACAGTGGTCAGCGACAGCACGTCGAGGGCCTCGGCAAAACGGCGGCGTTCGATGTTCTTGATGAACGCCGGGATGTTGTTGGCCACGGGGCACCCCTTCATGCATCCGGGGTCGGGACAGTCGAGGCAACGGCGCGCCTCGATGACGGCCTGCTCTATGGACAGGCCCTGATTGACCTCTTCGTTAGAGTGGACGCGATATGATGCGTCGAGCTCGGGCATCACCGCGCGGGGCAGTGCCGTGCGCTCTTTGGTGGTGTGGCTCTTGCGGAGCTCCTCGCGCCACGGCATGTCGCGCGAGACGAGTTCCTGTTCGGTGAGCTGACGTTTCATATTAGATATAGTTGCGTTGACGGTTCAATAGCTGGTCGAAGTCTACGAGGTGGGCGTCGAACGTGGGTCCGTCGATGCATGTCAGCTTGCGCTGTCCACCCACCATGACGCGACAGATGCCGCAGATGCCGACGCCGTCGAGCATTATCATGTTGAGTATGCACCGGGTGGGTATCCCCAGCTCGCGGGTCTTGTCCGAGATCATGCGCAGCATGTCCGTGGGGCCGGTGATCACCACGAGGTCCACCTTGTGGTCTGCCGTCACGCGGTCGATGACCTCGAGGGCCTCCTCCTTGCCCGACGAGTGCAGTATCTCGTCGGCCCACCGCTCGGCATTGCCGCGCAGACACGAGGTCTGTTCGGTAAACTCCGACAGCACGCTCACCACCTTGTTGCCGGCATCCTTGAGCGCGTGCATCACCGGGAGCAGGGGCACGAAACCCTCGCCGTCGCCGATGCACAGCACCGTGCCGTAGTTGCGTATCTCGAACGCCTGACCGAGAGGCCCGAGCAGGTTGGGCAGCTTCATGCCCGGTGTCAGCGAGTCTATCAGTGCCGTCAGGCGGGCACCCTTGTGTATGATGATGGTGAATGTGCCCGAGGCCGGATCCGTGTCGACGATGGTGAAGGGGATGCGCGGCAGCTCTTCCGAGAACCTTATCATCACGAAATGGCCCGCACGGGCCGAGGCGGCCACCGAGGGTGACTCGATGACGACCTCGGCCGTATGGGCTGAGTGACGTATTATCTGTCTGATTTGGTTCATTCTGCCGTGGCGGATATTACTTCATTTCGAGGTACTGGACCTTGTCCATGTCGGTATAGTCGAGATTCTCGCCGCCCATGCCCCAGATGAACATGTAGTTCGAGGTGCCGGCTGCGGCGTGGATGGACCACTCGGGCGACATGATGGCCTGCTCGTTGTGCAGCCATACCACGCGGGTCTCCTGAGGCTCGCCCATCAGGTGGCAGATGGCGTTGCCCTCGGGCAGGTTGAAGTAATAGTATGCCTCGACGCGGCGGTCGTGCGTGTGGCAGGGCATGGTGTTCCACACACTGCCGGGCTTGAGCTCGGTCAGGCCCATCTGCAGCTGGCAGGGACCCTCCTCGAGCACGTTGCGCACGATGAGCTGGTTGATGACGCGGTCGTTGCTCTCTTCCATCTTGCCTGCGGCAAAGCTGTTGGCCTTGATCGAGCCCTTGCGGCCGTCGATGGTGATGAGCTGGGTCTTGTATGCCTTGTGGGCAGTGGTCGAGTTGAGATAGAAGCGGGCGGGGTTGGCTGCGTCCTTCGAGCGGAATGTCACGCTCTTGTTGCCGCGGCCGATATAGATGGCGTCCTTGAAGTGGAGTTCGTACTCCTTGCCGTCCACGGTGACGATGCCGTCGCCGCCGGTGTTGATGACGCCGAGCTCGCGGTGCTCGAGGAAGTATTCGCTCTTGATGGGGTCGATGGTCTCGAGCGTGACGGTCTTGGCCACGGGCACGACGCCGCCGAAGATGAGGCGGTCATACATCGAGTATGTCAGGGTCACCTTGTCCTCGGTCATCACCACGGGCATGGTGAAACGCTCGCGCAGCTGGGCGGTGTCATAGTTCTTGACGTCCGCCGGGTGGCAGGCACGCTGTATGTTGACGAGTTCAGTCTGTGCCATTGCCGAGAGAGAGGCCAGTGCAAGTGAAACTGTGAGAAAAATCTTTTTCATTTTTTATAATCGGTTTTTTATTCGGTAGTCTGGATGCGGTCCGAGTTCTTCTCGGCCATCTCTTTCTGGTTGCGGACGATGAGGATGCGGTTCCATACCATCAGCGCGCAGGTGCAGAGCACGAGCAGGCCGGCGCCGATCCACTTGAGCGTCACAGAGCCCTGATAGATTATCCAAGCCAGAGGATTGGACGCGAAGTCAAGGCTGCCACCCTCGAAGTTGGCGGGGATGGCCACTGCGGCATCGCCCGTAGCCTCGAACACGTCCTTGGCTGCAAGGGTGAACGCCGGCGCGAGGTTGGTGACCATGTAGAGGCCGATGGTCAGCACCACCAGACCCACGATGAATGTCTTGACCACGCTGCCCTTGGTGTAGGGGAGCACGAGGGGGAAGACATAGAACATGCCCGCCAGCGATGCCAGAGGCAGGAACTGGTTGCCGGGCAGCACCACTGCCAGCACCAGAGTGACGGGGATGAGCAGGATGGACACCACGAGCGTGGTGGGGTGGCCGATGACTAGAGCGGGGGTCATGCCGATGTTGAGGCCGTCGGCACCCTTGAACTTGCGGGCAATCAGCTGGCGCGTGGCCTCGCTGATGGGGCGCAGGCCCTCGATGAACAGCACGGTGACACGGGGGATGAGCTCCATGACGGCGCCCATCTTGATGCCCAGACCGAGTATGTAGGGTATCTTGTCGACCAACTCGGCACCCGATGTGCAGGTGAGGCAGCCGATGACGATGCCCACTACGACTCCGAGGAAGAGGGGCTCGCCCAGCAGGCCGAACTTCTTCTTCAGGCCCTCGGCGTCGATCTCGAGATGGTTCATGCCGGGGATTTTGTCGAGCACCTTGTTGATGGCCCACGCAAAGGGCACGAAGCCCGCGCAGAAAGGCTGGGGTATCGAGATGCCGTCCATGTCCTTGTAGAATGTCTGGAACTTGCGGGCGGTCATGTCGGCTATGATCAGGGTGACGATATAGCAGACGATTGCAGCGAAGAAGCCCCATGCCAGCGACGAGGTGGCAAAGTAGACCACGGCGCCGATAAAGGCAAAGTGCCAGTAGTTCCAGAGGTCGATGTTGACGGTGCGGGTGGTCTTGGTGAGGAGCATAAGCAGGTTTACGCCAAGACACACGGGGATGATGAAGGCACCCACGGCGGTGTTGTATGCCACCGACGCGGCGGCGGGCCAGCCCATGTCGAAGACCTTGAGCTGGAGGTCATATATGTTGACCACCTTGTCGAGGGCGGGGCCGAGGGCCGAGGTCAGGAGAGCCGTGACGATGGAGAGGCCGATGAAGCCGACACCCACCTTGAGGCCCGACTTGAGTGCCTCGCTGAACTTGATGCCGATGCAGAGACCGAGTATGGTGAAGATGACGGGCATCATCACCGCGGCTCCTAGGCCGATGATGTATGAGAATACCTGTTCCACTGGGTCAGGCCTGATTATTTGGGCTGCTTGCCGATATAGGCGAGGATGCCGCCGTCAACATAGAGCACGTGGCCGTTCACGAAGTCCGAAGCGTCCGAGGCGAGGAATACTGCCGGGCCCATGAGGTCCTCGGGCGTGCCCCAGCGTGCGGCGGGAGTCTTCGAGATGATGAACGAGTCGAAGGGATGACGCGATCCGTCGGCCTGACGCTCGCGCAGGGGTGCTGTCTGGTCCGTGGCGATATAGCCCGGGCCGATGCCGTTGCACTGGATGTTGTGCTCGCCATACTCCGAGCAGATGTTGCGGGTGAGCATCTTCAGGCCACCCTTGGCGGCTGCGTATGCGCTGACGGTCTCGCGGCCAAGCTCGCTCATCATCGAGCAAATGTTGATGATCTTGCCGTGACCCTTCTTGATCATGCCGGGGATGACGGCCTTGGCACAGATATAGGGTGCGATGAGGTCTACGTCGACGACGCGGCGGAAGTCCTCGACGGCCATCTCCTCCATGGGGATGCGCTTGATGATGCCGGCGTTGTTGACAAGAATGTCGATGGTGCCGACCGTGGCCTCGATGTCGGCCACCATGGCCTTGACGGCTGCCTCGTCGGTGACGTCGCAGAGATAACCCTTGGCGTCGATGCCGAGCTCCTTGTATGCCTTGAGGCCGCGCTCTACGGTCTCCTGACGCGAGCAGTTGAACACAATCCTTGCACCTGCCTCTGCGAATGCCTGTGCGATAGCGAGTCCGATGCCGTAGGCGGCGCCGGTGACGAGGGCTACTTTGCCTTCAAGTGAGAAATTTACCATGATATTTTCAGTTAGTTGTAATGATATTCAATTTAAGGAGAATACGAGTTTATCGGCAAAATTACTCAAATTAACATTAGCAATCAAATTTCATTTGCAAAATCTTTGTAAAAAAAGTATCGTTTGGGGTGGTAAGCGTTTTTTAATGCCAATTTAACATATCGTAACCAAATTCTTGCTATATTTGCGTCACCAACCTCACAGACTCCTATTATGACCCTTCATACCTCGGAAGTAACTCCCGAAAAGGTCGAGAACGACCGCAGGATTCTCGAACTTCTGTCACAGACATTTCCCGACATCAGTTCTGCAAGCACCGAAATCATCAATCTCGAGGCGATACTCAATCTGCCCAAGGGCACCGAGCACTTCGTGGCCGA
Organism: Bacteroidales bacterium M8; assembly: GCA_001689495.1. Lineage (GTDB taxonomy): Bacteria > Bacteroidota > Bacteroidia > Bacteroidales > Muribaculaceae > Duncaniella. The sequence continues at coordinate 18,228 of LUJS01000003.1, read as the reverse complement.
CCTGCACGGCGAGCACGAGGCGTTCCGACATCTGCTCAAGAACGCCTCGGGCAACATCAAGCGCAAGGTCACCGAACTGTTCGGCACCACCATGCGCGAGAGCGAGATACGCCAGCTGTGCGCCCTCATATATTATCCCGAGGAGAAACTTCAGGTCATCAAGTCCACCGAGACCGATCTGGACGATTTCTACAGCATCACCCTGCACCAGCTGGTGCGCGTGTGCCAGAGCGTATCGTCTAAATATACGCGCTCGAAGGTGCGCAAGGCCCTGCCGCGCGAGTTCGCCTATATAATCGAGGAGCTGCTGCACGAGTCGTCGTCAGACTACGACAAGGTGGCATACTTCAACCGCATCATCGAGACCATAATCTCGACCGGTCAGGCCGAGGAGTTCATCGTGGCGCTCTGCAACGTGATACAGAAACTCTCGATAGACCAGTTGCACATACTCGGCGACATCTACGACCGCGGTCCCGGCGCGCACATCATCATGGACACCCTCAAGCACTACGGGTCGTGGGACATCCAGTGGGGCAACCACGACGTGCTCTGGATGGGCGCGGCTGCCGGCAACGACTGCTGCATAGCCAACGTGATAAGGGTGTCGCTCAGGTATTCCAATCTGGCCACTCTCGAGGACGGCTACGGCATCAATCTCCTGCCGCTTGCCACCTTCGCCATGGAGGCATACGCCGACGATGACTGCAAGGGATTCACCCCCTCATGCCTTCAGGAAGAGAACATGCACACCGAGAAGACCCTACGCCTTATGGCCAAGATGCACAAGGCCATAGCCGTCATTCAGTTCAAGCTCGAGGGGGCCATGATAGCCGCCCATCCCGAGTGGAAGATGGATGTCCGCCGTTTTCTCGACAAGCTGGACCTCGAGAACGGCACGGTCGAGATCGAGGGCAGGAAGTATCAGCTTACAGACAAGAATTTCCCCACCATAGACCCCGCCGATCCATACCGCCTGACACACGAGGAGGCGCACATGATGAAAAAGCTGCACCACTCGTTTACGGTCAGCACCGGCCTGCGCCGCCATGTCGAGCTGCTGTTCTCGCACGGCTGCATGTACGGGGTGTATAATTCCAATCTGCTGTTTCACGCCTCGATGCCCCTCAACGCCGACGGCTCGCTCCGCGAGGTCGAGATACTCGGCACCCCATACAAGGGTCGCGCCCTGATGACGAGGATAGGCATGTTGCTTCGCTCGGCATTCAACGACGACGCCCCCACCGGCGAGAAGGAGTATGCCAGAGACTATTTCTGGTATCTCTGGTGCGGACCCGACTCACCCCTGTTCGACAAGGACAAGATGACCACCTTCGAGCGCTATTTCATCGCAGACCCCGAGGCGAGAAAAGAGGAGAAGGGGTGGTACTACAAGCTGCGCGACGACGAGAAGGTCTGCGACATGATACTCGACGAGTTCGGGGTCGAGGGCGACCAGCGCCACATCATCAACGGCCACGTCCCCGTGCGCACGGGCAAGGGTGAGAGCCCCATCCGCGCCAACGGCAAGCTGATGGTCATTGACGGCGGTTTCGCCAAGGCATATCACAAGACCACGGGCATAGCCGGATATACGCTGATATATCACTCGCGCAACTTCGAGCTGGTCGAGCACGAGCCCTTCACATCGGTCGAGGAGGCCATCAGCAACGGCACGGACATCGTCAGCACCACCAAGATAGTCGAGCAGACAGCCAAGCGCGTCTGCGTGCGCGACACCGACAAGGGCAAAGTGTTGCAGGGACAGATCGACGAGCTCTCCGAGCTGCTCTACGCCTTCCGCCACGGCATGATCAAGGAAGGCCGCAACCGCCGCCCGTGATAAACCGGCCATTCCGGGATTCTGTATCCGGCTTATATATCAGCCGGATACTGATTCTGTAGGCTAAGGCCGGGACAAATCATTTTTTCCGCTTTTTTGTATATTTGGCTCTGATGATGTCATAAGCCCTTCTCACAATGGCATATATCTCGCTATCCGTGATGTCGCCGTTAAGGTTCAGCCGAATCCACTGGCGCAGGCTCTGGTTCAGTGGCTCGCCCACGGACGTGTGATTTGCCTTTATTTCGGCGATTTCATCGGGCGTAGACTTGACTGTGACGTATGTGAAGTCGTCTATGTCGATGAAACAGAACATATGGTCGAGAACATAGAACACGAGAATCGAGTCATAGCGTCTGGCAAACTTCCCGAAGGGAGTCTTCTCGGTCACGCCATCCATCGACAGGCAGTATTCCCTGAATTCTTCGATATTCATTTGTTAAGGCATAGAGTCCAAGATGGCGAATGCTTCGGCACGGCCGGCGCGGATGCGGTCTGGGTAGTGTGCGTCTGAATTTACGGCAATGGGCACTCCGGCCTTGACAAGACGGACTATGTCTCGGGCCGAGGGGAACAGTCTCGGACTGTGTGCGGCTATCTGCTCGGGCGTCGAGCCGGGGTTGGCCAGCCACGCCTTGGTGTTTATCTCGACCACGATTCCCGAGGCCACGATGGCGTCGATGACATTGTCGATGTGACGACGATACCACGGCTCGTCCTCGATGCCGGGCGAGAATGACGAGGCATTGAATCCGATTTTGTCGAAATGCCCTATCATGTCAAATCCTCCGGCCTCGATCATCTCTATGGTGCGGGCATAGAATGTGTCGACGACATAGCGAATGTCGTCGTCGAAGTTCTTGTGCATCTTCTCGGCAAAATGCCACGGGCGTCCGTCGACATCAATCTCCTTCCCCTCGAAGTCGGGGATGAAATGCACCGAACTCAGCTTGTAGTCGAGCGGCAGGTCGTTGAAATATGGGTGTGACGCACCCCACTTCTTGCCGAGATAGTCTATCTCCATCGACAGGTACAGGTCGATCTCGCCCGAATGAAGCTCCTTTAGCCTGTTGAACTCGGCTATATACTCGCCGACACGCTCGGAAGACATGTTGCAGGTCGAGCTGACGGAGTCGGGGATAGGGGAGTGAGGGGTGAATCCGTAGTGGCGCATGCCCTCGGCCACAGCCGCGGCGGCCATGACAGCCATGGGCTGCCGGCCGTCGCAGAACTGCGTGTGCGAGTGAAGGTTGTAGTCGCGGGTCGAGGATATGATTTCTCTAATGTCAGTCATTTATTTGTCTGAGACAGGTGGGTTGGCTATGTTCTGGCGCATGGATGTGTCGGCCTCCATGTTCTTCATGCGATAATAGTCCATGATGCCGAGATTGCCCGACAGGAATGCCTGAGCCATGGCGCGGGGCAGTTCGGCCTCGGCCTCGATCACCTTTGCGCGGGCCTCCTGAGCCTTGGCGCGCATCTCCTGCTCGAGGGCAATGGCCATTGCGCGGCGCTCCTCGGCCTTGGCCTGTGCTATGTTCTTGTCGGCCTGAGCCTGATCTATCTGCAGCGCGGCGCCGATGTTCTTGCCTATGTCGATGTCGGCGATGTCAATGGACAGAATCTCGAACGCAGTGCCCGAGTCGAGACCCTTGCGCAGGACGAGCTTGGATATGTTGTCGGGATTCTCGAGCACCAGCTTGTGGCTCTCTGACGAGCCGATGCTCGACACGATGCCCTCGCCGACACGGGCAAGCACAGTGTCCTCGCCGGCGCCGCCCACGAGCTGGCGTATGTTGGCGCGCACCGTCACGCGGGCAATGGCTATGAGCTGGATGCCGTCCTTGGCCACGGCGGTGACGTGGGGTGTCTCGATGACCTTGGGATTGACCGACATCTGCACGGCCTGAAACACGTCGCGTCCGGCAAGGTCGATGGCGGTGGCCATCTTGAAGCCGAGATCGATGTTGGCCTTCGAGGCCGACACGAGGGCGTGAACTACCTTCTCGACGTTGCCGCCGGCGAGGTAGTGGGCCTCGAGGTCGTCGCGGTTTACGTCATCCAGTCCGGCCTTGTGCGCCTCGATGAGGGCCCGGACGATGACGGATGCGGGCACCTTGCGGATGCGCATCAGGAAAAGCTGCATCAGCGAGATGTGGACGCCGCTGACGCGGGCCGAGATCCACAGGAAGAACGGCACATAGTAGAAGAAGATGCAGAGCACCGTCACCAATGCGACCGCAAGCAGTACGATAGTGAGTACCATGATATTGAATTTTGGAGTTAAGAGAATCGGATTTTGGGTTTTATTCCTCTGACGTCACGACGTGGTTGGACAGGTCGGTCAGCGATGAGCGCAGGGTGTCGAGACGGTCTTCGAGCTGTATTATCTCCTCGTCGTGCGATCGGTCACCCTTGGCATAGGCGGCACGGAGTCCGGAGAGGCGTTTGTCTGTCTCGGCAATCTCTTTGGTGGCATCGAGATATTCCTGCATGGCCTGACGGGCTATCGACGAGCGCAGGTCGCTGAGGCGTCTGATTATACGGCCGTCGGGCAGGGCAAACGCAAAGTCGCCCGATCTGTCGGCGGTATGCTTCTCGTCGTCAAGCGATTCGATGCGCCGCAGCAGGCGCGAGTGGTCCGAGCCGGGCTCTTGGGTCGCCGCGATGGACGACACCTTGGCGTATGACGCGAGGTCGGGGGTATCGATTGGATAGTTGATGCGCAGCTCCTGCGGGATGAACGTATAGACGGTCACCATGTCGGGGATGCCGTTGCGGTCGGTGACCCACCAGCCGGTGCCTGTCTCCTCGTCCACGGCATAGAGATAGTCGTTGAACGGCGAGTTGTAGGGCATGCCGATGTTTGACGGCTGGAGAAATCTGTCGCCGTCACGCCTCGAGATGAATATGTCGAGGCCGCCGAGGCTCTCCTCGCCGTCGGCCGCGAAATAGAGGGTCACGCCGTCGTTCTGCAGGAACGGCGCCGAAATCCATAGTCCGTTGTCGTTGCCGAAGATGCTCTCATAGTCGAACAGCGGCGCGGGGTTGTCCCAAGTGCCGTCCGCCAGCCTGACCGACTCGAACATGCGGGCGTTGCCGTCGGTGTCGGCACCCGTCCAGATCACGTCGTCGCCGCTCTCGGTCATATAGGCCGGGCCCGATATTTCGGTGAGCTCAAGGCGGTCGAGCGTCGCGTCGTCGACAATGCGGGCCACGGTCTCCTCGCCCACCACGCGCCCGGCGCTGCGGGCCAGACGGAGATAGTTGAAGAATTTGTCGGCCGGGACATTGATGCTGTCTATGACCTGAATCTTCTCCACGCGGTCGAGCATGGATTTGCCCATGTCGATGCGGCTGCTCAGGTATTCGGTCCAGTCGGTTGGCTCGCCATCTGGGCGGTAGGTGAAGTCTGTGTCTTTGGCTATCTCCGCCTTGGTGCGTTTGGCAAGATATTTTTCGAGATACGTCGCCGCCTTGTCAAAGTCGTACATATAGAATGCGGCCTCGGCGGCTCCGAGGTTGCCCGCATTGTCTGACTTCAGATAAAACGTGATGGCCTCCTTGTATTTGCCGGCATCCTTGAGGGCGTCGCCTGCGGCACGCTGCAGGGCGCGGTTGCGGGGCGCGGCCACGGCTGCCTCGACGGCTTCGTATGTGGCATCGGCCGACGCTGCGGCCGGTGCGAGAACGGTCAGTGAGAGTATTGTGAGATCTCTGAGTTTCATTTGCGGTCTTTAAGTGCGTTGTGCATGGCTTCGGCGGCACGCCGTCCGTCGCCCATGGCGAGGATCACGGTTGCGCCTCCGCGCACGATGTCGCCTCCGGCATATATGTCGCTTACGGACGAGCGCATTGTCTCCTCGTCGACGACGATGGTACCGCGGCGTGATATTTCAAGGTCTTTGAACGTATGGGGTATGAGCGGGTTGGGCGACACGCCGACACTGACGATGACCAGATCGACGGGAATCTCGTCGATGGCGCCCTCGACGGGCACGGGCGACCTGCGGCCCGAGGCGTCGGGCTCGCCAAGCTGCATGCGCTGCACCTTCATGGCGCGCACACGTCCGTTCTCGTCGGCGAGATACTCTATGGGATTACAGAGCGTCATGAACTCGACACCCTCCTCCTTGGCGTGCTCCACCTCCTCGACGCGGGCCGGCATCTCGGCCTCGCTGCGGCGATATACTATCATCACCCTCTCGGCACCCTGACGGCGGGCGGTGCGGACCGAGTCCATGGCGGTGTTGCCTCCGCCGACCACTGCCACGCTGTGCCCCTTGAGCACGGGGGTGTCCTCGCCGGGCTGTCCGGCTCCCATCAGGTTGATGCGGGTCAGGTACTCGTTGCTCGACATGACTCCGATATAATTCTCGCCGGGTATCCCCATGAATCTCGGAAGTCCGGCACCCGAGCCTACGAAGATGCCGTCAAAGCCCATCTCGTGGAGATTTTCGTAAGAGAGGGTCTTGCCTACGACCACGTCCTTGACAAATTCCACGCCCGAGGCACGCATGGTGTCTATCTCGGCCTCGACCACCGAGTTCGGAAGCCTGAACTCGGGTATTCCGTATTTCAGCACGCCGCCAATCTCGTGCAGGGCCTCGAAGACCGTCACGACATATCCGTGAGTGGCCATCTGGCCTGCAAACGAGAGTCCGGCGGGGCCTGAGCCGATGACTGCCACGCTCATGCCGTTGTCGGCAGGTCGTGGTGCATCGCTGTCCTCCTTGTCCTTGCCTGACAGGCGGGTGAAGTCGGCGGCAAAGCGCTCGAGGTATCCGATGGCCACGGGGGCTTTTTTCATCTTGTTGTATATGCAGCGCGATTCGCACTGCTTTTCCTGCGGGCATACGCGGCCGCATACGGCGGGCAGGGCAGAGGTCATGCGCAGCACGCGCGATGCCTCGTCGAATTCGCCGCGCTCTATGTTCTTGATGAACGCGGGTATGTGTATCTGCACGGGGCATCCCGTTACGCACTGCGGGTCGGGACAGTCGAGACAACGCGAGGCCTCGACGACAGCCTGCTCGGCCGAGAGGCCCTGATTGACCTCGTCGTTGCAAGTGACACGATATGATGCCGGGAGCTGGGGCATCACCACGCGCGGTGTCGCCGTGCGCTCCTTGACCGGTTTCTTGGCACGCAATTCCTCACGCCATGCAGCGTCGCGCTCTATAGATGATGTGTTCATTTGACAGGCTTGTTATAGGATTTGAGACGCATTATCATTTCATCGAAGTCGACCTTGTGGGCATCGAACTCGGGGCCGTCTATGCAGACGAACTTGGTCTTTCCGTCCACGGTCACCCTGCAGGCGCCGCACATGCCTGTGCCGTCGACCATGATGGTATTCAGCGATACCATGGTGGGGACATCATGCTTGCGGGTGGTCAGTTCGACAAACTTCATCATGACGGCGGGACCGATGGCCACGACGAGGTCTACTTTCTCGCGCTCTATCACGCTCTCGACACCGGCGGTGACGAGGCCCTTGACGCCGGCCGATCCGTCATCCGTCATCACGATGACCTCGTCGCTCCATTCGGCCACCTGATCCTGAAGTATGATGAGGTCCTTGTTTCGGGCGGCGAGGATTGAGATTACGCGGTTGCCGGCCTGCTTCATGGCTTTGACGATGGGGAGCAACGGAGCCACGCCTACGCCTCCGCCACAGCACACCACGGTGCCCACATTGGCTATGTGCGTGGCCTGACCGAGAGGCCCGACAATGTCCGTGAAGCTGTCGCCGGGCTCGAGTGCATCAATCTTGTGGGTCGACACGCCGACATCCTGCACCACGAGCATTATCGTGCCGGCCACCGGATCGGCGTCGGCTATGGTGAGGGGTATGCGTTCGCCCCCCTCGCCTGTGCGCACTATGACGAAATGGCCCGGTTTGCGTGAACGCGCTATCAGCGGCGCCTCGACCACAAACTTGACCACATTTTCGGAAAAGCGCTCTTTGGAGAGTATTTTATTCATGTGATGATGATTTTTTCTATGCTGAAATATCAGATTATCGAAGCGAGTTCTTCGATGGACTTGCCTGTAATGTTCGAGATGAAAGCCTCGTCCATGCCTGCCGCACGCAGTTTGTGGATGGTCTCGATGGCCATCTCCTGTCTGCCTTCCTGTTTACCTTCCTGTCTTTCGGTTGCCATTATGGATAGGTTGTCGCGGTAAATGCGCAGAGATTCCTCATAGGCCATGCGCTGGCGTTTAGGCATGGCGGCGATGTCGGCAATGCTGCCGAGCTTCTCAAAGACTGCCTTCTGGGCAGCAAAGGGCATTCTGTCGAAAGTCTGCATATTCTTCAATACGTAAAGCCATTTTTTAAAATCGGTGTCACAGTCATCCTCCTCGAGTTCGATAAGAGGAAGCTGTAGAAAAATAAGACGCATGCGGTCCGAGAATTGTTCGCCGGTTTGGAGGTCTGCCAGTCCGACGTCAGTGCGTAGTTTCGGCGTAGATCCGTCTCGCCAGACGAAATTCATGAAGTAGACTCCATATACAGGAGTGAGTCGATAGTGCCAGTCCTCGCCACGTTGCCCCTGCCATACAATATCGGTCGAGGCATAATATACAGCCCTGTCCTTGAAATAGCTCTGACAACGGTTCTGCATCTCGACGATGATGTGCTCGCCCGTATCCGTCGAGCAATATATGTCGTAGATCAGTCCGCGGCCATTCTGAAATGGCGGCAGTTTCTCTTTGTCAATGAATTCGAGATCGGTAATATGTCTCTCACCCTCGAGCAGTGCGTTGAGAAAAGAGATCAGAATCTCCTTGTTGACCTCCTGTCCGAAGATGCGTTTGAATCCGATGTCGGTGAAAGGGTTTATGAACTTGGCCATGACCGGGCGTTGAAAAATACAATTACCCCACAAATATAGGCATTTGCGGGGTAATGTGCAAAGGTTGGGCCAAAAGATTTAGTTTGTACCGGTCTCGGACACCGTGACATTGTCGGCCTTCATGCGTTCCATGTAGGTCTGGATGATGGCTTTCATCTCGTCGAACATCTCTTTCTCTCCCTCGAAACGCCCTTTCAGGTTCTCCTTGAGCAGTGGATCATCGACGTAGTTGTATATCTCGGTCACCTTTTCGCCGTCGCTGCGCATGACATATTTTCCCTTGAAATACTGTGGGAAAAGGTCCCAGTTGAACGCCCACGTCTCTTCGGCCGGGGTATTGATGACATCCTTGCCGAACGCCACGTATGGCCTGTCATAGCCGATATAGTCGAGCAGGGTAGGCATGATGTCCATCTGCTGTACTATGCCCGGATGCTTGCCGCTGGGCATCTCGCCCGAGGGGTCGAAGAAGAGTATGGGCACCCTGAATCCGCCCACTTCGCCGAAATACTCCTCGTGGGTGCGCTTGGAGCTTGCGTGGTCGGCCGTGAGGACGAAGATGGTGTTCTTGTACCACGGCTGGCGCGAGGCGGTCTCGAAGAATCGGCGCAGTGAGTGGTCCGTGTACCTGATGCATTTGTGCAGTTGGTGCATCCCCTCGTCGGGGAAGGTGTCGCGATACTTGTCCGGAATATTGAACGGATGATGCGACGACAACGTGAAGATGCCGGCAAGGAACGGCTGTGGCATTTCGCTGAGTTTGGTGGCGAAATACTGCAGGAACGGCTCGTCCCAGATGCCCCATTTGCCGTCGAACTCCTTCATGCCGCCAAACCTCTTGTCTGCCACGAACTCGTCCTTGCCGTAATACTCCTCGAATCCGATCGAGCGCACGAAGGCGTTGAATCCCAGCGACTCGTTGTCGGCACCGTGAAAGAAGGCCGTCCTGTAGCCCATGTTGCGGGTCTCGGAGGCAAGCGAGTTGAGGTGGTTGAGCGAGTATGGCGACGTTACGAATGGCCTGTCCATGCGCGGTATCGAGGCGAAGACGGCCGGGGGCGCGTCTATCGAGAAGTAGGTGTTGGCAAACGACTGTTCGAAATACAGGCTCTTCTCGAGCAGCTCGTCGGCAAAGGGTGTATAGCCCCTGTATGTCCCGCCGTCGAGGTGGCGGTTGAGAGAACCGACAAACTCTTGCGCGAAGCTCTCGACTATGAGTATGACGATGTTCTTCCGCCTCACAACGGCCGAGTCGGATGGCTGGTGCACCGGATTGTATATGGCCTCCATCTCGGCGCGGTCGGCGAAATAGACCGGCGTCTCCTTGGGCAACTGGTTGATGGTACGGATGATCGAGAACGGGGTGTTCAGCACTATGCCGGTCTGTATCGGGTCGCTGACATAGCGGTGGGCATAGCTCACGGCTATGGGCCTTGTGGCCGAGAAGAATGTGTTGCCCCTCATGCCGAATATCGTCACCGGGACGAATAGCAGCAGCGTGACCGTCTGGGTGACATAGTATCGGCCGAGCGGCCTGACCGGAGTGCCGGGCATGCGGTAGCAGGTCCACAGCAGCGCGACCATGGCCACCAGCAGCAGCACCAGATACCAGTGCGCGACAATCTCGGTGCCCACGATGCCACCGAGATTCCCCTCGCCCTTAAACTCGTCGAACACGGCCATCGACGTGCGGTGCTTGCGGAATTCGAAGAACACCGTGTCCGCGAGGTTCATGAACAGGCATATCGTGTTGATGACGATATATATCCATTTGGTGGTGATTTGATAGCCGCGACGCTCCTTCAGGTGCAGCGGCAGCAGATAAAGCAGTATCACCAGCGAGTTGGTATAGAAGATCGCCGAGGTGTCGAACTTCAGGCCTCCGAGCGAGATCTGCCGGAATGCCTTCCACGACATGCCCGCCGAGAACATCTGCCAGTTTTCGGCCAGAAACGCCAGTCGGCACAGCTCATAGCATACATATACCCACAACAGGTTCAGCATCAGCCCCACGGGGTTTGACCGGAACATGTCTTGCAGATTCTTGCCTGTCATATTTGTTGTTGTCTTTTGTCTGAAAAATATCGTTTGAATCGCTCCATGTCATTGAGCATCTCCCAGTTCTCTCTCAGCCACTCCTCGGGCATGTCCCACCACCTGACACGCTGCAGCAGCTCTATGGTCTCGGGGTCGTAGCGGTATCCCTTGACCTCGGCGGGGACGCCCCCGGCAATGGCGTATGGCGGAATGTCCTTGGTCACCACGGCCCCGGCCAGCACCACGGCGCCGTTGCCTATGTGCACGCCTCCGGCCATGAACACGCCCTGACCTATCCAGCAGTCGTTGCCGATGCTCACGGCCACGCCGCCGCACACGTCGTCGGCGTGGCGTATGTTGTCGATGGTGTCGTGGGTGGCAAACGACATGCCGTCAAGGTGACGGCGGTTGAAGAACATGGGCGACGTCGTGACGTAGGGCTCGCGGTATGTGTGGATGCCGTCCGATGTCGTCACCTGCGGCGCTATGCTCGAGAATCGTCCCACGCGGGCCGACACGTAACAGTCGGTGCCTATGTAGGATCCCAGCCCCATGTATCCCTGAAAATACGTGCGGTTGGCCACGCGGTTCAGTCCCTCGAGCACCGACCCGCGCACAACCCGCGCATTGCGCTTCACGATGACGCGGCGCCCTCTGTAGCGCCACATATATGTCAGGTTCCTGATGAGCTGCCCTATCATTCGTCGCCGGGTTTGATCATCGGGTTCCACAGTGTGGCCGCCTTCATGTCCTTGAACACGGTGAAGACCCTCTTGACGTAGCTCCTGATGCGTTCGGTGCGGATGGCGCCGCGGTCCAATGCGGCCGACTCGGTCCACGGGCGGTCTACATGCATGAACTGATAGCGGAACGCGCGTATGGTGATGCCCCATTTTCTCAGAAACTGTATCGGGCCGTCGTTCTTGACGATGCGGTTGACCGAACGGTTCTTGAAGTGATAGCCCACGCTGCTCCCCAACCCCTTGAACACTCTCACGCCGGCCATCCACAGCTTGGCGTTGAAGTCGGGGTCCGAGGCCATGCCGGGGCTGAACTCGACGCTATATCCGCCCACCAGATCCCACACGTCGCGGTGCACCACCGTCGGGGGGAACAGTGCCCCCTGCCAGTCGTCTGGCGCCAGCGAGCGGTAGGTGTCCAGCAGCTCCTGCTCGCGAAACTCCTCGACCGTCATGCCGAAGTCGTGCGACGGATAGCACCTCAGCCTCGCTCCCGGCTCGATCAGCGTCGAGGCCAGATACCACATCTTGCCCTTCTGGCGACCTATCTCGTCATGGAGCGCCGAGTCCCATCCGGGACACATGTACATGTCGTCGTTTATATAGACCACATAGTCGGTGGTCATCAGCGGGCGCAGGCCGTTCATGGCCCAGCACACGCCGATATTCTCCTTGGAGTGTGTATGCTTATACCCGCGTGCCTTCACCCAGTCGAGGGTGCCGTCCTGTCCGTCGTTGACGTGTATCAGTATCTCGTGCGGATAGGCCGAATTCTTCTCGATGCTCTCCACGCACAGGCGCAGGAAAGGGAGATTGTTCCATGTGGGTATGAAAATCGAAAACAGCGGTTTCTGTCCTTCCATTATATTCTCAGTCAGTGTGTTTGATTGTCAAGATATTCAAGCGCCTCGCCGAGGGCCTTCTTCAGGTAATGGCCCTCCTTGAGCCTCGCGTTGATGCGGGCCACGTTGCCGAGCATGCGCTCGTACTCGTCGGGAGTCAGGGCCGAGAGCGCCGCGTCGAGGTCGCGCAGCGAGTCTACGGCGAGGCATACCCCTTCGCGTTCGAGGAATTCGGCCCTGCCGGCCTTGGACCACACCACAACCGGCGCGTTGCACCTCAGGTACAGCCCCACCTTGTGCGGATTGTTGTATGCCATGTATTCGCCCACCTTGCCCACGCCGTCGTCCAGCGACAGGCCATACCAAGACAGGCCGAAGTCTCCCCGGTGGCGGGCTATGATCTCGGTGTCGTCCGTCATGCCCATCAGGTGCAGGTTGGGATATAGCGCGGCCTTGGCCCTGTCTTCCTCGCCGCCATAGAGATATATCTGCCTCTCGGGCATTATCGCCGCCAGCTGATACAGATAGTCGTTGAGGGAGGTCGATAGATTGCCCACGAAGAATAGCGAATAATCACCCTCCGTGCGTGCCGGATGCGCGGGGCCCGACTCGCCGTGCAGATAGTCCATTATCTCATAGTCTATCATCCGCGTCTTGCAGCCGTGTTCGGTCAGCCAGCGGCGCATGGCGTGGTTGTGGGTCAGCAGCACGTCGGCCATGTCGAGCAGCGGTATCTCCTCGTCGGGTGTCAGGGTCTTGTCCCTGAACGAGTCAAGATCGTGTATCAGGCAAATCACCCTCACGCCCTTGCGGCGGGCGGCGCGACACACGGCCGCAAACATCTTCATCTGATATTGCAGCACCACCACGTCGCCGCGCCCCAGCATGGCCATGGCCTTGAGCACTCCGGCGGTATTCCTGAGGCCGTGCACCACGCCATTGCCCGATGTCGTGCGGCTCAGGCCTATGTTCTCATATCCCAAGCTCTCCATCACCATCTCGATGTCGGTGCGGGCACGCCCTCCACCGCATTTAGGGTGCTTGTAATTGCGCGATATGAACAGACATTTTTTCATACGCGCAAAATTAGCGAAAAAAAACCGCATTACAAAAGGGGAGGGGAGAATTGGGAATTGGGAGTTGGGAATTGGGAATTGGGAACCAAGCCGTGTCTCGGCACCCGCCCCGCCTTGTGCGGGGCTTGGAAACGTAGCCCCGAGGTCTTGCCTCGGGGTAGACGGCCCTTTCACACAAATCCGGCCCCCGAATGGGGGTCGGGGAATACCCGCCCACCACCGCGAAAATCCGGCACCATACGGGGGGCGAAACTATCCAATAACCTCATAACCCACTAACCCCATAACCCCATAACCCCATAACCTCATAACCTCATAACCCACTAACCCCATAACCCGAACCGTGCGGGGTACGCGCAAAAAGCCCCGGGGCACTGCAATCCGCAGCCCCCGGGGAATATGCAAGTCAGGGTTAAAACCTAAAAAATTACATCCTCACCTTGACGCTCTTGCCCGCTGCGGTGGCGATATAGACACCGGGGGTGAGGGCGGGGAGGTCGACGCCACGGTCGGCAACTGCGCCCGTGAATACCTGACGGCCCGCAAGGTCATAAAGGCTGACTGCCGAGCCCTCGGCAACGCCCGAAACCACGATGCGTCCGTCGCGACAGATGATGGTGACATTCTGAGCGTCATCCACCACGTCAGCGATTCCGGAGTTACCGTTGCTCCAGTCCTCGCCGGTCTCGCCGGCCGAGCCCTTCCACTGATAATATGTTACGTCTCCATGCACCGGCCTAATCAGCTGGGCCATCCATCTGGGATAGACACTGCGGTGTATGCCGTCGTCAAAGAGGTCGAAGCCTATGCCGCAGTTACTGTCATTGCGCAGATAGAGCTTGCCGTCAGAGTCGATAGACTTTGCGATGGTCGACGATGCATACTCGCCCAATCTCGTCACCACCGGCTCGGACAGCTGGGGCGAATGCATCAGGGTCTCGTTCTTTGCAGGCAGGAACATGCGGTTGCCAATGGCCATTCCCTCGACGCCATCCTCGGCAATCCAAGTCTGCGAATATTGCGGATTGTCTTTCAGGAAATCGACAAGCTCCCACACCTCGGCATAGGTAGGCATGCGCCACCCGTTGCCCCAGTTGGCCGAGGCTGCGTCATACTCGGTGGTCGTAATGTCATCGCCGATATACTCCACGATCCACCGGGTGCCAGTCGTGCTTACGAAAAACTTATAGTCAGCCTCTTCGAGCGCCGCTTTCGGACTCGGCAGGACATCGCCCCACGGGTAATAATCTCCCGTCTCGAACGGCGTCTCGGCGCCGACATTGCAGGTGGCCCACAGCAGGCCGCTGGGCAGGCCGAGGTCAACATACTCGTGTCCGCCGATCACACCGTCGGCAGGCTGCAGCTGCGGAAGGGCCGCGCTGCCCGAATTTGCGCCAATGAG
>LUJS01000003.1:0-3378 GCA_001689495.1 Bacteroidales bacterium M8 | reverse complement strand
ATTATGGTATTTGAAAGTTACGAGTGAGAGAACCTATAATAAGCCATTGCAAAAATAAGACATTAGTTTCATATATTCAAACTTTTTCAAGCAAATTTTAAGGATTTCTCTCTATTTGTTGATTTATAGTCAAAAAAATCACGTCCCCGGCAGGTTTTATGCGGCTTACTATAGGTCCCTCACTCTAGAGAGACCTGTCACCGGGGACGTGAATAAAGTTCGTGTTATTTTACAAACAATCTGGATGACTTCACACCATGGTCTGTTTCAACGGTTACGATATACAATCCGGGGTTATTGACATTTACCATACTCAGCGGTATGTTGACTTCTTTGTCGTTTGCCTTGACCGTTCCGATATTATTTCCATAAATACCGTTTACTGTTACAGATCGGATGTTGTCGGAAGATGAAACCTCAAGATTAGAGCCTAAGTTTACAGCCTCCGGCATTTCAATATGTGTATCAGAATCTTGAATTGTAATGACATAAGCCGGGATTCGGGATATTACAGTACAAGTGGATTTGGGTTGAAGAGAACTGAAATTACAAACGGTTATCGCTGTTGTCGGTTTGGCATAGGTCTGAACTAACGCAGCATCACGCTTGCTTAATTCATACTCGTCTCTCCAGACTGACGGTGCATCATCATTGACACCGACCACATTTCCATTTTCTCCGTGCATGAACAGCATTGGGTCGTCATTCTCGGGGTCTGCGCAAGTCGTGAGCGACAGGTATCTGGTGTCGGCTTTCAGCGCACAGTCAACTTTCGAACATGTAATGACCTCATCCTTGAATGTTTCCTTTCCTACGAATACAATCTTTGCAGTACCTGCCTGTGTATTGTCCAGAGTACGCACTCTGACAAGATAATATCCGGATTTGGGAATATCCGTTACGATGTATGTTCCTTCGCCATCTCCTTCTGTATATTCCGAGTATTCCACCCAGTTATGCTGCTGCATTTCCTCTTCAGACACCAGCATGTTGTTCCATATCTTATCAATAAAATCTTCCGGGCTTATGATTTGAGAATCTCTAATAGATGAGGGATAAGTACTTGAACTACTGTTGAGATTTTGTGGCCTATCGGAATTGGCATAAATCACAATATCCACGACATGAGGGGTCTCGCTCTCGGTTCTCATTTTGAAAAGAGTTCCTTCTTCAAGATAAATCATCTTGTAGAAAGTATATTTCAGAGAAACCGCGCCTCTGATTATGGGATTTTCATAGAGTTGTACGGCTATGTTGTCCTCAAACTCCGGTTCTGCAATCATACCCGATTTTGCTTCTGCCTTAAATGATTCGAATGGCTTGCAATCTATTTTTGCATCTTCTCGGTTGATTGCGACTCTTACGGTTTCAACATCAGGAAATTCCGGCCCTGCCGTGCAAACGGTTATGACATTTGAGCCTGCATTTAATGATAGTTTTGCACCATTATCAATACCGGCTGCTTGCCAGCCAGATTCGGATGGGGTTATGACACCTGCAAATGTGCCATTAACATAGACTCCATATTCCGTGAATGTGCCGTTCTCGAGTTCGGCTGGATGTATCCAGAACTCTGCATGGTGAGCACCTGTCGTAGAGGCCTCGACTTCGAAATTCTTGTAATTAAAAATGTCGTCTGATGTCATTGTCGTCCTCGTGACAGTCAGGGCATTTCCGGCGCTCGCCGAGAGCGAGCAGACGATTGCGAGCACGATGGCCACAATCAGTCGGAAGCATGATTTGGTTTTCATGATTTGATGAATTGGTGATTAAAATTTTGTTGTTGAGAACTCGCCTCGATACACGCTGCCGTTGTCGGTGGTGCACGTGACGGTGTAGGTGGCGGGCATGAGTGTGACGTGAATCACGGGGTCGGTGGCCGGAGCGGTCTCGGTGACGGTCCAGTCGGTTTCGGTCTCGGTGAACTCGACGGTGATGAACGTGACATCCTCGGGGAGCTCGAAGGTGCAGATGCCTTGCTCCGCATCATAGCTCATCATGATGAACTGATTGGAGGGGGCATGGGGACGGGTTTGAGAAATTTTGTTGTCAGATTTACGGATAATTACCCTCTGTTCTGAATTTGTTTGCTTTTCGTTTTCCTGCCCATATATTATAACGGGTAGAATAGCAAAGAGAAATGTGATTAGAATCTGTTTCAATGGCATGGTGTTTGAGATTAAAAACTGATGCAAAATTAGGTATTAATAGGCATATTCGCGATATTTTAGAACCAGACTAATCTATCATTTCAAATTGTAACACGTTGTGTTACAATGTTATGCGGGGTGATAGATTTTTAAAATCTATCACCCCGCATAACAAGCTGATAATCTGACGTTTAAGTCCGATGAAATAGTGCCCCGCGCATTTATTTTACTGGCTAACAGATTGTTAACGCATATACAGAAGGTATTCTTCGACGGATTCGGAGCCTGATAAGGCAATTTTACGTTTCAATCTTGATTTTCTATTGTAGACGGCCTCTGTTCTATCACCTTGAAAGATGCTGATGGCACTGGGCGAAAAGTCGAGTATGAGGAATAAATATAATTCATAGTCGCGCTCCTTGAGATTCGGCACATCTTTTCGCAAACGAGCCATAAGATTACCTATTCTGCTATTAACAATCTCTTCTAGTTTTTCACGCATTTCTTTGTCGTTCTGTATCTCGGAAATGATGGACAATACCTCGTTTGAAATCTTGTCCCTTTCGTTGGAGAGCCCCTTGAACTGGAAGTATGTCGAGCAGAGGCGGTCGAGAATCTCGAAACGCGATGCGAGCAGCCCCCTCACGTTTTCCTTGGCAAGCGCCGAGACGCTGCGGGCCTCGCTGACCTCGTTTTCTTTCTCCTGAAGAATATTGCGTAATTCACGAGCCTCACATATTATGAGTTCTTTTTCATGCCTCTGTAGCCGTGACCGATAATTGAAAATTATAATCATGGAAATCATTATCAGTATTGAGGCTATGGATATTATGACTGTCAGTTGCCTGTTCTTTTCAATCTTTATCGCAGAATTGTTTTCTTCTGTTTTAAAATAATCTGAAATAGTCCTTGCGTAGCTTCTTCCCGTTATTTTTGAAACTATGTTATTTTGATAGGCCAACTCTTTTGTCAGGAGTTTATACGCATTTCTATAGTCACCCTCATGTTCGGAGATTAAGGATTCAAGAGATTTATTATCCGGATTCAACGAGTATATGCATGCCTGATACTGATTTGCCTTATCAGTATTGCCTAAGCTGAGATAAGCAGACCCTAAGTTGCTGTAATCCCTTTCTGTCATAGTCTCCGGCGCTATTTCAATTACCTTATCATAGAAGTCTATTACTAATGAATGATTGCGGCGCATGGTAATAAACCTGTGTTTAGG
>LUJS01000002.1 GCA_001689495.1 Bacteroidales bacterium M8 | reverse complement strand
CCGCCCACCGGGAAAATCCGCTGACCCCTCGTAATCCCCACGATCGCATCTTTTGATAGAGGGTATGACATTCTGCATTCCGTTTGATGTATCCATGGCGGGTGAAATGATTATAGTGTGGGCGGGTGGAAAAAGAAACAAGGTGTAACGTGATCGTTACACCTTGTCTTACCTTTGTCGGGGTGACTAGACTCGAACTAGCGACCTCACGCCCCCCAGACGCGTACTCTAACCAACTGAGCTACACCCCGATTAGGATTTGGGAGCTGCATCAGAGATGTCTTGTTCTCTTTTGCGCTGCAAAGGTACGGACTTTTTTCGTTATCTTCCAAACATTGGATGGTGTTTTAACGTAATTTTAACATAAATCCTATATTTTGCTCTCTATATGTTAACAACTATTTATTGCTTTTGCCTTGCGGGGCGTCTTTCCCTTGATCGTGGGGCGATGATGTATTCGTCATAATATGCCATGAGCAGGGTGGTGAGGGGGATGGCGATGATGAGTCCGATGAAACCGAGCAGCGTGCCCCACACCGAGAGCGAGAGGAAGATGAGGGCCGGATTCATGCTCATGGCCTTGCCGATGATGCGGGGAGTGAGCACGAGGTCCTGAATGGCCTGCACGACGACATAGACGGCTATGGCCTGTCCGAACAGCGGCCAGAACTCGGCCTCGCCGCCAACCGAGCATATTAGGCACAGCAGGGTGACGGGGACGAGGGATATGAGCTGCAGGTAGGGCACCATGTTGAGCAGGCCGATAAACATGCCGAGCACGATGGCCATGGGGAGCCCTATGATAAGGAAGCCTATGGAGAAGAGTATGCCCACGATGAAGGCCACGAGCGCCTGTCCGCGGAAGTAGAGATTCATCGACCGCTTGACGTCGTTGCCAATCCTGAAGACTATGCGGCGGTATTTGGGCATGACCATGCGGCGGAATCCGGCCGAGATGCGTTCGTAGTCTATCATTATGAACACGACATAGAGCACCACGATGAACCAGCTGAATACGCTCATCAGTATGGATATGCTGCCGGTGATGACCGACCACGACGCGGTGAGAGTCTCCTCGATCATGCGGGTCCACTCCTCGCGCGAGAGTTTCGAGGCTATCAGCTCGAAGTCGAGATTGCGGCGCAGGAAGTCCTGAAGCGACTCGGGCACTAAGGGCACCGATTGTCGCGCCTGCGAGTATGCCTTGAGTATCGAGGCCAGCTGGGCGGACTCGCGCATTATCATGGGCACTATTATATAGCAGACGGCGGTGATGAAGAATAGGACTTCGAAGAGCGTGACGAACGTGGCGACGACGCGCCCTTTGAGCTTGAGCAACTGGCGGTTGAACTGGACGAACGGCTCGAAGAGATAGGCTATGAGGCAGCCCACCAGAAAGGGGAGCAGCACGCCGCGCAGGGTGTTGACAAGCCAGATGACTCCGAGAAATATGACGCAGTTGATGAAGAGTCGGACGGTGCGGTCAAGGTCGAATCGTTGACGGACAAGCATGGCTGAGGTGGTTTATGGATGATTTTTGCCACGAAATTACTCAAAAATACCAATATAATAGAATAAAATCCGTAATTTTGTAGAGAAATTCCAAAATAGCATTTAATCAAAACAGCTTAATCAAAACCATAGGAAATGGAAAAAGTTAATCAGGCTGTCGCCGTACCGGTGAGACAGCTTTTGTCCGACAAGGCTTGGGCGCGCTGGACGGCCCTCGCTCTGGTGGCGTCCATGATGTTGTTCGCCTATATGTTTGTCGACGTGATGTCGCCCCTGCAGTCTCTGATCCAGACTCAGCGCGGATGGTCGCCCGATGCATTCGGTTATTATGCGGGAGCCGAGTACATACTCAACCTGTTCGGTTTCCTCATCCTCGCCGGCATCATCCTCGACAAGATGGGCATACGTTTCACCGGCACGCTGTCGGCATCGCTTATGGTGGGCGGCGCCGTGATCAAGCTCTATGCCATCAGTGACGGTTTTCAGGGGTCGGGCCTCGACATGTGGCTCAGCTCGTGGTGGACTGTCATGCCCGGCAGCGCCAAGCTGGCCGCCCTCGGCTTCATGATCTTCGGCTGCGGCTGCGAGATGGCCGGCATTACCGTCAGCAATGCTCTTGCCAAATGGTTCGAGGGCAAGGAGATGGCCCTCGCCATGGGCCTCGAGATGGCCATTGCCCGTATCGGCGTGTTTGCCATCTTCTCGATTTCGCCCCGTCTGGCCGAGTGGGGCGGCGGACACACGGTGGTTGTCCCCGTGGCCTTCTGCTCGGCACTGCTCTGCATCGGCCTCCTCTCTTATATAGTATTCACGTTCATGGACGCGCGTCTCGACCGCGAGGCCGGTGCCGACAAGGTGGCTCAGGCAAGCGGCGATGACGAGGAGTTCAAGCTCTCTGACGTGGGCGCCATCTTCGGCAGCCGTCTGTTCTGGATCATCGCCCTGCTGTGCGTGCTCTACTATTCGGCCATCTTCCCCTTCCAGCGCTATGCCGCCAACATGCTGCAGTGCAACCTCGGCATCACCGAGACACAGGCATCCGACATCTTCCGCTGGTTCCCCATCGGTGCTGCCTGCCTCACCCCGTTCCTCGGATGGTTCCTCGACCACAAGGGCAAGGGTGCCACCATGCTCATCATCGGCGCCATACTGATGATAGTCTGCCATCTCACGTTCGCATTCGTGGTGCCCTCGACCAAGAGCGAGCTCATCACCTACTCGGCCATCGTCGTTCTGGGCATCTCGTTCTCGCTGGTGCCCGCCGCCCTGTGGCCCTCGGTGCCCAAAGTGATGGACAAGCGATTCCTCGGCAGCGCATACTCGCTGATATTCTGGGTCCAGAACATCGGTCTGGCATTCGTACCCATCATCATCGGCAATGTCCTCACCGCCACCAACCCCGGCATCGCAGACCCGATGAAGTATGACTATACGGCCCCGATGTGCGTGTTTGCGTCGCTCGGCGTGCTCGCCCTCATCTTCGGCATCGTCCTCAAGGCCATGGATGCCCGCAAGGGTTACGGTCTGGAGCTTCCGAACATCAAGGAAGACTATGAGGAAATGAGAATAGACGGCGAAGCATAATCAATCCCCGGTCTGCGATGTCCACGCCACGCCAGCGGGTGGACGAGCTGAGACAACAGCTCGACGCCCACAACCACGCATATTACGTAGAGAACTCGCCCGTCATATCAGACCGCGAGTATGATGCCCTGATGAAAGAGCTCGAGGGGCTTGAAAAGGCATATCCCGAGCTTGACGACCCTCTGTCGCCCACGCATCGCGTAGGCTCGGACCTTGCCAAGGGGTTCGTGCAGGTGACGCATGCGCGCCCCATGCTGTCGCTGGGCAACACATATTCGATAGAGGAGGTCGACGAGTGGGCCGGACGCTGCAACGAGGCCCTCGGATATACCGGCGGACTGCTTTTCGTGCCCATCGTGGGCGAGATGAAGTTTGACGGCACAAGCATCTCGCTGACCTACGAGCACGGACGCCTCGTCAGGGCCGTGACCCGCGGCGACGGCGAGAAGGGTGACGACGTGACCGAAAACGTCAAGACCATACGCAGCATACCTCTGGTGCTCAGGCCGGGCGACTGGCCCGACAGCTTTGAGATAAGAGGCGAGATCGTATTGCCATGGAAGGCGTTCGACCGGCTGAACGAGGAGAGGGCCTTCAACGAGGAGCCCCTGTTCGCCAACCCGCGCAATGCCGCCGCCGGCACGCTCAAGTTGCAGAACTCGGCCGAGGTGGCCCGACGCGGCCTCGATGCCTATTTCTATTACCTGCTTGCCGACACTCTGCCCGCCGACAACCATTATGACAACATGCTCAAGGCACGCGAGTGGGGTTTCAAGGTCAGCTCGGCCATGACCCTGCTGGAGAGTGTCGGTCAGGTGGACGAGTTCATAAACCACTGGGACACCGCACGCAGGGAGCTCCCCGTGGCCACCGACGGTCTGGTGTTCAAGGTCAACGACCTGCGCCAGCAGCTCAATCTGGGCTATACCTCAAAATCGCCACGCTGGGCCATAGCATACAAGTTTGCCGCCGAGCGCGCTCTGACACGGCTGAGGTTCGTGTCGTTCGAAGTCGGCCGCATGGGCATAGTGACCCCCGTGGCCAATCTCGAGCCCGTCTTGCTGTCGGGCACGATAGTGAAGCGCGCCTCGCTGCACAACGAGGACATAGTGCGTAACCTCGGCATACACGAGCAGGACATGCTCTATGTCGAGAAGGGCGGCGAGATAATACCCAAGATCACCGGTGTCGACGAGGCCGCCCGACAGCCCGGAGCCGAGCCGGTGAGGTTCGTGACCACATGTCCGGCATGTGGCACGGCACTGATAAGGATTCCCGGCGAGGCTGCGTGGCAATGCCCCAACAAATACGGATGCCCGCCGCAGATCGTGGGCAGGCTCGAGCATTTCGTGGGTCGCCACATGATGGACATAGACGGAGTGGGCGAGGAGAACTGCTCGTTGCTCTATGATGCCGGACTGGTCCGCGACATAGCCGATTTCTATGACCTCAAGGCCGCAGATCTGGAGAAACTCGAGCGCATAGGCCCGCGCACGGCACAGCGCATCGTCGAGGGTGTCGAGGCTTCGCTGAACGTGCCGTTCGAGCGCGTCCTCTATGCCTTGTCCATACCGTTTGTCGGGGAGACCGTCTCGCGCAAGATAGCCCGTCAGGTGCGCGGCATAGACCGCCTCATGGCCATGGGCCGCGAGGAGCTGACTGCCATCAGCGACGTGGGTCCGAGAATCGCCGACTCGATAATCGAGTTTTTCGCCTACGAGCCCAACAGGGTGATAGTGGAACGTCTGCGTGCCGCCGGAGTGCGTCTGGAGGTGCCCGAGACCGATACCTCGGACCACACGGATATTCTGGCCGGAAAGATAATCGTGATAAGCGGAGTATTCTCGCGACACTCGCGCGAGGAATACAAGGAACTCATCGAGAAGAACGGGGGCAAGAATTCGGGCTCCATCTCGAAAAAGACCTCGTTTGTCCTTGCAGGCGAGAACATGGGCCCCGCAAAGCTCGAGAAGGCAAAATCCTTGGGAGTCCCCGTGATAAACGAGGAGGAATTCCTCGGCATGATAGAGGGATGACCCGCTGAATGACTGATACAAAACACCGGCTGTATGTCAAGCGCATACAGCCGGTGTTTTTGTTGTGTGGGGATTATGAAAAGTCGAAGTCCTCGCCGTCCGAGAGGCTTATGCCCTGACCCTTGTAGTTGTCCCAGAATCGCGTAGCCGGAATCTCGCCGGCGTGGGTGTAGAACTGCTCGGGCAGATCGTTGAGGAAATAGAGCCTGTTGTGGTCGGCCGACTCGTCGGGGTCGAGGTCGTCGACCCGCGCGGCCTTGGTGCTGCGATAGATGACAAGCGTGTCCCGTGCGCGGGTCATGGCCACATAGAGGCACCGACGGTCCTCCTCGATGGCATCCTTGCCGCCGGCAATGGCCTTAGCCGATGGATATTGCGTGTAGTTGACGTTGACCAGATAGCAGTTCTTGGCCTCGAGACCCTTGGCCGAGTGTATGGTGGTCAGCGTGACGCAATCCTCGGGGTCCTCGTCGTTCTTGATGGCCGTCTCGAGCGACGGATCGAGAATGTAGTCGGAGATGAATGCCGTGAGGCTCTCCGACGCCTCGCCGATGCGCGACAGCAGCGTCAGGTCCTTGGCGCGGCGGTCCCAGTCGTCCTTGTATTTGTTGCGCAGGATGCGTGTCAGGCCGTTCATCGCGGCCTCGATGGCCTTGTTGACCTCGGCCTGCATCTCGCGTATGTCCATCAGCACGGTCGACACGGCCGAGTCTATGGCGGGATTTGAATATATCACCTCGACACACTCGTCGAGGGTCTCCTTGTCTATTATGCTGTCGATGATGCGGGCGGC
Organism: Bacteroidales bacterium M8; assembly: GCA_001689495.1. Lineage (GTDB taxonomy): Bacteria > Bacteroidota > Bacteroidia > Bacteroidales > Muribaculaceae > Duncaniella. The sequence goes on along the minus strand of LUJS01000002.1, from coordinate 6,350 downwards.
GGTTATCTCGCCTATGCGTGGAAACAGGCAGAGATAGCGCTGCCATGCCAGCTCGTCGCGCGGGTTGGTGACGATGCGCAGTGCCGACACGATGTCGCGCACGTGGGCCGAGGCCATGAGGCTCGTGCCGCCGAATATCACATAGGGTATCTTGGCCTCGACGAGACATGCCTCGACGGCCTTGAGGCCCCAGTTGGAGCGGGAGAGGACCATGTTGTCCTTGAACCTACACCCCTCGGTGCCCTGCGCGTCGCGGATGCGCATGACGATGTCGCGGGCCTGATCCCACTCCTGCCTGAAGTGATAGACGATAGGCTTGATGCCGTGGCCGCGGTCGGCGGTGAGCAGCTTGTCGTATGCCAGCGGCGATCGCGACAACAGCCAGTTGGAGATGTCGAGTATCTCTTGCGTGGAACGGTAGTTGACGGTGAGCTGCAGGGTCTCGGAGTCGGGCACTACGGAGGTAAAATTGTGGATGGTGCGGAAATCGGCGCCGCGGAATCCGTAGATGGACTGGGCGTCGTCGCCCACGCAGAACAGGTTGCACCGCCCCCAGAACGAACTCAGCAGCAGGTATTGCAGCGGGTTGGTGTCTTGCATCTCGTCGACGAGAATGTGGTCGTAGGCCTCGGCCATGAACTTGGCGGCCTGCGGATTCTTGGAGAGGCCGACGGCGACTTTCTGCAATATGTCGTCATAGTCGAGATAGCGTCTCTCGGCCTTGAAAGCGAGATACTTGCGTATCACCTCCTGAAACACCGGGAGGCGTTCGAGGATGCGTTTGCGCGTGTCCTCGTCCATGCGTCCGTTGAAGAGCCTGAGAGAGAGGGCCGCAGTGAGGTTGCAGCGCGCGTTGACGGCATAGGAGTAGACCTCGGCCAACTGGTCGGGGTTGATGAAGTTGCTTTTCTTGAAGTGGCGTCCGCAGACCAGACGGAATGCGCTCTGGCGGTCCTCCTCGTCGATGACGGTGAAGTGGCCGAAGTTGAACACCGAGGGATTCTGCTCTATCATCTCCATGCACCACGAGTGGAATGTCTGGCCCTTGAGGGCACGGGCATCTCGGGCCACGGAGGCGCGCAGACGCCCCACGATCTCCTTGGCAGACTTGCGGGTGAATGACAGTATGAGTATCCTCGACGGATTGACACCCTTGTCTATCAGGTATTTGGCGCGGGCAATGATGGTGCGCGTCTTGCCGGTGCCGGCACCGGCGAGCACCAGCAGATTGCGCCCCTCGTATGTGGCGGCGGCATATTGCCGGCGGTTGAGGGTCGAGAGGTCGGTCGACTGAGGGCTGCGGGCATCCGGGCTGGTCATCGGTCGGTGGGATAGTCGAATTTCTTGCGATAGAACATGAAGTCGCGGCCCAGATATTTCTCTCTAACGATGGGATTCTCGGCCAGCTCCTCGGATGTGCCCTGAAAGAGAATCTTGCCCTCGAACAGCAGATAGGCGCGGTCGGTGATGCGCAGTGTCTCCTGTGCGTTGTGGTCGGTGATGAGTATGCCTATATTCTTCTCTTTCAGTCGGTAGACTATGGACTGTATGTCCTCGACGGCGATGGGGTCGACACCCGCGAAGGGTTCGTCGAGCATGATGAACTTGGGGTCGATGGCCAGACAGCGGGCTATCTCGGTGCGTCGGCGCTCGCCGCCCGAGAGCTGGTCGCCGAGATTCTTGCGCACATGCCCGAGGCGGAACTCCTCGATGAGGTTCTCGAGCTTCTCGCGCTGATACTCGACGGGGCGTCCCGTCATCTGCAGTACCGAGCGGATGTTGTCTTCGACCGACAGCTTGCGGAACACGCTGGGCTCCTGTGCCAGATAGCCGATGCCGTTCTTGGCACGCTTGTAGACGGGAAATTTGGTGATGTTCAGGTCGTTGAGGAATATCTGGCCCTCGTTGGGGGTGATCAGTCCGACGGTCATGTAGAATGTGGTGGTCTTGCCGGCGCCGTTGGGGCCGAGCAGACCCACGATCTCGCCCTGACGGACATTGATGCTGACGTGGTTGGCCACGGTTCTCTTGCCGTACTTCTTGACCAGATTCTCGGTACGGAGCACCATCCTGTCGGGTGTCCCGACGGGATATGGGGGAGTGGCGGCGGTCTGTCCGGGGACAACCTCCCGAGGCGCTGATTCGGTATATTCTTCGGTCATGGTCAGTTTCTGCGCAGGCGTGATTCGATATAGTCGGTGAGCAGCTGTATTGCCACCACGTTGCTGCCCCCCTGAGGCACGATGAGGTCGGCACTCTTCTTGGATGGCTCGATATACATCTCGTGCATGGGCTTGAGCACGTCCTGATAGCGGTTGAGCACCATCTGCGGCGTGCGTCCGCGCTCGACACAGTCGCGGGCTATGACGCGGATCAGTCTCTCGTCGGCCTCGGCGTCGACAAACACCTTGACGTCGAGCATCGACCTGAGCGTCGGGTCGGTGAGCACGAGGATGCCCTCGACGATCACAACCTCGCGCGGCTCGACGGTTATGGTCTCGGGCTGGCGGGTGCAGGTGAGATATGAGTATGTCGGCATCTCGATGCTGTGGCCCTCCTTGAGCGATTTGAGATGGCTCACAAGCAGGGGCCACTCGATGGCCGCGGGCTCGTCGAAGTTGATTTTGCTGCGCTCCTCGACCGGCACGTGGCTCGAATCCCTGTAATATGAATCCTGAGGCAAGACAGCCACCTCGCCCGGAGGTAGCGAGTTGATTATCTTGTTGACCACCGTGGTCTTGCCCGACCCGGTGCCGCCGGCTATACCTATAATCAGCATTATGCGAAAGTGTTTTAGTGGATTTCTGTACTGTGGGAGAGATTGTATATGCAAAGTTAGCGACACGGGCCCTAATAAACAAAAAAAAGACACGGAATCTGTGAGACTCCGGTCGGGGAGAGGCGAAAAAAAGTGGCCCGGAACGGTTGTCCGGGCCACGTGTAGCGGATATTCAGTCTTGTCGCGACCGGCGGCATCAGTCGTCGGCGGCCTCGGCGTCGTCGGCTGGCCGGTCCATTCCGCGGTCCTTCATGTTGATGACCGGGCGGATGAAGTAGAGCACCTCGACGGTCGGCTCGATGAGGCGGAGTATCTCCTTGGGGTCCTTGTATGCCATGGGGCTCTCGTCGAGTGTCGAGCGGCCCACGGACGTTGTATAGATCCCCTCCATGGACTTCTGATACTCGTCCATGTCGATAAGCTCCTTGGCCTCCGAGCGCTTGAGCAGGCGTCCGGCTCCGTGGGGGGCCGAGCAGTTCCACTCGCTGTTGCCGCGACCGCGGCAGACGATGAGGCCGTCGCGCATGTTGAAGGGTATCACCAGCATCTCGCCCTCGGCGGCGCGCACGGCGCCCTTGCGTATCATACGCATGCCGAAGTCAATATAGTTGTGGGTGGTGATGACCTGACCGGTGATGCGGCCCGAGGCCAGTCCGCTGACGCGGCGCACCACGTCGAGCATCAGGCGCTGTATCATGATGTGGTTATACTCGGCGTATGCCTGCGCTATGACCATGTCGGTGATGTAGCCGCGCATCTGCTCGCCCTCGAGATAGCCCGTCACGGAGACCTGCGAGGGGTTGTGGGCCGTCATGCGCCAGTATTTCCACACCTTCTGGCCGAAGTTGCGGCTGCCGCAGTGGGCGGTGAGGGCATAGTTGCCCTCGGGGGTCACGCCGATCTCGATGAAGTGGTTGCCCGAGCCTACCGAGCCGATGGCGTGATAGAACGCTGCCTCGTTCATGTCGAGGCGCTTGAGCATGCGGCTCAGACCGTTTTCGGTGAAGTCGAAATCGCCCACGTATTCGGGCCAAGCGCGACGTGCCTCGACGTGGCGGCGGCGCAGGTGCGACAGAAACTCCTTGACGGGAAAGATAGTGGTCTTGTGCACGGTGAGCCCGAAACGGACCACGTCGCGTATGCCGGCCTCGATGTCGGCATAGTGGTCGGGGTTGACGGGGATGTCGGTGACCGAGGTCGAGACCGTACAGCCTATGTCGCCGCCGATGTGGTCGGGGTTGACGTGATTGTCGAAGGGTGCGGTGAAGCCCACCACGATGTCCTTGCCTGCGTGTACGTCGGGCATGATCCTGATCTTGGCATCCTTGAACATGGGGTGGTTCACAAACGAATAGACCATAGACAGGGCTTCCGACTCGATGTTGTCGGTGAAAATGATACAGTCCTTGCTGTATCGTCCTTTGAGTTCCATAGTTTGAGGTATCCGCCTTTTGGGGCGGACGGTGTGTTGGTGTCTTGAAGTATTTGTTGAATCAGTCTCTGAGAGGAAGTCTTGGATTGTTCTAACGGAGCGGTTGTTGCCTTACATCTCTGTCTTCTTTTTTGTGGGTTGGCGGAATCTCTTGTTGCCCCCGGCATCCGCCGGGCGGTCATTTAAGGCTTCTGTCCGGACGAAGAAGAGACTCCGATGTCACTTCATCCCAAAGCCGTGGATACTTCTGTATGGCATTCCTGTCGGTTTGTCGTTTGTTATGTCTTTCTGACTGTATAGAGAGCCGATGGTTTAAAATTCTATCACAAAAATTTATATTTTTTTATTTTCTTTTGCCGCCGCCCGCTATCTCGGCCCGTATCCTGCTGAGACTGACGGCGATGACAACGTGCTGATTGAGTTGAGAATCTCGACAAGTTCCATGTGGCAAAGTTACAAAACTTATCAAATGATAAAAAGCATTTCAGCGGATATGCATAACTTTGTAGCCCGAAAAAAACATTATACGCTATGAGCTGGTTGATATTGATAATGGCTGGACTGATGGAGGTGGCGTTCACGTTTTGCCTCGGCAAGACCAAGACCGCCGAAGGCCCCGAACAATACTGGTGGTGGGGCGGATTCCTCGCGGCACTCGCCCTGAGCATGTTCCTGATGGCGAGGGCCGCGCGCACCATTCCCATCGGCACGGTCTATCCGGTCTGGACAGGCATTGGCGCCGTGGGGGCGGTGATAATAGGCATACTGTTCTTCAACGAGCCCGCCGACTTCCGCCGACTCTTCTTCATCTCCACCCTCATCATCTCGATTATCGGACTAAAACTGGTTTGACACCATGGAAAGGAAAATGAGACGATTCAGGCAGCAGTTGCCCGACGACGAGGCACGCCGCATACTCGCCGATACTACCAACGGCATACTCTCGCTGGTCGACACCGACGGCACGCCATACGGAGTGCCGCTAAGCTATGTCTATGACGGCGACCACACCATATACATGCACTCGGCCCGCAGCGGCCGCAAGATAGACTGTCTCAGGCACAATCCCGCGGCATCATTCTGTGTGGTAGTGCGCGACGACATTCTGCCCGAACAGTTCACCACGCTGTTTGTCAGCGTCATCGCCTCGGGCACTGTCACGATCATCGACGACGAGGCCGAGACCGTCAGGGGGCTCAGGATGCTGGCCGACAAATACTCGCCCGGCATTGACAGCACCCACGAGATAACGACACAGATGCGCAACGTGCTGACGCTCAGGATGGATATTGAGGCCATTACCGGCAAGGAGAGCATCGAGCTGACCCGCGAACGCCCGGCCAAATGAGCACGATAGCCATAAGACACGCCACGGTCGACGACCTCGACGCCATGATGGAGGTCTACGACAAGGCCCGTCGGTTCATGCGCAGCACCGGCAACCTCGAGCAATGGACAGGCGGATACCCGTCGCGCGGCGTAGTGCTCGACGACATCGCACGCGGCAACGGCTATGTGGGCGAGGACAGCCGCGGAGTCATCGTCATGGCCTTCGCATTCATCTTGGGCGACGACCCGACATACGCCGTCATCGAGGACGGAGCATGGCCCGACAGCAACCCATACGGCACCATACACAGGCTCGGATCAGACGGCACATGCCGCGGCGTGCTGCGCAGTTGCGTCAGATACTGCCTTGGCATGTCAGATACCATCCGACTCGACACCCACGCCGACAATCATCCCATGCAGCGGGTAGCCACAGCCATCGGATTCAAGCGCTGCGGCATAATATACTGTCAGGAAGGACATTCCCCCCGAATCGCCTACCAGCTCACCGCCCACGAAAATCAAAAACTGCGCCTGAGTTGAAAAAAATCCGTCAAAAAACTTGCTCAACCCAAAAAGTCTTCTTACCTTTGCAGCGCAAAACCCGAGGAAAGATGCCGGAGTGGTCGATCGGGGCGGTCTCGAAAACCGTTGTGCCCTTGCGGGCACCCAGGGTTCGAATCCCTGTCTTTCCGCAACCAACCACATTAAACCCTCTGTAAATCAGATATTTACAGAGGGTTGAATTTTACTACCATACAAAATTTCATACAATTTGTAAGGGTCAGCGGATTTTCACGGTGGGCAGAT
>LUJS01000001.1:33289-33463 GCA_001689495.1 Bacteroidales bacterium M8 | reverse complement strand
AAACCGAAAGTTTTGTTTATTGCTTTCACCGACGAATCCGTTCTCTCCGGCCCGCTTGGTTATTCCTGTTGAACGTAGTTGGAATTGACAGTAGAAACTAATTACCTCAGTAATTACTCTTGTACTACTTCATTTGTCTATTGTAAATCTTTCAATGTGCTCTGTGTTTTCAGA
>LUJS01000001.1:0-33175 GCA_001689495.1 Bacteroidales bacterium M8 | reverse complement strand
TTTCTTGTCGGATTTACCGTAAGTTTCATATCTCTCGACTGACCGCCTCGCCGCTGCGAGGGGTGCTTCTCAAAAGCGAGTGCAAAGGTAGGGAGTTTCATGATTCCTGCCAAATCTTGAATGGATTTTAACACAAAATTAACATTTGAGGGCGGTTTTGAGGGAAAATATGGGGCTGATGGGGCAAATAGGGCCGATAATAGGGATGGAAGCAGCGACACCACATGCAGGGGGCGTTGCCCCCTGAACGGGAACAAAAAAAAGCGAGGCGGGCAGGAGCAAAGACACAAAAACCGGGGGCGCTGCACCCTGAACGGGAACAAAAAAAAAGCGAGATGGGAGGTGGCGGCGGGTCTATGAATGGGCGATCGGGGGTGGGTTGTGATTATTTATTTTGATGGGCCGGGGATTTTGAGTAACTTTGGGGTGTCTTTAATTATATGGTATGATGACTAAGTTTTGCTCTCTTATATATTATATAGGTATGGTAGTTGTCGCTCTGGCTTGTCCGATGCGGGCTTTGGCGATTATGCCGGGCGAGGTGCGCTGGCACAATGAGGCTGCCGACACTACACGCATCACGGAGATCCTGATTGATGCGTCGCATCAGCCGTCGGAGCCTGTGGGTGACCTGACGGTGCATATAGCCGAAAAGTTTCTCGACACTCCGTATGTAGGGGGTACGCTGGAGGGCGCGCCGGAGCAACTGACCGTGAACCTTGACGAGCTGGACTGCACGACATTTGTCGAGAATGTGCTGGCGATGGTGCTGACGGTGCGCGAGGGGCGCAGCGCGTGGCAGGATTTTGTCTATAATCTGGGGCAGATCAGATACCGTCAGGGGCGTCTTGACGGATACAGCTCGAGATTGCACTACATAAGCGACTGGATCGTGGACAATACCCACCGAGGCAACATAAAGGAGATGACCGGAAGGCTGCCGAGCTCGGCATACGCGGTCAAGACCCTCGACTACATGACCAAGCACCGCGATTCGTATCCGGCGCTGGCTGATTCGGCAGAGTTCGAGAGAATGAAAAACTGCGAGATAGGCTATCGCTCGCACCGTTTCCCCTACATACGCACCTCGACTCTGGCGGGCAAGTGGAGCAAGGAGAACCTGCAGAACGGCGACATCCTTGCCTTCACCACCAAGACTCCCGGCCTCGACGTGAGCCACATGGGTATCGTGGTGATGAAAAACGACGGCCCCCATCTGATGCATGCATCGACGAGGGCCGGCAAGGTGACCATCGAAGAGAGGTCACTGGCAGAGTATCTGAGAAAGAATACCAACATAACGGGAGCGAGGATAATACGTCCGGCCGACAGATGACCGGCCATCTCCCCCACCCTCACTCCATGCCGTATTCCTTGATCTTGCGATAGAGGGTACGCTCGGAGATATTGAGTTCGGCGGCTGTCGCTTTGCGGCGGCCGCCGTTGCGTTCGAGGGCACGCAGGATGGTGTCGCGCTCGGTCTCCTCGAGCGTAGCGGGCGCGGCGGGCGTGACGTCGACCATCGGCTCGCGCACGGCAGGGCCGATGTCGGGCAGCGGCGAGCAGAACGGCTGGAACTTGACCGGCAGACTGACGCCTCCGGCAGGGCGTGTCTCGACAAAGTCGGCGCTCTCGTGCGCGGCACGGTGTCCCACCTGATCGCGCAGCGAGTCTATCTGCTGCTGCAGGCGCACGATCATGCCCAGCAGCATGTCGCGCTCCGAGTCATAGTCGTGACGCTTGCCCCCCTGACCGGGTATGGTCGAGAGCTCCATGCCCGTGGCAGGCAGGTAGGGTCTGAGAGTCGAGGCGTCTATCGTCTCGCCCGCATGGAACAGCGCCGTCTGCTCGACCACGTTCTTGAGCTGGCGCACATTGCCCGGCCAGCGGTATGCCATGAGCATGGCGCGCGCCGAGTCGTCGAACGTCACGCCCGGCATGGTATAGCGCTCGGCAAAATCAGAGGCAAACTTGCGGGCCAGCAGTATGACGTCAGTCCCCCTGTCGCGCAGCGGCGGCACCGAGATGGACACCGTCGACAGACGATAATAGAGGTCCTCCCTGAACCGACCCTCGGCCACGGCCTTGGCCATGTCGACATTGGTGGCAGCCACGATGCGCACGTTAGACTTCTGCACGGTCGACGAGCCCACCTTGATGAACTCGCCCGTCTCGAGCACGCGCAACAGTCGGGCCTGAGTGGTGAGGGGTAGTTCGGCCACCTCGTCGAGAAAGATGGTGCCGCCGTCGGCCTCCTCGAAATAGCCCTTGCGGGTCGAGACAGCGCCAGTGAAGGCCCCTTTCTCGTGGCCGAACAGCTCGGAGTCTATCGTGCCCTCGGGGATGGCGCCGCAATTGACAGCGATGTAGCCGGCATGCTTGCGCGACGAGAATCCGTGAATAATCTTCGGAAAAAACTCCTTGCCCGTGCCGCTCTCGCCCGTGACGAGCACAGACAGGTCTATCGGAGCCACCCTCACCGCGCGCATCACGGCCTCGTTGAGTTCGGGCGAATTGCCTATGATGCCATAGCGGCGACGGGCCTGAAGCACCTCGGCAGGATAATCGGGCTGAAGAGTCTCCATGATTATTTTAGTCTTGAGAGTTCGTATGTGCGCTCCCTGAGCCACAGGCCCAGCTCCTCGTCGGTAGCCGAGTGAGCCTTGAGCTCTTCGGGCGTGATGAGATTGCCCACCGATATATGAAGCGTGTCGCCCTTGCGGCGGAACACCTCGGCCGGCAGACGCAGCGTGCGCAACTGCCACGAGATGATGCCGAGGATGCGGAACCAGAGGCTGTTGAGCCCGTGGAAATAGATGGGGATGACCGGCACGCCGAACTGACGTATCAGGCGGATGACGGTGGGCTGCCACTCGCGGTCCTCGAACTTTAGGTGCCTGTTATAGTTGCCCACGGCACCCGCGGGAAAGAAACCCACCGGCTGGCCGCGGCGTATCTGCATTATCGCCTCCTTGATGCCCTTCATCGACACGGCCTTCTTGGCCGGGTCGTCGCTGGCAGTCTGGTCTACGGCTATGAAGTTGGGGCGCATGGCCGTGATGTGGTTGAGAATCATGTTGACCATCACCTTATACTCGGGGCGGCGCGAGCCGATGATGTCTATCAGCGTGATGCCGTCGAGCGCGCCGAAGGGATGATTGCTGACGGTGACGAACGGCCCCTCGGGCAGATTGTCGAGCAACTGCTCGTTGTCGATGCGCAGCTTGATGTCGAGATCGTTTAGCAGTCCGCGGCAGAACGCCGGACCCGGAGTGTCGAAATTATGGTCGTGAATCCAGTTGACCTTGTCGACGTCGAGAGCCTTCATCAGCGTCTCGACCAGACGGCGCTTGCCCTTGAGGAACGGAGCCATCCCGACGATGTCGTCATAGTCGAGCACGGTACGCTTGACGGGATTCGTTGTGGAGTTGCTTTCCATAATCTAAATTTACATTAAACCTTGCAAAGTTAGCAAAATTCAGCCGTATCGCCGACATTATTGGCAAAAAAGGGGAATCCGGTGGAAGAAAATACCATTTAGACAGCCTCATTTCATATAATTAACATTTAAAAATTGGCACAAATTGTTTACAAACGTGAAATAATCACTACCTTTGCACCTTGAAATTAATAAAAAGCCCAACCCCGTCCAATCTATCGAAGACATCACTGTCGTCTACAAGGAAAAAGCAATGAATTTACTTCAAGAGAAACTCAGCAAATACACAGCCCCTCAGGAAGCCAAGGCTGCCGGTGTGTATCCCTATTTCCGCGCCATATCGAGCGAGCAGGATCCCGAAGTGATCATCAACGGCAAGAAGGTGCTCATGTTCGGCTCTAACTGCTATACCGGTCTGGTCAACGACCCCCGTATCAAAGAAGCCGCCATCGAGGCCACACGCAAATATGGCACAGGCTGTGCAGGTTCGCCTTTCCTTAACGGCACCCTCGACCTGCACAAAGAACTCGAGGCCAAACTCGCCGAATATACCGGCAAGGAAGACGTCATGATCTATTCGACAGGCTTCGAGGTCAACCTCGGCGTCGTATCGTCGCTCACAGGCCGCGAGGACTACATACTGTGGGACGAGCAGGACCACGCCTCGATCATCGAGGGACACCGTCTCGCCTTCAGCCAGAAACTCAAGTACAAGCACAACGACATGGAGTCGCTCGAAAAGCAGCTGCGCAAGTGCGACCCCGACAAGGTCAAGCTCATCGTCAGCGACTCCGTATTCTCGATGGAGGGCGACGTGGCCGACGTCAAGAACATCGTACGTCTGGCCAAGCAGTATAACGCCAGCGTCATGATCGACGAGGCTCACGGCATCGGCGTCTTCGGCCCCGGCGGCCGCGGCGTATGCCACCACTATGGCGTGGCCGACGACGTAGACCTGATCATGGGCACGTTCTCCAAGTCGTTCGCATCGCTGGGCGGCTTCATCGCCACCAACAAGGAGATAACCAACTTCCTGCGCCATCACTCGCGCTCGTACATCTTCACCGCCTCGATCACCCCGGCCTCGACAGCCGCCGCGCTCAAGGCTCTCGAGATCATGCAGAACGAGCCCGAGCGTCAGGAACAGCTCTGGAAGCTCACCAACCACGCCCTCGACGGATTCCGCTCGGCAGGCTTCGAGATCGGCAACACCTCGACCCCGATCATCCCCCTCTTCATCCGCGACGACTTCAAGACATTCGCAGTGACCCGCGACCTCCTCGACGAGGGCATCTTTGTCAACCCCGTCGTTACCCCCGCCGTGGCGCCCACCGACACGCTGATCCGCTTCAGCCTCATGGCCACACACTCGATGGAGCAGGTAGACCGCGCCCTCGAGACCATCGAGCGCGTGTTCCGCAAATACGACATACTCAAGAAGTAATACAAATACATCCCACAATACAAATCGGGGCCGTGTCAGTGACACGGCCCCGATTTGTATTGTCTCCGTTAAAGGCCCGGGCCTCACGAGCGGCCCAGCTCGCCGGCCATCACCTCTTCGGCCTCGTGCTCAAGCTCCTCGCGCAGCTTCTGGTCCTGCTTGAACTTGAGCTCGTCGAAGCCCTGACCATAGACGCCGTTGACGTTTGACTGGGTGATGAACGCACCGTCGTCGATGCTCTTGATGATTCGGAAGATTGTCACCGCCTCGATCTTGCGGCACACAATCAGCAGAATCTTAATCGGACTCTTTGTATACCAGCCCATGCCGTCCATCACCGTGACGCCGCGGCGGGCATGGTGGTTGACGGCCGTGGCGATGCGCTCCCACTTGCGCGAGATGATGATGAACTGCACCGCCTGACGGTTGGTATTAATGATAAGGTCGAGCACATAGGTGGTGATGAAGAGCACCATGAAGCCATAGACCACCGTCGAGATCTGATGGAATATGAAATAGGAGGAGGATATGATGCCGAAGTCGACATAGAGCATCGTACGCCCCACGGTGACGTTGGTCTTCTTGGCCACCATGGCCGCCACGATGTCCGTGCCGCCGGTCGAGCCGTTGTGGGTGAACACCATGCCGAGCGCGATGCCCGAGATGATCGAGCCGATGCAGACATTCATGAACGACTGTCCCGGAATCAGCGGCCCGTCGAACATCGGCGGGAAGATGGTCACCACAATCGACAGCACCGTGGCGCCGAAAATGGTCTTGGCCACGAACTGCTTGCCCACGATGTGCCACGCAAACGCCAGCAACGTCAGGTTGATTGCATATTGCGTCAGACCTATCGTCCACGACTTGCCGGTGAGGAAATAGACGATGGTACCCAGACCCGTCACGCCTCCGATAACCACCCTCTCGGGGAGAATAAACGCCGAAAAGCCAAGACCGTAGAGAGTGATGGCCAGTGTGATGATGACATAATCCTTGGTCGTCATCCAAAGTTTCTTGCCGTTGAACTGCATATTTGAAGTGATGATTTCAGACTGCAAAAGTACATAAAAAAACATTCAGGCCCGCAACAAGCGCGCGGAAAAATGATATTGGCCCCGAAGTGTTAATAATACTTAACCAACCTTTGTTTTCTCGCTGAAAATGACTAATTTTGCAGTCCGATTATGTCCAATTAATAAACCTCAGGCCCAACAGTCGTCGGTCTTTGGCCGGACAGGCGGCTGGAATGCCCCAAAGTAACTATCTATTAATTAAACATTCAACGTGGATACTTTAAGCTACAAAACCCTCACCCCCAACGCTGCGAGCGTTGAACACAAGTGGGTTGTAATCGATGCCACCGATCAGGTTCTCGGTCGTCTGTGCGCCACCATCGCCCTCATTCTCCGTGGCAAGAACAAGCCCAGCTATTCTCCCAACATGGAGTGCGGCGACAACGTCATCGTCATCAACGCCGACAAAGTGCGTCTGACCGGCAAGAAATGGACAGACCGCGAATACCTCTCGTATACCGGTTATCCCGGCGGCCAGCGCGTTGCCACCCCCGAGATCATGATGAAGAAGTCGTTCAACAAGCACATCAAACCCGGCTACCACCCCCTCTTCATCAAGGTTGTCAAGGGCATGCTCCCCAAGAACCGTCTCGGCCGTACACTCATCGGCAACCTTCACGTCTACAACGGGCCCACACACCCCCACGAAGGTCAGAACCCCGAAGTCATCGATATCAACAAAGTAAAATAAATCTGAAGAATGGAATCAGTTAATGCCGTAGGCCGCCGCAAGGCCGCCGTAGCCCGCGTGATCGTCAAGGAAGGCAACGGGCAAATCACCATCAACAAGCGTCCCCTCGACGTTTATTTCCCCTCTTCGATCCTTCAGTACATCGTCAAGCAGCCCCTGCTGACACTCGACGCTACCGAGAAGTATGACATCCATGTCAACCTCGACGGCGGCGGCTACAAAGGTCAGGCCGAGGCCCTCCGTCTCGCCATCGCCCGCGCACTCGTCAAGATCAACCCCGACGACAAGTCGGCACTCCGCGCACAGGGCTTCATGACCCGCGACCCCCGCGTTGTCGAGCGCAAGAAACCCGGTCGTCCCAAGGCACGCAAGCGCTTCCAGTTCTCCAAGCGTTAATCCGCGCCTGAGAGTCCTGATACAGACGGGAATGACACAGGCGGCCTGACACCGCGTCGACGCCCTCTCTGTTCCCGACACCCCTCTCCCCTCAAAGTGTTTAGTATCTAAACCCCCGAGATGGACACGTTCCCTACTCCCGGGTTGTAAATTCAAAAAGAACGTAAACAACCATCAAGACACAAATGTCAACACCTACATTTGACCAACTCCTCGAAGCAGGCTGCCATTTTGGCCACATGAAAAGAAAATGGAATCCTGCAATGGCTCCTTACATCTTCATGGAGCGCAACGGTATCCACATCATCGACCTCTATAAGACTGCCGCAAAACTCGAAGACGCAGCCAACGTGCTCCGCGGCTTTGCCAAGAGCGGCAAGAAAATCCTCTTCGTGGCCACCAAGAAGCAGGCCAAGGAGATCCTCGCCGCAAAGGCTGAGAGCGTAGGCATGCCTTACGTAATCGAGCGCTGGCCCGGCGGCATGCTCACCAACTTCCCCACCATCCGCAAGGCCGTGAAGAAGATGGCCTCCATCGACAAGATGGCCAAGGACGGCACTTTCGACAATCTGTCGAAGCGCGAGAAACTCCAGATAACCCGTCAGCGCGCCAAGCTCGAGAAAAACCTCGGCTCGATTGCCGACCTCAACCGTCTTCCCTCGGCACTCTTCGTGGTTGACGTTTGCAAGGAGCACATCGCCGTTGCCGAGGCCAACCGTCTGGGCATCCCCGTGTTCGCCATCGTCGACACCAACTCTGACCCCAACAACGTAGACTACGTGATCCCCGCAAACGACGACGCATCGAAGAGCATCGAGCTCATCCTCAACACCGTATGCGAGGCCATCAACGAGGGTCTGCAGGAGCGTAAGGTCGAGAAGGCCGACGAGAAGGCAGGCGCCGAGAACGGCGAGGGCGCAGCTCCCCGCCGCGGTGGCGACCGTCGTCGCGTAGCCCGTCGCGAGGCTCCCGCAGCCGAGGCTGAGGCCAAGGCCGAGGAGGCTCCCGCCGAAGAGACAAAGGCCGCCGAGTAATTTTCAACTCACCCCATTTCACAACAACCAAAACAACACTACCCGATATGGCAGTAACAATGGCAGAAATCACCAAGCTGCGCAACCTCACAAGCGCCGGCCTGATGGACTGCAAGAAAGCTCTCGCCGAGACCAACGGCGACATTGAGGCCGCTGTCGAGATCCTCCGCAAGAAGGGTCAGGCCGTAGCCGCCAAGCGCGAAGACCGTCAGGCTTCGGAGGGTTGCGTGATCGCCCGCACCGACGGCAAGTTCGCAGCCATTCTCGCTCTCAACTGCGAGACCGACTTCGTTGCCAAGAACGCCGGCTTCGTAGCCCTCGCCAACAAGCTCATGGACCTCGCAATGGCCAACAAGTTCAAGACAGCAGAAGAGCTCAAGGCCTTCACCGTCGACGGCCAGACCGTAGCCGACCTCATCACCGAGGAGAGCGGCAAGACAGGCGAGAAGACCGAGATCGGCGCATACGAGGTAGTTGAGGCAGCCACCACCGCAGCCTACAACCACTTCAACAACAAGCTCGCCGCCATCGTAGGCTTCAACCTCGAGGGCATCGATCCCCAGATCGGTCGCGAGGTCTGCATGCAGATCGCCTCGATGAATCCCGTTGCCGTATGCCGCGAGGATGTTCCTCAGGCCACAATCGACGCCGAGATCAGCGTAGCTGTCGAGAAGACCAAGCAGGAGCAGGTGCGCAAGGCCGTAGAGGCAGCCCTCAAGAAGGCCGGCCTCAACCCCAACCACTTCGACACCGAGGACCACATCGAGTCCAACATCTCGAAGGGCTGGATCACCGAGGAGGATGCAGCCAAGGGTCGCGAGATCATGAAGGCTACAGCCGAGGCAAAGGCAGCAAACCTGCCCGAGCAGATGATCCAGAACATCGCCAACGGTCGTCTCAACAAGTTCTTCAAGGAGTCTTGCCTCATGGAGCAGGAGTTCGTTCAGGACAGCAAGCTCACCGTGGGCCAGTTCCTCGACCAGTCGCAGAAGGGTCTCGTTGTCGTTAACTTCAAGCGCGTCAACCTCAATCAGGACTAATCGCCTGATCTGACAAACCCATAATCAACGGGCCGGAAATCCGCAAGGATCTCCGGCCCGATTTTTTTTATGTCCCCCAAACGGCGAAATGTGAACATATTTTAGTAATTTTGCAACCGAAATGCGAAACAGCGCCAAATGAGGCGGTGTTTGTATGACATATTTAGGGGTGCACTGCCACGGGCAGGGCTGAGAACAGACCCTCTGAACTTGATCCGGTTAGTACCGGCGTAAAGAAAAATTGAACGCATGAAACCAAACATTTCGTGGGCAGCGGCCATTATGTTCATGGCCGCGTCGCCCTGTGTGGCCCGGACCGCCACCGAGCCGGCAGACAGCATGTCTGTCGAGCTGAAAGGAGTCGAAGTAACCGCCAACCGTGCAGGAGTCAAGACTCCGGTCGCATTCAGCAACATCGGCAGCGAGGAGATAGCGCGCCGCAACGACGGCCGCGACATCCCGAGCATCCTCGAGATGACGCCATCGGTCATAGCCACCGGCGATGCCGGCGGAGGCATCGGATACAGCGGCATAAGGGTGCGCGGCAGCGACGCATCGCGCATCAACATCACCGCCAACGGCGTCCCCATCAACGACAGCGAGAGTCACAACGTCTACTGGGTCAACATGCCCGACATCGCATCGTCGCTGCGCGACATACAGCTGCAGCGCGGAGCGGGCACGTCGACCAACGGCGCCGGCGCGTTCGGAGCCTCGATAAACATGCTCACCGACGCCCCATCATACGAGCGCTCGGCCCTCGTGTCGATGTCATACGGATCGTTCAACTCAAACAAGCAGACCGTCAAGGTATCGTCGGGCCTGTTCGGCGGCCACTGGAGCGCCGACGCCCGATTCAGCCACATCGGCTCGGACGGATACATAGACCGCGCGTTCTCGAAACTCTGGAGCTACATGGGCCAGCTTGCCTATCGCGGCGGCGACACCTCCGTCAGACTGCTGGCGTTCGGCGGCAAGGAGCGCACATACATGGCGTGGGACTATGCCTCGAAAGAGGACATGGAGAAGTATGGCCGACGCTACAACCCCTGCGGCAAATATACCGCCGACGACGGCTCAACGGCCTATTATGCCGACCAGTGCGACAACTTCACGCAACACCACCTGCAACTGCTGCTGCATCAGGGTCTGGGCGAACATGTCACCCTAAACGCCGCCCTGCACTATACCAAGGGGGACGGATACTATGACCAGTACAAGACCAACCGCACGCTCAGCGAGTACGGCCTGCACCCCTTTACCGATGCAGAGGGGAACACGGTCGAGAAATCGGACCTGATACGCCTCAAGAACAACGACAACGACTTTGGCGGCGGCATAGTCAACGTGCGCTATCAGCGCGGAGCCCTGTCGCTCGTGGCCGGTGGAGCCGCCAACTGGCACCGCGGCAACCACTTCGGACAGATCAAGTGGGTGCGCAACTATGTCGGCCCCATCGACCCGCTGCAGCAGTATTATCATAACACGGGCCGCAAGTTCGACTCTAACGTCTTTGCCCGCGCAGACTATGACATCAGCGGCGGCTTCTCGGCATACGCCGACCTGCAGTTCCGCCACATAGACTATTCGATACGCGGCGCAAGCGACAACTTCGACTGGAACACCGGGACGATGGCCGTGCTCAACCTGAAGCGCGACTGGAACTTCTTCAACCCCAAGGTGGGCATCGCCTTCAACCGCGACGGACACCGCGCCTATGCGTCGTGGAGCGTGGCCCACAAGGAGCCCACGCGCGACAACTTCACCGACAGCGACCCGACGCACTATCCCGAGGCCGAGCGCATGTTCGACTACGAGGCCGGATACTCGTTCAACAGCCGCCTCTTCTCGGCCGGCGTAAACCTATACATGATGGACTACAAGGACCAGCTCGTGGTGACGGGCCAGCTCTCGGACACCGGCAACGCCATCAGCGTAAACGTGCCCCGCTCATACCGCATGGGCATCGAGTTTCAAGGCTCGCTGCGCCCGCTCAAGTGGTTCGACTGGCAGCTCAACGCCACCATGTCGCGCAACCGCATTCGCGACTTCGTCGAGTATGTCTACGAGGATGAGTGGACCAACCCCATCGCCATCCCCTGCGGCGACACGCCGATAGCATTCTCGCCCGACTTCATGCTGCACAATGCGTTCAACTTCCATGTCAGTGGCTTCGAGGCCTCGCTGCTGAGCCGCTATGTCTCGTCGCAATACATGAACAACGCCCGCAGCGCCGAGGCCAAGCTCGATTCATATTTCGTCTCCGACCTCTCGCTGGCCTATACCTTCGACAGACTCCCCTCCGTTCAGTCACTGAGACTCGGAGTCACCGTATATAACATATTCAACGAGAAATATTGCAACAACGGCTATTCGGGCGCAGGCTATTATCTCGAGGACGGCAAGCCCGTCGTCTACCGCTATGCCGGATATGCCGCGCAGGCCACGACCAATGTTCTCGCAACCGTCACGCTTACGTTATGACAGAAATCATTTCATGGGACACTATACTCGAGGTGCTCGGATTCAGTGTCGGACTGCTATATCTATGGTGGGAATATCACGCCGACTCGAGGCTGTGGTTCGCCTCGATAGTGATGCCCACCATCTCGATGTGGATATACTTCAACAAAGGCCTTTATGCCGATTTCTCGATCAATATCTACTACTTCGTCATCGCCATCTACGGCTATCTGACATGGACACGCAACAGACGGCGCGGCATCACTGAGGACAAGAGCAAGAAGGCCGACCTGCCCATCACCAACATACCCGCGGGCAATCTGATGCGGTGCGTAGGGGTCTTCGCCCTGCTGTGGGGCGCCATGTACTGCGGACTCCGGTTCCTCACCGACAGCACCGTCCCGTTGGCCGATGCATTCACGACGGCCCTCAGCATCGTGGCCATGTGGATGCTGGCGCGCAAATATCTCGAACAGTGGATTGCGTGGATAGCCGTCGATGCCGTCTGCGTGGGGCTGTATGCATACAAGGGGATATATCTCTATGCCGTGCTCTATGCCATATACACGGTCATAGCGCTGATAGGCTACCGCAACTGGCGCCGCATGATGACGGCGGGATGAGCCGCCTGATCAGAACTCGACACTGAGCCTGACGTTGAACTGGCGGCGGGTCAGATAGTTGGGCACTGCATACTGGATGTCGTTGACGTCGGTGACCCAATAGTATGACGCGACGTTCGATATGTCGAGCAGGTTGAACACGTCGACACCAAGCCACACGCTTTTCAGCTTGGAGGCCAGCCCAGTGCGGGTCTCGCCCTCCTTGGGGGGCGAGATCAGCGCATACTGCAGGCCCACGTCGACACGCTTGTAGGGGGGCATGCGGAAATAGCCCTGATCACGAGTCGAGCGCGGCGACGTGCAGGGCAATCCCTGCATGAATATGCCTCGCAGCGAGAACTTGAGCTTGGGGAACTTGGGGAAATAGTCGGTGAAGAAGAGGCCGAGGCTGTACGAGCGGTCGGTGGGGCGCGGTACCTTGACGCCGCGCAGGGTCTCTGACGTCTTCATCAGCGAGAAGCTGACCCATGAGTCGCTGCCCGGCACGAACTGGCCGAACAGCTTGAGGTCGAGACCGGTGGCGAATCCCGACGACTCGTTCTTGCCCGAGTATACTATCTTGAGGTTGTCGATCTCGTATGGCACGAGGTTGGACAGGGCCTTGTAGTAGACCTCGCCCGAGAGCTTGAACGGACGCCCCAGCGCACGGAACGTATAGTCCGTGCCGCCAATGAGGTGGAACGACCTCTGGCTCTTGATGTCCTCGTTGAGAATGATGGTCTGGTTTCCCTTGTCGTCGGTGACGGGCATTCGGTATTCCTTGTAGAAGGGCGACTGGTAGTAGAGGCCCGTGGCCACACGGAATGCCCACCCCGAAGCCTTCTCGGGAATGAAGCCGAGCGACACGCGCGGACTCACCAGTGTCTCCTTGTTATAGCTCCAGTGGCTCAGTCGTATGCCGGCGTTGAGGGTGAAGAATCCGGCCGAGGTGTTGAACTTCCACGCATCCTGCACCCACGCCGCCAGACGTGTCGACGACAGGTCGTGGTGCGAGTCGAGGTTGTAGACCACCCTGAGCTGGTCGGGGAGCGCGGGAAGCGAGAATCCTGCCGAGTCGCGCAGCTCCCACTCGCGTGAGCGGTCCATGATGCGCTCGCCCTGCACGCTGATGCCGTATGACAGGGTATGCTTAGAGTTTATGGCCGTCTGCCCCTTCAGGGCCAGAGCCAGCACCGATGCCTTGAGACGGTTGCGGGCATGCTCGTGATAGCGTCCCACGCCAAGCTCGCCGCCTACGTCCGAGGTCCCGGCCTCATCGAGCCAGTATTCGCCCGAGATGTCATAGGCCACGAGCTCGTTGGTCAGATAGCCAGACCCGAGCAGCTGCAGGTTGGTGGAGCGGCTGAGGCGATAGTCGAGCGACAGGGCGCCAAAGTATGTCTCGAAACGGTCTTTCTCGTGACCGTCAAAATAGACCGTGAACTGCTTGGCGTCCGTGGTGGTGCCGAACGTGGTAGTGCGGTTGGCCGGGGTGAACAGATAGCGGTTCACCGATATGTTGCCGAGCAGCGAGGCCGTCAGCCTGTCCGAGAAGCGATAGCTGATAGATGTCTGATAGTCGAAGTATGACGGGTCATACTCGCCCTTGGTGTCCATCGACCCGAGCAGCGACGAGTTTTTCTTGTATCTCACGCCATGCAGCTGGCTCAGGCGCTTGTTGCCCTGACCTATGGCCAGCGACCCGCCCATCAGCGAGGCCGACACGGCCCCCTCGAACGACTCGGGATGTCGGTATGTGATGTCGAGCACCGACGACATCTTGTCGCCGTACTCGGCGGGAAATCCGCCGGTCGAGAATCCCACCGCCCCCACGAGGTCGGGGTTGATTATCGAGAGGCCCTCCTGCTGGCCCGAGGTGACCAGCTGCGGGCGATAGACCTCTATGCCGTTGATATAGACCGAGTTCTCGTCATACGAGCCGCCGCGCACCGAATACTGCGACGACATCTCGTTAGACGACGTCACGCCCGGCATCGTCTGTATCAGGGCCTCGACACTGCCCCCCGATGCGTCGGGCGAACGGCGTATGTCGCTGACATCGAGACGCTCCACCGAGCCGGTCTGCTTCTTAAGCTCGGTCACCTCGACCTGCTGCAGCATCTCGGTGTCGAGCGGCAGCATCACGTTGAGCGTCACGTCGGCCTGCGGGTCAATCAGCTGGCGCTTCACCTCACGATAGCCTATGCACGAGAAGAACACGGTGATGGTGTCGGACTGCGCGCACGACAGCAAATAGTCGCCCTCGAGGCCCGAGGTGACGCCAATGGCCGTGCCGCCGATGCGCACGGTGGCAAACTCGACAGGCTCGTTCTTTGAATCGGTAATCTTGCCGTGAATCTTAACCGACGCACCCGAGGCGGGCACGACCGCAAGAATCACGAACAGAAGAGAGAATATGATATGGCTCAATGCCCGCATGACAGGTTTATCTTGATTTATATACTATATATAAACGCGATATGCCCCGAAAAATTGCAAGCCCCCGGCGGATGAACATCATTCGGCAAACAGGTATTTGCGCCTGATATGAATGAAATCAGTTGCTTCGGTTGAAAAAAAAAGTTACTTTTGCATTATAAAAATCTTTTAATCATTTCCGACATGGAATCACTTGAACTAAGACATTTCAGATGTTTCGAACACTTCAGCATCGACTTCACCCCGGGGGTCAATCTCATCGTGGGCGACAATGCAAGTGGCAAGACATCGCTGCTCAAGGGAGCCAAATATGCTCTCAGCTCTTTTTTCAGTGGTTTCAGCGACATCAACACCGTGTGGCTCTCCCCCTCGTCGGCAGACTTCCGCAAGGTGTTGAACAACGGTTGGGAACAGCAGCCCGAACCGATCGAAATCGAATTCCGGCTCTCGAATCCCGACCTGAGAGACGAAAGGCTGACCGTCCGCAAGAATTCGCCCAAGAACAGCCGCAATCTGGTCAACGGTCTGCTGCCTCTCAGGGATTATGGCCGAGAGATGCTGCAGTCGCTGCATGTCGAGGGAGAACGTCGTTGCGCCCTGCCGCTTTTCGATTCAATATCGACCATATATACCCACACAGGCAAGAAGATACCATACAAGAGATTCCTCTCGCCGTCGCCTCGCGCCACTCTGGGCTATCTCGGGGCATTGACGGGCGGGGGCTTCGGCAGCCATTGGTGGAAACGCATCAAGGTACTCGCCGAGACCAGAACGAGGCCGTGGGAACTCGAGGGAATAATGACCGCCATACGGCTCGCCCTCGGCCCGGACGGATGCGGCATACTGTCAGACATACAGCCCGTGGTGTCGCTCAACGAAATATTCATACACTATACAGACGGTGAGACGGCCACATACGACATATTGCCCGACGGTTATCTGCGGCTCATCGACATCACGGTCAATATAGCCTTTCGCGCCCTGATGCTGAACGGTGAGATTTTCGGCAGCCAAGCACCGCAGGAGACCGAGGGGGTCGTCCTCATCGACGAGCTTGACCTGCATCTGCATCCGTCACTTCAGGCCACCGTGGTGCGCGGACTCAGAAACGCATTTCCCCGCATACAGTTCATCGCCTCGACACACTCCCCGCTGGTCATGAGCGGAGTCGAGAACAACGAGCGCGATCAGGTGATACTGCTCAAGAACCACAACGGTCACATCGTGGCCAACCGGCTCCCCTCATACGGACGTGACGTGAACGGCATCCTCGGCCTGCTCGACCTGCGCACCCGCGACAGAGAGACAGATGAAGAACTGTCGCGTCTATTCGACCTGATTGACGATGGGCGCAACGAGGAGGCCGCAACCCTGCTCGACCGCCTCGAGAACAGATTCGGCAACAGACTCCCGGACCTGACCGAAGCGCGGACCTTGCTGCAGATAAACGAGCTCTGAGATGATCAAGGTCGACAAAACCAAGGAGCCGAAACAGTGGACCGAGCACCGCAACACGCCCGGCGCCGACTTCACGACCAACCCGCACCTGCAGATGGCCATACTGCGCGATCAGGGATTCACATGCGCTTATTGCGGGCGTAGGATACCCTGTAACGACCGCATCATGGGGGCCGACGGCTACAGGCCCGACAAGGTGAGAATCGAGCATGTCTATCCCCGCGACTTCCTCGACACGGCGACCGAGCGCATGGATTTCGCCAACCTCGTGGCCTGCTGTCCGGGGTGCATCGGCGGAGACAACAAATTTCATTGTGATCTACGCAAGGGCAACCGCATGATCCACTTCGACATTTTTGACGACGATGTGGACAAACTGTTCTATTATGTCACGAACGTCCGAAACCGTGAGGCGGGTAAAATCTGTTCGGACATAGAGCTCAGGGTCCTGCCCGACGAGAAGGAACGTGAATGGCTCGACGAAAACCGTCCGGGGTGGGATGTGGCACGCGATGGAATGCTCTATGTCTCGCTGCAGAGAGAAATAGGCGACATTGACGCAGATTTTGATCCGGACAACATTCTTAACCTCAACCATACGCTGCTGCGCCAGAACAGGATGGCGGTAATCTCGGCCATACAGAAAAAGGCCGGGGCTCTCGGGCGCAACGCCGGAAAAAACTGGTGGCAATCACTATTGAGACAGTTCGAGAACAAGACTGTAGACGTGACATATACAGACCCCGACACCAAGAAAGAAGTCACGCTCAAGGCTTATCCGGAATACAGGGCCATAGCCATATACTACATCCGGAAAAAGCTAAATCGCTATCCCTGACCGAATCCTCCTACCTTACTTTCTCCAAAAAAAATTGCGGGGAGGGCCGATATGGTCCTCCCCGCGCGGGGTTAGGGTATTGAGCTATGATTTCTTTGGTCAGTCAACCTTGATGACAAGGAAGTTCGAGAGCTGCCAGAACTTGGCGGGGTCGGTGATCTTGATGACCTTCTGTCCGTTGACGTCTACGATCTGATATGAGTCCTTGGGCTGCGAGGTCTTGATCTCGGCCTTGTTGCTGTGCGTGGCGATCTCGTTGAGGGTGCGCTTGTCGGCGGCGGTGAAGTATGCCATGTCAAAGTCGCCCTTCATGATCTTAGTCTTGCGCAGGAAACCGCTCTCGATGATGCCGCGCTCCTTGAGCTCTTTGTTTGTACCGATGGCATAATAGCAGGTGTTGAGCTCGTTGATGGCTGCGGTTGCCTCCTCCTCGGCGGCCTTCTTGGCGGCCTCTTCGGCAGCGACGTCGCCGCGGAGCGAGTCTACGTTGGCGTTGAGGTCATTGACAGTGGTGGTCAGTTCCTCGATCTTTATGTTGGCGCTGGCAAGCTGGTTGGTCAGCGTGGCGATCTCAGTGGTCTGGTCTGCGATCTGGGCCTTGAGGTTTGAGATGGTGCGCTTGAGTGTCGATGTCTCGCCACCGGCGGCCTCGAGTTTCTTCTCGAGCTCGGCCAGACGCTGGCGGCGCTCCTGAAGGGCCTGCTGTATGGCAATCATGTCGTTGCGAATCTGCTCCTTGCGCGATGTCGACTCGCCCGAAAGGGATCCGGGAGTGCTGATGATTTTCTCGAGATCCTTGATCTGGCTCATGCCGTCCGAGATGTCGTTGACAAGCACGAGCAATGAATCCTGTGTGGCGAGTGTCTCGGCGAGATCACCTTTGAGCTGGGCATTCTGAGCTTCGGTATCGCGGAGCTTGTCTGCATTACACCCGGTGAGGAGTGTTGCGGCCACGATGGCGAGAGTTGCAATCTTTTTCATATTCTTGAATTGACGTGATGTTGAAATTCGTGATTTTTGTAATGTCGTGACGCCGATTATTCGTCGGCATCCTTGTACTTGTTCTTGTGGGTGCGGGCCTGAGCCTCCTGCGGCCCTACGATGATAACAATCTCACCGCGCGGATTGTTTTCGGCAAAGTATTCCTTTAGTTCGCCGAGGGTGCCGCGCACGGTGGTGTCGTGCACCTTCGAGATCTCGCGCGAGACCGAGGCGGGTCTGTCGGCGCCACAGACGTCGGTCAGCTCGCCGAGTGTCCGTACCAGCCTCAGGGGCGACTCGTAGATGATTGTCGTGCAGGTCGATGCCGCTATCCCCTCGAGCCGGGTGCGGCGCCCCTTTTTGGGAGGCAGAAATCCCTCGAATGTAAAACGGTCCGTTGGGAGCCCCGAGTTGACGAGGGCAGGGACGAACGCCGTGGGGCCGGGCAATGTCTCGACCTCGATGCCGCGGCGGCGACACTCGCGTGTCAGCATGAAGCCCGGATCGCTGATGCCCGGCGTGCCGGCATCCGATATGAGGGCTATATCCTCGCCGGCCTCGACACGGTCTATGATCGGGGCCGCGGTGGCATGTTCGTTGAACTTGTGGTGGCTGAGACAAGGCGTGGTGATGCCGAAGTGCTTCAGCAGCACTCCGGATGTCCTTGTGTCCTCGGCATAGATGGCCGAGACCTTGCCGAGAACCTCGACGGCCCTCGGCGTCATGTCGGACATATTGCCGACCGGGGTGGGAACTATATAGAGTCTGGCCATGGGCTCGCGGCGTCAGAAGTGTTTCCTGACAATCTCCATGAACGATCTGACCTCCTCGTTTTCGGGATCCCAGCAGAGGTCTTCGTAGAAGTATTCCTCGGCCTCGGCAAACGACGACATGCCCGAGATGATTCCGAGCGTGTCCCTGAACTCGTCGTCCGAGTCGTGGAACAGTTCGCGGCGATAGCGGAACTTGTCGTTGAGCGTGAAGGCCTTGAATATGTCGCGGGCGCGCTCGCGGGCCAGACGCTCGTCGAGGGTCTCGGCCTCTGCCGTCATGCCGGCGACCGCAGGCTCGGACTCATGCTCGACAACCTCCGGCTGCTCGCCGGCATCGGCTATGGTCTCCTCCTCCGCAGCCTCGGCAATGGCCTCGCTGTCAGACTCGGGCGCGGGCGCGGGCTCGGCGGCCTCGGTTGCGACCGGGGTGCCGTCATAAGGCAAGTCCATGACACCGGCCTGAAGCATGGCGGTTTTCTCGGTCAGCAGCGTCAGGGCGTCGGCAGGCATTTCGCCGCCACGGCTCTTGAGCAGAAGCAACAGCCCCTCGGCCTCGTAGGCCAGCTTGAGGAGCGCATCAATATCATTGGTCAGTTTCATTCTGCAAACTTACACAAAAAGTATCTAATAACAATCTCTGAATCGAATTTTTTAACGCCGCGCGCGAACATCTGAACCCGTTGGCGATGAAAACCAGCAGGTGCGTGGGGCGCCCCTCGTCGTCCAAGAGGTATCCGCTATACGACTGCACGCCCTTCATCGACCCGGTCTTCATGGCCACGCGCCCCTCGAGCGGAGTGTCGAGCAGGAAGTTGCGCAGCGTGCCGTCATATCCGGCGCGGGGGAAGAGCGCGGTATAGTCCGTGCCGAAATCATCGGCCAGCATGTAGCGGTTTATCTCGCCGAGAAAGCGTGCCGTGAGGCGATTGTCTCTCGACAGGCCGCTGCCGTCGACTATGTTGACGCCGTGGGCGCTTATTCCGGCCATCGTCCATACGGCCTTCTCCTCAGCTATGGCATCGGCCCTCGTGCCTCCGGGGGCGATGGCGCGCAGCATCCCCTCGGCCATCAGGTTGTCCGACCTGAACATGAGGCTGCGGAGTATCTCGCCAAACTCGGGCGACAGGTGTGTATATACGTTATGTTCGTCACCTTTCGACGCCATGTCCTGTCCGCTCACCTCTATGCCGTTGTCCCGCAGAGTCTCCGTCACCTCGTGTCGCATCACCTTCCACGGATAGGGCATCGAGAACATGTCCGAGACACCGCGGCGAGTGTTGCCCGAGACGAGAAACGTCTCCGAGCCGTCCTTGCGGTCCACCTTGGCCGAGCGTCCTTTCGAGGGCTTGAACGAGAATTTCAGATCGGGCACATAGGGCACGGTCTCCTTGGACGGGAGACGCAGCCTGAAACGGTTGTCGCGGAAGTTGGCTCCCTGCAGGCGCGCCCCGTATGGCCACGGAATGTCCTCGGACATCCATCCGGGGGGTGTCGTGGCGTCCTGAAAGTCGCTGCTGTCTATTATCACCGAGCCCTTGACCCTCTTGATGCCGAGGCGGCACACGCCGGCGGCGATGCTGTCGGCAAAGCCCCGGGTCGAGTCAAAGAACTGCGACTCGATGGTCGGGTCGCCGTTGACGCGCACCACGATGTTGCCGTCGAGGACGGAGTCGGCGGTTATGCGCCCAACGGCCATGACCGGCGTGGCGAAACGCTCGGCGCTCGATGCGAGATTGAGCAGCGAGGCAGCCGTGACGCTCTTCATGACCGATGCGGGCACCAGCGAGCGGTCGACATTGGCGCTGACCACATCCAAGCCCCAGCGCAGGTCGTGTATCCACACGGCCGTGCGGATGGTGTCGAGTCCCGCCACCTTGAGCGGGAAGGCCATGACCGCGCCCTGAAATGCCGCGGCCAGCAGGATGACGAGAGAGAGGATACGACGTGCCATGATCATCCGAGCAGAGTGTCTATGCGGCCTATCATGTCCGATGCCGTCTGGTCGGGACGCACGGGCACGGCAGTGGCCCAGCCGCGGGCCAGCCAGTATTCGTCGGTGTCGGCTGCATCGGGCTCTATGTTGTGATAGCGGCCCGTGAGCCAATAGAAGGGGCGACCGCCGGGGGTAGCATAGTCGGCATATTCCTCGGTCCAGTATCCGCGCGCGGCACGCACGGTCTTGAGACCCTCGGGCACACGGTCCTTGGGGAAGTTGACGTTGAGGCAGATGCCCTCGGGGAGCCCCGAGGCGAGCACACGCCTGATTATATCCTCGACCATCTGGAGGATGCCGCCAAAATCGGCCGCCGGATTGTGACTGAGCAACGACAGCCCCACCGAGGGGATGCCGACGATACAACCCTCCATGGCCGCGCCCATGGTGCCCGAATAGATGTTGTTGACGGCCGCGTTCGAGCCGTGGTTGATGCCCGAGAGCAGCAGGTCGGGGCGGCGGTCCAGTATGGCGTGCATGCCCAGCTTAACGCAGTCGACCGGAGTGCCGCTGACGCTATATACCTCGGCATCGCCCATGGGCGGATGCGCGGTGATATGGAGCGGACTGTCTACGGTGAGGGCCGACGACTTGGCAGACTGCGGCAGCGAGGGGGCGACGGCTACGACATGGCCGAGGCGCGAGGCCACCGAGACAAGCGCGGCAAGTCCGCGCGAGTGCACGCCATCGTCGTTGGTCACCATTATGAGGGGACGGGAATCTGTCATGTTTGTTGGATTTTGATGATGGAAACTCGTGATTCTTTTACAAAATTACGACATTTTGCTAACTAAACCCTGCGGGGATTGTTAAAAAATTAGTACTTTTGACAAAAATTCACCCATCACAACAACTTAAAACCACTACCGACATGCAGATACAACGCATTCAATCCGTCTACATCTTTCTGGCAGTCATCGCCATGGCCATCTTTCTGGCAGTCCCCTACGGCCATATCGAACACCTCGAAGGCGGCGCCACCGAGGCACTCTACACCATGAGCGAGTACGGCATCCTCATCCCCACGGGTGCGATCATCCTGTTGCTGCTGGTCGACCTCTTCCTCTATCGCAACCTTCAGTTGCAGCGCACGGTCACCGGCGTCTGCCTCATGCTCACGCTGGCCGTGGTCGCCGTGGTCTGCTTCGCCCTCTACAAGCAGGCATCGGCCGAAGGTCTCGACGCTCACTTCTCCGTCTGGGACATCCTTCTGCCGCTGACCGTCATCTTCGAGATTCTCGCAGTCTCGGGCATCAACCACGACATCAAGCTGCTCCGCTCTTACGACCGCCTGAGATAATTCCCGCATACAGTCACAAGAATAATGCCCGAAACCGGCCGGTTTCGGGCATTATTCATATTGTCGTCAGACTGTGTCGGAGATCAGCCGAGGTTGGGGTTGATGGTCTTCCACCGGTCTATCTGGGGCATCACGCCCATGGCGATGACCTCGTCACGCAGCTTGCACAGGTGGTGATAGCTCTGGTCGAGCTCCTTGTGCTCTTCGGGAGTGCCCTTGACGGGATGCACGGTCACGCCGTTCTTGTCCACGGTGGTCTCCATGGCCATCATGATGTGGTTGTACTCGCCGTTGTTGACGTATGTACCCACGGGCCATGTGAAAGGCTTGCCGCCCATTGCGGCCGCGATCATCTCGATCGAGAGATACGAAGGGCTCTGGAACGACGAGCGGCCACGCAGGTCGATGATGTTCTTGCCACCCTGAATGACGCGCTGCTTCATCTCGTTCCACTCCTGCTCGGGCAGGGCGTCGGTGCCGATGATCTGCGACAGGGGCTGTCCGGCCACCGTGCAGGTGCTTGCGAATACGGCCATCTGCTCGCCGTGGCCACCGTATGTGCGGGCCATCTTGATCTCGTCGGGCGAGATCTTGAAGTACTTGGCCAGCTCGTTTCGCAGACGTGTCGAGTCGAGGGCGGCGAGGGTCGATACCTGCGAGGGCTTGAGGCCCGAATAGAGCAGGGTGATCAGGCCGGTGATGTCGGCGGGGTTGAAGATGACCACGACATGCTTGACGTCGGGGCAATATTCCTTGACATTCTTGCCGAACTCCTCGGCTATGGCGGCGTTGCCCTTGAGCAGATCCTCGCGGGTCATGCCGGCCTTACGGGCGGCACCGCCCGAGTTGACGATGTACTTGGCACCCGTGAGGGCCTCCTTGACATCGCTTGTATAGGTCAGGTTCAGACCCTCGA
Source organism: Bacteroidales bacterium M8 (assembly GCA_001689495.1). Taxonomy (GTDB): domain Bacteria; phylum Bacteroidota; class Bacteroidia; order Bacteroidales; family Muribaculaceae; genus Duncaniella. The sequence goes on along the minus strand of LUJS01000001.1, from coordinate 10,292 downwards.
ATCCGCACTGCAGCAGCTCCTCGGCCACGCCCTTGAGGGCGGGGGCATAGGGGTCGTAGAGGCAGATGTTGGGTGTGAGTTTCATCATTATGGCGGTCTGGGCCATGTTCGAGCCGATCATGCCGGCGGCGCCGACAATGACCAGTTTCTCGTCCGTAAGGTAATTCATAGATATACGATATTAGAATTGATGTTTGCTGTAGTATATTATAACGTCTGCGGCCTCGTGGTTGTTCACTGCATCAGGCGGTATATGGCCTCGGTGTCCTCGGGCGTCAGCGTGTAGTAGCCCTGATAGGGGTTCCCCTTGTCGCGGTGGAAGTCTTGGGTGAACATCTTGAAGTCTGGATCGGTGATGCCGAGCTCCTTGAGGGTCAGGGGCAGTTCCATCTCCTTGAAGAATGCACGTAGCGCGTCGACGGTCTTGTGGGCGGCCTCCGAGTCGGTCATCTGCAGTGAGTCCAGCCCGAACACCCTGCGGCCCAGCTGGGCGATCTTCTCGGGACGGCGGTCGGCCATGTATGTCATCCATGCGGGGAATACCACGGCCAGTCCGGCACCGTGCGTCACGTCATAGAGGGCCGACAGCACATGCTCCAGACCGTGCGACGCCCAATCCTCCTTGCGTCCGCAGCCGCACAGGCCGTTGTGGGCCAGCGTGCCGCTCCACATCAGGTTGGCGCGTGCATTATAGTCCTTGGGGTCGGCCTTGACGCGGCGGGCCATGTCGATTATGGCCATGAGCAGCCCCTCGGACAGGCGGTCGGTGACATCGACATCGGTCGTGGTGGTGAAATAGCGCTCCATGATGTGGGCCATCATGTCGGCCACGCCCGCCGAGGTCTGTGCCCACGGCAGGGTCTCGGTGAGCTCGGGATTCATCACGGCAAACTTGGGACGCAGGGCAAAGTCGGTGCGAATGCCCAGCTTCTGACCGGTAGACTCGTTGGTTATCACTGAGTTGCCGCTACCCTCGCTGCCTGCGGCGGGAATGGTGAGCACCACGCCCACGGGCAGGGCCTTCTCGACCGCCGTCTTGCCGGCATAGAAGTCCCAGAAATCGCCGTCATAGAGCGCGCCGGCGGCAATGGCCTTGGCCGTATCTATGACAGAGCCGCCGCCCACGGCCAGCAGTGCCTGAGCACCCGACAGGCGGCACATCTCGATGCCGTCGCGCACGGGCGTGTCGGTGGGGTTGGGATGTATGCCACCGAAAGTGACGAACGTGATGCCTCGGCGCGACAGCGAATCACACACGCGGCCCAGCAGGCCCGAGCGCACGGCCGAGCCGCCGCCATAGACGATCATCACGGTTTTCCATCCGGCCTCGGCCACGAGGCGGCCTGTCTCATCCTCGGTCCCGCGCCCGAACAGATAGCGCGTAGGCGAGCAATAGCTGAAATTATCCATAAAATATCCTGAGTTTAGTTGTATCTACCCGCAAAGATAGCTCATTCCCCACCAAAAAACAAACAAAAAAACAAGCATTGCGAAAGAACTGACGACCGAATTATTGTGTCACTCTTACAATAAACCGGCATGTGGAAACGTATTAATATAATTAACTTACATTAACAGGCACATAGATCATGACACCGACTCCACTCGAACTTCTTGCGCCGGCGCGCGATGCCGACATTGCCATCAAGGCCATACTTGCCGGGGCTGATGCCATATACATCGGTCCGGCCAGCCACGGTGCGCGCCGTGCCGCCGCCAACAGCCTCGACGACATCAGGCGGGTGGTCGAGACGGCACATCCATACGGCGTCAAGGTCTATGCCACGGTCAACACCATAATCTATGACGACGAGATGGCCGACGTGGAGCGCCTTGTCAGCGACCTGTGGCGCATCGGCGTCGACGCGCTGATCGTTCAGGACATGGGTCTGCTGCGCGCCGACATTCCGCCAATAGACCTCCATGCCTCGACCCAATGCGACATACGCACGCCCGAGAAGGCCCGTTTCCTGCATTCGGTCGGTTTCTCGCGCGTCGTGCCGGCCCGTGAGCTGTCGCTCGACGAGATCGCGGCCATGCACCGCGAGGTGCCCGGGGTCGAGATCGAGGCCTTCATACACGGTGCCCTGTGCGTGAGCTATAGCGGCGACTGCCGTGCCAGCGCCATGTCGGGCGGACGCAGCGCCAACCGCGGCGAGTGCGCCCAGATATGCCGCCTGCCGTTCGACCTCAAGGACGAGTCGGGCCGCACGCTGGTCGCCGGCAAGCACCTGCTGTCGCTGCGCGACCTCAATCGCTCGTCGTCGCTGCGCGAGATGGCCGAGGCCGGCGTCACCTCATTCAAGATCGAGGGCCGGCTCAAGGAGGCCGACTATGTCATGAACACCGTGGCCCACTACTCGCGGCTGCTCGACCGCATCGTCTCAGAGAGCGGCGGGCGTTTCCGCAGGGCCTCGTTCGGACGGTCGCGGTGCAATTTCACCCCCGATCCGGCCAAGGCGTTCAACCGCGGATTCACGCCATACTTCATCAGCGGACGCGCGCCCAAGAACGGCATCGCTGCCATACATACCCCCAAGGCGATGGGCGAGAAGGTCGGCACGGTGACCCGCTGCACCCCTCGCGAGATAACCGCCCGACTGTCGGCCCGGCTGGCCAACGGTGACGGGCTGGGATACTTCGACGCCTCGGGCAAGTTCTGCGGATTTCGCCTGAACCGCGTCGACGGCGACAGGCTCTATCCGGCATCGCCGCAAAAGATTCAGCCCGGCACCCCGCTCTATCGCAACAAGGACAAGGAGTGGGACACAGCCATGACCGGAGCACGCTGTACGCGCACCGTCAGGGTGGACATGTCGTTGCGCCTGCTGCCGGGGGGTGACCGCATAGCTCTCGAGATGACCGACGAGCGCGGAGTCTCGGCCACGGCCACGCTCACCCTCCCCTCCCCTGCCGCCGAGGCTGTGACCCCGCAGGAGACCCCGCGGCGCAACATACTCACCAAGCTGGGCGACACCATCTATGCGGCCGGACGGATTGTCGATCTGGCCGGAGGGGTGTTCATCCCCGCCTCGTCCCTCGCGGCCCTGCGCCGACAGGCGTGCGCCCTGCTCGACTCGACCGCCCGCGCCACATACAGCCGCCGCCTGCGCCTGCCCGAAGACACCTCGGCCCCGCTCCCGATGGGCAACGAGCTGACCATCCACGACAATGTGTCCAACAGTCTGGCCCGGCGATTCTATGCCGACCACGGAGCCACGTCCGTCACTCCTGCCGTCGAGGTAGAGCGCCCCGAGGGCGAGACCGTGGTGATGACCACCCGCTATTGCCTGCGGCGCGAACTGGGCCGGTGCCTGCTCACGCCCGAGGGCCGCGAATGGCCCTCGCCACTCTATCTGGAGAGCGGAAAACTGCGATTGAAAGTTAATTTTGACTGCAAAAGGTGCGGAATGGAGCTGATAATTGCAAAAAAATGATTATATTTGCAAAAAAATCAGAAAATGACTAAAATACCATATATACTCACCCCTCTCGTCGGGGTTCTGCTGCTGTTGCTCATGGCGTGCGGCAGCGGCCCGGCCGAGAAGCCCATAGTCACCGTGAGCATCGAGCCGCAGCGCTATCTGGTGGAACGGATAGCGGGCGACCGGATGCAGGTGCGATGCCTGCTGGCCGACGGCGCCAACCCCGAGACATACGACCCCTCGGTGACCCACATGATAAACCTGCAGAAGTCGTCGGCCTATCTCCGCGTCGGCAACATAGGCTTCGAGGCCGCCCTGATAGACAAGATACACGACTCCAACCCCGACCTGCCGATATTCAACACCTCCGAGGGGATCGTGCCCGTGACCGGCACCCACGCCCACGGCCCGCACGCCGATGCCGACGAGACCGTCGACCCCCACACATGGACATCTGTCAGGAATGCCCGCATCATGGCGCGCAACATAGCCAACGCCCTCTCGCAGATAGACCCGCAGGGCGAGCGCCGGTATCGCCGCAACCTCGAGGCCCTCGACGCACATCTCGACTCGCTCGACCACGCCATTGCCGCCCGTCTCGCGCCCGTCAGGGGCAAGGCTTTTCTGGTCTGGCACCCCTCGCTCAGCTACTTCGCACGCGACTATGGCCTCGAGCAGGTCATAGTCGGCGGCCACGAGAACAAGGAGAGCTCGGTCGGCTCGATGCGCGAGGCCATAGACCACGCCCGCAGCCACGGCGCCGAAGTGTTTTTCAGCCAGCAAGACCTTGACAAGCGCCATGTCTCGGCCCTCAACAACGAGATCGGAGCCCGCGAGGTCAGCATCAACCCACTGTCGTCTCACTGGGAAGAGGAGATGATACGCATCGCCGACGCGCTCGCCCCCCACACCACGGCATCTCTATGAGCTGCAGCCACACACACGCCGACACGCGCGACATCATAATATCCCTGCGCGACATATCGCTGCGCCGCGAAGGCCGCGACATACTCGAGGGCATCGACTTTGACGTCCGCCGGGGCGACTTCATAGCCATCACAGGCCCCAACGGCGGCGGCAAGACATCGCTGCTGCGCATTATCCTGCACCTCATCAAGCCCACCACCGGGTCGGTGACATATACCGACCCCGGCATCGCCATAGGCTATCTGCCGCAGAAGAACATGATCGACTCGCGGTTTCCCATCACCGTGAGCGAGGTCGTCGCCTCGGGCCTGACAGGCGAACGCATCGCACGCGCCGAACGCGACAGCCGCACAGCCGCGACAGTCGAGCTGATGGGACTGACCGAACACGCCACAAAGAGCATCGGCGTACTCTCCGGAGGCCAGTTGCAGCGCGCCCTCCTCGGCAGGGCCCTCATCTCGCGTCCCGACGTGCTGGTGCTCGACGAGCCTCTGAGCTATGTCGACAAACAGTTCGAGCACCACATCTATGACATTGTCGAACGGCTCTCGGCCACGACCACCATCCTGCTCGTCAGCCACGAGATGTCCACCATAGCCGGCATGGCCAACCGCCACCTCATCATCGACCACCGCCTCACCGAATGTCACTCGGCCCGCCACCGCGTCCACTGCGACTGCGACGACTGACAAAATTCCACGGCAAAAACCTCGTACAACCAAAATTTGTTGTACCTTTGCATCAAGACATTATCCGTCATGAAACTCATCGAAATGAATATTAAAACCATACTGGAACTTTGCCACAGATACAGGGTGAAGACCCTCGCCGTGTTTGGTTCGATTCTGACGGATAGGTTTAATGACAACAGCGATGTCGACTTGCTCGTACGGTTTGACAAGACGGGCCACGAGGAATGGGACTATCTCTCGAACTATTTCGGACTGCGCGACGCACTCGAACGCATATTCGGCCGCCCGGTGGATCTAATCGAAGAAGACGCCATCCGCAACCCCCTTTTCAAAGCATCCATAGACCGCAAAAAACAGATTATTTATGGATGAATACATATCCATCTATCTTATGGATGTCAAAATGGCTATTGATGAACTTGAGAGCTATTTTGAAAATTATCCTATGCGATACGATGTCTTCGAAAAAGATTACTTGCGAAGAAGTGCGGTAGAAAGAAAGACCGAGATTATGGGCGAGGCCATAAACAGAATACTGAAAATCGACCGTAATTTCCCGTTACCGAATGCACGCGAGATAATCAATACACGCAATAGGATCATTCACGGCTACGACAGCGTGAGACCGGAATTTCTCTGGAGCCTTGTAATTAGACACATACCACAATTAAAACAAGACCTTGGAGAATTGCTTGAACAATATGGAATAAAACCATAAATACACCTGACTAATTTCGTAGCAGTCGGACAGAAAAAGCCGGGTGAGCCCTATCCCCGCGGAGCGGAAACGACCGCAGGGCGGTCGGCCAATCCAATCACGGACTGACAATGCCCGAGCGCCCCGCGGAGGCGGGGCACAGCTTTAATAGCCTCGGGGCTTGCCCCGAGGTAGGGTTCAACCGACGATTATTCGGGCTCCCGCAGGGTGTCCGGGTCCCGCGCGCAATGGTGCACAACGTGATGAAACGCCCACTCCCGCGGAGCGTAGACGACCGCAGGGCGGTCGGACGGAAATAGCCCGGGATAAGCACGCCGTAGGTGTGCGCAACCCCGGGAAACGACACCCCGCCCCAATAGCGCGCCGTAGGTGCGCGGTGACGGACGGGTATTCCCCGAACCCCGTTCGGGGGCCGGATTGCCGGGGATGGGCCGTTCTCCCCGAGGCAAGGCCTCGGGGCTACGGTTCCAAACCCCGCACAATGTGGGGCTGTAGTATAACATCAACGTAGGCGCGTAGCAAAAACAGCCCAAGGTGTTCAGTAGTTCACCCCGGGCTGTTTTCTTGATGCAACGATAAGGCCGTTATTTCAATCCAAGTTTCTGAGCTATCTCGTCGATAAATGGCTTATAGCCCTCGTCCTGCACGCAGAGCACATTATAGCATCTGTCGAGCATAAGGCGCATACCCTGCTCGGGCGTGTCTACCATCAGCGTATTCTCGACATCCATACCCCTTGATATTTCAAACACACAGAACGTGGTGATGTCCGAGTCTTCCTTGTTGACGATCGAATATGCCATTCTCTTGTCATTCAGCTCGACAACATCAATGTCCGTGAATGCAATCTGTGCGAGCGGCAGATTTCCAAACTTGAAATCACTCGCACACAAAATGCCCGGATAAGATGTTTGCGTATCCCTATACGACCTACGATAGTAGAAATCAAGGTCTTGCAACGCCCCCATGGCATCGGGATTGTTCTTTTTGATATATGCCAGCGCGTAACTGTAAAAACCCACGTAAAGTTTACCGCCCTTGATATAGACAGTGGCGTGATTGTTGGTGCCCATACGCCACGCATAGCGCGGATTTTCAGGGCTCGAGCCTGCAATACGCACACGCAAATAGTTTTCCACTTCAACAAGCGTGGCCGTAACAAGCCCGTCTGCAAAGTTGGCCTTTGCGGTCGCATCTATGCCCGTAAACTCTGGAGCGGGCACCGTGCCGGGAAGAACCGGTACGACATCAGGCTGATCGGAATCATCGTCCGAACACGACACCATTCCCAGCGCCAACGCCACGAGAATGAATGACAATTTCAGGAACTTATTCATAGTCTACTTCTTAAATAAATAAAAATCTTAATCTAAAAGCATATAATCAGATTATAGATTGTAAAATTACAAATATATTTTGTAAAACAATCTCTCTCGATTACTAATTTGAGACTAGAGACCCTAGCGCCATCAATATATTTTTTGTATAGCTTTCACCTACTATGTCTGGGTCGCTATTTCCTGTATCATCATCATTATTATAATAATCATGCCATACCCCATTGTAAAAATACCATCCGTTAGATCTACCTCCAAGACACCAGTTGAAATATAGATATTCCTGCTCATAAATCGGACCGGGTTCAGAGCCATCAATACTAGGACTCACTTTCTGATATGTATCTATTCTTGCACCTTGAATAAGCCATACATCTCCTACTGATTTATCTTCCTCCTCTCCATAAATTACTTGAGGTGTATTACGTATACACAAAGTGTCCATGACTACCTTTACAGATGTACCGTTCTTGAAAATATATGGTTTAGATAACCAATGTGAGTACTCCATAATAGTGGCCAAACCGTCAGGTACAACATCATGATTAATGAAGTCTCCCTTAATATCTTGCCGATAATCAAAAGTGTTAAAATATTCAAGCAATTCACATACATCATCCCGTCCGGTTTTTGAAAGATGGTCAATAGTCGTAAACTCCAACATTTCTGCCCAGTTAAATGAATAATAAACACGACCATCCCTAAAACTCTCTTCTCTTAAATCTTTTCTACGACTTTTTTGATCTGCGATTAAGGTAGCAAGCGACATAGCTATAGTTCCAACAGGGTAACGCTCGGAAGAATTAGGCATAAGAGCGCACTTAGTATTATATGGCGCATTTCTATGCCATTTGGTTACCGGAGTAATCAATGTATCTCGTCGATTTATAAGTTTATCTTTCTTTATTTCGATTGGAGGGAGAATCTCAATATTACCAAGTCTCTTCTTATGATCTGACGCAGCTCTTTCCTCGGCATATTCCATATAGTATTTTAGCCCCGGATTATCAGAATCGTCAAATTGACCATCTTCCACAACCGCATAAATCTGCGTTGATGCCTCACGATGAGCATTGACCACGACAAAACCACCCTCTTCAAAGTCAACGACATAAAGTGATGGGGTTTGACTACGTGAAAAAACACTACTTTCATAGAGATGCGCATATGCATTACGGGCACTACGTGAATAAGGTTTAGCACAACCATCATTGTTAAAATTCTCAAACGCAGTCGATGCTATTTCACATGCTTCCGTCGGTGTAAGGTAAACAGATTGGCCTCCATACTCAGAAGGAGTAGTCATCTTTGGTTCGTCAAACTGTGACGAACATGCTATCATGAGAATACCCATGATAAGCGAAAAGAATAGTTTCTTCATAAATCTATATTTGTTATAATTCAAAATATCCAGCAAAAGTCTGCCCATGTTCATTTATACATATAATTGAGTATAAACTCCCTTCTATAGGGCCACACATAGATGGTGTATCTACTGTAATTATTCCGCACCAAGTATCACCAGTAGTCTCGTCCAACACCTTAACCTCAAGCATTTCATAATATGATGATTCCTTGAATATCATATTACCCTCAGTATAATAAAAATCCAGCACAATATTAGCCGGCTTGCGATGAATAGACGGACCAGATTTCAAAACGACCTTACCATGCCTATAAACGACAGGGTATTTCGTATTACTCTTTTGCTCCGGCTCTTCATCTTCAAGAGCACTAATGTTGAGTGCAAACATTGAGATGTACAATAATTTTCTTCATATAATTCGAGTTTATATGTGAATGAATTCTCTGCAAAATTAAGACTTTTTTTCCTTAGTAATGATTTTCCAGATCAAAAAAAGACCTTACGCTCCAAATATAAACCGCTGTATATAAATACCTTACATCATGTAATATCTTACACGCCTTCGAAGCTAAAATATATTGATGTAATGTGCTGAAAAATATGCCCATAGGCCTTCGACCCATGGGCATACTGTAAGATATTTTTATGAGAGAATTTTCAGAAATTCATCCTTGAAAAGACTCTCCGACCCAGTAATTCTTGACTTGAGTCGGGATTTGCGAGTATAGACAGATTGTATGTTACAACCAAAGAACACACTTATCGTAATCGGAGAAAAGCCACATAGATGATATATGAACAATTGTCGGTCATTAGGATTAAGGTCTTTATATTCCTCATCAAACCTCCTAAGCATATTTGGATGTCTTAGATTAGCACTTGAAATCAGTTCTGCTTCTGACTCGCTGCAAAAATCTCGTATGTCGGTTTTCAATTGACTTTTCAATGAATCAATGTCAATCTTGAAAGTCTTAGCATTAAGATGTTCACACAACCGATTAGTCCGTTGGAAATGTTTTTCAATCAACTCGTTTTTCTCAAGAGAAATATTATTGATTACCGCAAAGAGTTCCATCGTCTTGGCCTTTTTTATTCTTGACATTGACAAACCATATACAATAATTGAAAATAACAAACAGGAAATGACAACCGCATACGTCATAATCTCTTTCTTCTTCATTATTGCTTCATCTGCTTTCATTCTTTGATATTCTGATTCAGCATTAGGAACTTCTTGAGCCGAAATCTTATTGAGCATTCTGTCATACTCATCCAATATAGCTATAGCAGTCGCTCCGGCTTTTGACATTTCTTTATTCACAACCCAATACATCTCAGGGACAGCATTTCGTTGCGTTTCCATATCCAGACTCCCCACTATGGAATCCGCCAGTGCGTTATCCTCCTGCTTCAAGGCACAGAAAACAAAATTATATATATCCGAATCCGTAAGATAGTTTTCCCCAAATTCTGATATACGTTTAAAGCACTCGATGGCTTTACCATAGAGTTGAGACCTTAGACACGAAATCGCCCTTATGTGAAGTCCCATTACCATTGAAACAGTATCATCTCTTAAAACAGAATACTCAATAATATCTTTTGTAATTCGTAGTGCAGAGTCAGTATTATTATTATTTGCATGGGCTGTAGCGACATCACATAATGCAGTCACGGTGTATTCATCAAGCCCTCTTGACGCTTTCATTAGATCATACTCCTTTGTGGCATACATAAGGGCACTTCTGAAATTATGATTATCATTACTAAGGGCATATAGATACCTATTTGCCATCGCCATATGAAACGGACATGAACAGCTTTCGC